>NZ_CFHRBF010000030.1:0-40636 GCF_984380535.1 Thalassoroseus sp.
CGTCATCGCATCCGATGCAAAGCAACGGACAGAAAATCACCCGCAAGGTGATAATCGAGATGAAGGCGAGACGGAACATCACGAGGAATTTTTCCTAGAAGCTGGGTAGACTACGGCAAAGTATAGGCTGTGGTTGACAACGGAGCAAGGTCAGTCCGGCCGAATCGGCTGATCAGGGCAATCGCATGGCGTAAACCACTATGAGGTAGAGGTTTACGGTCTTTCGGGCCGCCGAAAACGGCAGCATTTCAAGCCCTGCTTGCCTTAAGTCATTGTGTCAAAAGGATTTACACATGCGATTGCCCTGATCGGCCGATGACCTCAGCGTTCTGCCGTCTATGGCTGCAATGTGATGAGCAGACCTTCAATCTCGGCCAGAGCCTGTTTTGCCTGACCAAACGCATCCAGCACACTCAATCGAGTCGTGAAAAGCGTTCGCTGAACAGTCAGCAACTGAAGAAAATCTGCCTCACCCGCCGCGAATGCCTGCTGCGACAGCTTGTAGGTTTCTTCGGCATTCGGAACGATTTTCGATACCAATTGTTCGTTCCTTTGACGAGCATTTTGATACCCTCCCGACCGCATCTGCCTTGACGGCCGGCCGTCAAGGCTCAGACGAGTTTGTTCAATCGCTGCCGAAGCCGCGGCGATGTCCGCTCGGGTGGTCTGGATGTTCCCTTGGTTTCGATTGCGGATCGGCAGTGGTACACTGACTCCGACAATCCCATAGGGATCGTCAGTTGCGGTGTCCACTGCGACGCCAATCTGTCCGGTAATGTTCGGCGTGACTTGAGCACACGCAAGCTGCAACGACCAGCGAGCGCGTTCCAGTTTTGAACCGGCTGCCGCGAGTTCGGGGCTGCTGGCTTCCAATTCACTCAACAGCAATTGCCACGGTGCCTCCTCAAATGTTTCGTCACGGTCAATCGCCAAGTCATTAGAAGGAAGTTCCGGAACCCCGGCGGCTGCGGCCAACGCCCTTCGATCCGCCTGCAACTTGGTGGCTGCGTTCTCGGCATTCACACGAGCTTGGTCAAGCTCAACTTTCGCTTGAAGCATCGCAACGTTCGATGCTTCCTCGGCTTCAACGAGCGACTGGACCGAGCGAAGTGATTGTTCCGCCAACTCTACGATCTGATCCGTCAGTTCCGTGCGTCGCTGAGAAACGGCAGGGGCGGCATAAGCAGTACGAATCCGAGTCAGCACACGTAGTTCAGTTGCACGAAGCTGAGCCTGCCGCTTCCGGAAAGTGCAGCAAGCCGGGCTTTGAACGTTGGCTTGGCCTCCCTTGAGCCCGGATTATTCACCGGCACTGTAGTGAATCGATGAAACCCAGGCGTGCTTTCCCGTGTTTTATGGGGTGTCGAGTTCGTTCCGCAAGCACGAGAAGGGGTACGCCATGGGTGAAGACACGCGTCACATTTTTGAGCCTGAGTTCAATCGTTCCATCAAAGTCGAAGCGACCGACCAACGACTCACTTCCAACGCCGGAGTGGTGCTGCTGCGAGAAGCCGACGAGCGGTCGCAATTGATCACTTCGATCGCCAATCGAATCTCCGACCCGCGGAATCCCGACCGGATTCGGTATTCGCTGACGGAACTGATCCGAGAACGTGTCTATACCATGGCGATGGGCTACTGTGCACAAGACGATGTGGACGTGCTCTGCCATGACCCGGCCTTTCGCATGGCTGTGTGGAATCGCCGGGGTGATCAGGTGGTCGAGGAGCGACTGGCCAGCCAACCGACGCAATCGCGTCTGCTGCGGATCCTGACGTCGAATCCTGAGAACCTGCGAGCGATCCAAAGCGGACTGGGAGACTCCATCAGGCGGCACGTGTTGAGTTCGCAGAACCATCGCGTGCGGCAGGCCACGATCGACATCGACAGCTTTCCGAGCGACGTGCATGGCCAGCAGGAGGGAGCCGCCTACAACGGTTACTATCAACGCACGATCTACCACCCGCTGCTGGCTTCGTTCTGCGTGGGTGGAGATTACGACAGCACACGCTCGGGTCTGCGGTTGGGCAATGGAGTCATTCACGCCATGTTGCGGCAAGGTCAGGTTCACATGGCCGACGGCATGCTGGGTTTTCTCGATCAAACGCATCGGCAAGCCATGCGGATGGCGTGCCATGTTGATTATCGGCTCGATGCCGGCTACACCATCGGCAGCGTCCTGGACCGGATGACGCAAATGAACCGCCGTTTCGTGGGCCGTTTGAAGTCCAATGCCGTCTTGGATCGGATGGCCGAACCCCATTGGAAACGACCTCCGGGACGACCGCCGGCCGAGGGCTACGAGAAGGTCGTTGAGTTAGGCCAGTACCAAGCCCGGGATTGGCAGTTTGCTCAGCGTGTGATTCTCGTGGTGATCGACAAGCCCGACCCCGAAACCGGACAACTCGACCTGTTTCCCCGCTACTTCTTTCTGGTCACGAACTGGCGTGAGCAGCAAAGGCCAGGTGCAAGCTTGTTAGAACATTACCGCCGTCGCGGGACGTTTGAGGATCGCTTGGGCGAATTCAATCAAGCGATCGGCGTGCATCTCTCGTCGCCGAACTTCAAGGAGAACGAAGCGACTTTCTTGCTGGCCTTGCTGGCTGACTACCTGACGACGATCTGCCGCAACGAACTGGAAGACGCCGTCGGCGGCTGTTGGGACATGAGGCGGTTTCAGCAGTTTCTGTTTCGCGTTGTCGGACTGTGCATCAAGAAGTCGCGTCGTCTTGTCCTGCGTATTGCTCAATCGGCGAAGCCGCTTTGGCGGATCCTGGCGAGTTGCCTCCAAGGCTGGAGCTTGCCTGCCGAACTGATGCAACCGCCCCACCACCAAGTCGGCTTCAAGCCGCCACCGCGGCATGCACATGTGGAAACTGTTCTTCGTTGGTAACGATTGTCCGTCCTCTCAAAACGTCATCATCACACTTCGGGAGGGGGAAGGTCCGCGCTGACAACCCCCCGGCCACCGCAGTGTCATCGCCAGCCACGCATCAAGATCAAGTGCAAAGTCAACGCGGCAACAATCGGCGGCAACAATCGCCGAACTGATGAATAATCCGGGTTGAGATCAACCTGAACAGCGGTGATACCGGGAAGGTTGCGAAGAGTTTCCGAAACCGTCGTCGCACACCCTTCGCAGGTCATGCCCTCGATGTTCACGACGGTTTGACGAAGCGATTCGTTCGGAGCATTGCTCGTCTGCTTTTCGCCCTCGCTGCCCATTGACCATTTGGCTTCTGTTGCTGTTGTGTCGTCGGCTTCGAATGTTTTCCCTAAACTCAGTCTCCAGCGTATCCCGCTTTTTTCAAGGCCGTTAGTATCTCTTCTTTTGGGATCGGGTTGCCCGGTTTCACGCCGACGACCGCCTGCCCTTTCTCGTAGTTGACATCGACGGCGACGACGCCGGGCACCTGACGGATCGCTTGAGCGACCGTCGTAGCGCAACCTTCACAGGTCATGCCTTCGATCTGGAACACAGCCTGGTTCATGTCCTCCGTCACGGCGGCGGCACCATTCGTACCGAACAACACACCGACATAGCTGGGGAAGCACAGGAAGGCCACGGCAAGTAGCGTCACGACCCACAGCATGACCTTTTTCAACACCATCATATTCAAGCGACGTTTGCCGGTTGGGGCACAGCAATCGTCAGCCTCCGAACCTTCCGTGGGGCAGCAGCCGTGTCCCCCTTCAGCAGCGGCTTTCTTGGGACGGTAGGTTAGGTAAAACGCTGCTCCGAGAAATCCGAACGTTACGACCATGAACAGCGGGCGATATGTTTCCAGTGTGGCTGCGATTCCGGCCCCGGACACGCCAACTGCCAGTAGAAGCAGCGGCAGCCAGCAACAGGCCGAGGCCATGATCGCCGAGGCGACAGTGCCGATCTTGGCGACCTTTTCACCACGGCCTGTCGATGCGGGCGTCACGTTCCAGTCATTCATCCGCATTTCCTCTTGGGCGATTTGGATACCTCTTGTCACACTCCCCAGACAGCACGAACCGCTCGGATTGAAGGTCTCGCAGTGGCAGCCGGGATCTTTCATCTTGGCCCGGATGTCCTTCAGAGCCTTGGAACGTCCCTGCATGCGAAGTTCGTCCTTGATGCTGCTGACCGAGTGGCCGAAGCAATAGCACAACGGCCGTTCGCCGCTGGTTTCCTTCACGCCGACTGAGACTTTGAGTTGCGACTTCGTGAACAGCTTGTGTCCTTCCTCGGAGAAGTACACCACGTCGCAGTTGGGGGAGTCGCAGAACCGCCAGCCTGTGTCCTCCGTGATGGGCGTGCAACCCTCGCCGTTGGTGTCGCAGCACGATTGATCGCCGCTGCCGATTCCGGCAGCGAACTGGTCGTTCAGTAGTGCCCGTAGAGTCACCAGCGAGACCCGATTTGCCATCTTCTCGCAGGAAGGACAATGAAGTTGCTTGGCCGTGGTTGATTCTGCGGTCATCGAACCACCTTTCTGTATAGGTCACGAGTGCAAGACCAAGGACCCTTTCCGAATCCTCGTTCTACGGCTATTATCGAGGTTGCACTTAAGTATAAGGTCAAGGCCGCCTGGGGATTTTCTCGAAGAATCTGCCGCTTGAGACGCAACTAGCGGCAGAGAAATGACCAACGGAGTCAAAATGGGGAGGCAATTCACGATCAGCCAAGTGGCGAAAGCCGCCAACCTGCCGACAACGACTGTTCGATACTACGAGCGGGTGGGACTGTTCGAGCCGGAAGACCGTAGTGCGGGCAACTACCGACTGTACAGCGAAGAGTCGCTCCGCAAGCTGAAGTTCATCCGGGCAGCCCAGGCCATCGGCTTCACGCTGGATGACGTGAAGGCCCTCCTCTCGACACCGAGTAACACTGCATTGCCTTGTCGTGAAGTACAGTCGCTCATCGAAGATCGGCTGGCCGAAGTCGGCAGGCGGTTGAAGGACTTGCGACACGTTCAACGAGTGCTGAAATCATCGCTTGAGAAGTGCAACGAAGCCAACCGAGCGGACTGCTGTCATGTCATCGAGACCCTGCGAGAGTCGGCAGGGATGAAATGACGGCTCTCGAACGACATCAAGTCCCCATCTATTTCGCCGCCGTGTTGATCGGGGCGGCGGCGGGTTTGCTTTGCCCCCAAGCAGCATCGGGTCTGGAAGTGGTAATCTGGCCGGTCGTGGGCACCCTGCTCTACTTTACGTTTCTGCAAGTGCCGCTGCTTCAGTTCCGGCAGGCACTTTCCGACGTGCCGTTTCTGGCTGCCATGCTGACGGCCAACTTCGTCTTCGTGCCGATTGTCGTTTGGCTCTTGTTGTGGATCCTTCCGCCATCGCCGCCGATCCTTCTCGGAGTGGCATTGGTTCTCTTGACGCCTTGCACCGACTGGATGAACACCTTCACGCTGTTGGGGAAAGGAGATGCTCACCGGACGCTGGCGGCGACCCCGCTGCTGCTGATAACTCAGATCGTCTTGTTGCCCGTATTTCTGTGGTTGCTGCTGGAAAGTGACACAAGCCGGATCGTGACGACAGGCCCATTTCTGCAGGCGTTCGTGGGCTTGGTCATGCTGCCGCTCTTGCTGGCGTGGCTGACCGAATGGTGGGGCAAGCGGAACGAACGTGTCGCCCGCTGGATCGGCATGTCCAGTCCGCTGCCGGTCGTCCTGCTGGCGTTGGTCGTGCTGGTGATCGCCTCCTCTCAGATTCAGCAGGTCTTAGACCACGCCCGGCAACTGACGCAGGTGACGTTGGTTTTCGTCCTGTATGTCGTATTGGCGGCGGCTATTGGTCGGCTGACGGTTTGGCTCTATTCCCTGCCGCCCAGAGCAGGCCGAGGCGTCATCTTCAGTACCGGCACCCGCAATTCGTTTGTGGTGCTACCACTGGCCCTGGCGTTTCCGCCCGAATGGAACCTCGCCGTCGCAGTGATCGTGATTCAGGCTTTCGTGGAGATGTTGGGAATGCTGATTTTCATCCGTGGCGTGCCAGGCTGGCTGCTGCGCGATGCCTAGAGGGCGATCCCAAGCAACAAAAAGACAATAAGAGCCGTCTTGATGGAAATGGGCAACAGGTTGAGCAAGAAGCGTTTGATGGTCCAATCTAGCAAGAACAGTTTCGTCAGGAATTCCTCCGCTATTACTCTCGATCAATTCGCTGCAGCTTGACTCCGTACCTTGGTACAGAGCGTAAGATGAATATGATGACATCAAACCAAGGAGCACGAAATGCGATTGAGAACGGGAGAAGTTGCCAAGCGGGCGGGAGTCAATGTCGAGACGTTGCGTTTCTATGAGCGTGAAGGCATTCTGCCGGAACCGCCACGGCGGGCGTCCGGCTATCGTGAGTATCCCCCCGATACGGTTGAGTTGATCCGCTTCATCAAGCGATCGCAGGAACTCGGATTCTCGCTCAAGGAAGTTAAAGAGTTGTTGTCTCTCCGCAAAGTCCCGCGTCGAGCGTCGAAGAAGGCAACAACCCTTGTGGACGCCAAGTTGGCTGAAATCGACCTGAAGCTCCGTGATTTACAGTCAATGCGTGAGGCATTGGAGAGTTTGCGTTGCGCGTGCGCAAGCAATGGTTCCTCCTCTGCCTGTCCGATCATCGAATCACTTAGCGGGTGCTCAGAATCCGAGGAGCGTGGCTAAGGGCATTTGCTGACGATCTAGGCCCAATCAAAAGCGGCCCTTGACTCCGTACCTCGGTACGGACCGTAGAATAGGTGAGTTGCAGATTTCTGCGATTGGCGAATCTCTACGAGTGAGGGTCTATTCATGATGAAATCCAAGTCGGTCACGACAATTCCGACGTCTACGGCAGTTTTATTTTTCTCGGCAGTGCTGCTGGGTACATTCGCGCTGAGCGGCTGCGATTCGAGTGAGTCAACGCGAAAGATCGATTCACAGGTTACGACTGCGGCAGAATCGTCGGATGTTGACGCGTTGTTAGTTCCTGCCGGTGCTCTCTCGGAAGAGCTGCTGGGCCAGTCGGTCACCGTTACCGGCAAGGTTGTCGAACAGTGTCCCGCAGCTGGATGCTGGCTCCGTGTCGAAGCGAACGACGGCGCAACTTTCGTTGACCTGCTCTCATCTCCCGTACGTCTTTCGCAAAACTATGTGGGCGAGCAGGCGGAGATCACTGGTGAAGTCGTACGGCGTGGTTCGAACTTTGCGGTTCAGGCCCAGCGCGTCGAATTCAAGCCAGGCAGCGCCGATTCCAGCAATGTCCAACATGAGGAAAGAACCGAATGAGTTGGCTTGACCAAGTTTACGATCGCCTATCAGAACTGGAAGCATTCTCACCCACTGCGTTCGTTCTGGCGGCTTTGGCAGGGCTGCTGCTGGCATTGTCGCCAACAGTCCTGGCCTTGGCCCCCGCTTTGATGAGCTATTTGGCTCGCGATCCAGAAATCAGTCGTTGGAAAGCATCATCACGAAGCTTGGCATTTGTGCTGGGAACGGCAACTACGTTTGGAGCCTATGGACTGATTTTCGGCTGGGCGGGTGCCTCGTTGGCTCCCATATTTGGACGCAACGGCTATCTCGTGGCCGGAGTCGTCCTCGTACTCCTGGGTTTGGCCATGCTGGGAAAGGTTCGCCTGAAGGCTCCCGTCGTCGAGGCACCCGAGCGGCGTGTGAGTAGTAGCGTCGGTGCCTATTTGCTCGGCCTTCCATTTGGGCTCGTCGGTTCGGCATGTCCATGTTCCATCCCCGTCGTACTGGCAATGCTCCTGTATGCGGGAAGTGTTGGCAGTCCGGTGTTTGGCGGAGCACTGCTGTTCATGTTTGCTCTTGTTCGCGGAATGCCTTTGCTACTGGCAGGAATATTCACCGGCTGGCTGAAGGAGTTCAAAAGTATCGCCCGTTGGCAGCCAGTGTTGGAAAAAGTCTCCGGCTTTGTCCTGCTCATTCTGGGAGTCGCATTCATCGCACAACGATTTACGAATTGAAACGAGGAAAAACCATGTCAACAACCATCTCAGAAGCAAACAAGCTGCAACCATCTGCAATTCGGGAATCGAACGGCAAGCTGGTTCAGATCAAAGCCAGCGGCATGATGTGCTCTTTCTGCACAATGTCCGTCGAAAAGGCGCTGGGCCGCATGGAGGGTGTACGCAACGTACAAGTCAATCTGGTACACGGCGTGATTCTAGTTGATCGCGAACCGGCAAAAGTCAGTACCGACCGTCTGGAAACGGCCGTCGAAAGTCTCGGATATACGGTCGTTAGCACCGAAGCACAGCAATACGAGATGGACCAAGCCATCTTCACGACCATCAAACGCCGTGGCTTTTTGGCGCTGGGGCTGGCGATCTTCAATCTGCTGCTGCATCCGCTGGTCACAGCAAATCTATTGAGTTTGTCGCTTTCGCCGCTGGTGTATCCGCTGGCGAGTCTGGCAATCTCGCTCGTGATTTTGTTGTGGGTCGGCTATCCGATTCTGCGAAAGACTCTGATGGCGCTCAGCAACCGCGTCATCAACGCCAACGTGCTTCTCTCGGCTTCGTCATGGGGCGCGTTTGCGATCGGCGTCGTGCATCTGGTGGCCTTGTGGCAAGGAAATGCTGCGGCCTGGCCCAACTTCTTTCCCATCGCGGGCCTGTTGATGGCACTGCATTTGTTTTTTGGCTACTTCAAACTGGCCACGCGGAAAACGGCGGCGGATGCCGTGCGCAAGTTGTTGTCGTTACAGGCTCAAAGTGCGCGTGTGATCCGTGGCGGCAAGGAAGTCGAAGTCTCTGCCGATCAAGTGGCGCAAGGCGAAATTGTGGTCCTTCGACCCGGCGAGCGAGTTCCGGTTGATGGCGAAGTGGAAGAGGGCACGTCCAGTCTGGACATGTCCACTGTCACCGGAGAAAGCGCGCCGGTGTATGTGGAGCCGGGAAAGGAAGTTGTGGGCGGCACGACGAACCTGGACGGATTCCTGAAAGTCAAAGCCACTCGCGTCGGTGAGGAGACGTTTCTTAATCAGGTCGTGCGACTGATGCGGCAGATTGAGGAACGCAAGTCGCCGGTGATGCTGCTGATGGACCGCTTGATGAATTACTACGGCCCGGTCGTCTTCATCGCGGCGGCTCTGGCAGGCATCGGCTGGCTAGCGGTTTTACTGGCGACCGGTGCCGGAATTGCCTCCGCGCTGCCGCAAGCCATCTACATCGCGCTGACCACGGTCATCATGGGCTATCCGTGTGCATTAGGGATCACCACACCGATGGCGCTGGCGATTGGCGGTAACCGGGGAGTCGCGCGAGGTCTTCTCGTAAAAGCCGGTGAGTTCTTTCAGGAACTTTCGGACGTCGATACTGTTGTGTTCGACAAGACCGGCACGCTGACTTACGGACGGCCGACGGTCAAAGACGTGCGGGCGTGGGGCCTTGGCGAGCGCGAGCTGTTGTCGCTCGCGCGCGTCGCGGAACAACCGTCAGAGCACCCGTTGGCGAAGGCCATCGTGAAATACGCCGAACTGCAAGGCGTCGACGACGCCCGATCGGCGGAGGATTTCAAGGCCATACCGGGCCAGGGCGTTTCCTGCCGGATTGACGGACAAGATGTACTGGTCGGCAAGCAGGCGTTTCTTAGCGAACGTGGCGTCGATGTGAGTTCCGCTAGTCAAGCAGCCGATCTCGAAGGCGATAATACTGTGGTCTACGTGGCTGCCGACGGAAATCTACTGGGGGCAATCGCTTTGCAGGATATGCCGCGGCGCGGCTCGCAGCAGGTGATGCGGCACTTCGACGACTTGGGGCTTAAGACAGCCATGCTGACCGGAGACAGCCAGTCGGTGGCCGATTCCGTCGCCCGGCAGTTGGGCATCGACGAGGTCTATGCCCAACTGTTGCCCGCCGAAAAGGTCAAGGTGATCGAGCAGCTTCAGCAGTCAGGACGCAAAGTAGCGATGGTTGGCGATGGCGTCAACGACGCTCCAGCGCTGGTGCAATCGGACGTCGGCATCGCACTCGGAGCGGGAACCGACGTAGCGATGGAGTCTGCCGGGGTGGTGCTGGTTAGCGACCAGATCGGGAAAGTGCTGTCTGCCATCCTGTTGGGGCGCGCCTCCCATCGTAAAATGAAGCAAAACATCGCAGTTGCCATCCTCTTCAACTTCGTCGGCATGAGTCTGGCGGTTGCCGGATTAATAACGCCGGGGGTCGCTATCGGAGTCATGATCTTCTCGATCTTTGCCATTCTGCTGAACACTTTGTCGCTGACGCATGTGGATCTCGGGCAGGATTACGACGAAGAAAACGCGTCCGTCATCGAAACGGAACTCTCCGCACCGGGAATGGTCTGCGAGGGTTGCTCGCAGAAAATTACGCGAGGACTAATGGCATTGGATGGCGTTCAGAAGGTTCTGCCGAATGTGAAGGCAAAGCGAATTCATGTCTTGCATGATCCGAACGAAACGAACGAACAACGTTTGCGCGACACCCTGAAGAAGCTGGGGTACGCGTGAACAATACGGACAATTCCAGTTGGATGATGGTCCACTCTCGCTGGAATTTTTCACTAGTTGGACCATAAAGGAGAATGACCATGACGAACGAAACCCGCCAGAAATGTATTGAGGAGGGCGTGGCCTGTGCTCAGGAATGCGAGACTTGCGCTACGCAGTGTTGTGCTCCGGTCGGCGGCGAAATGGCCGACTGCCTGGGTGGAATGCCCCTTTTTTCTGTACCAGGGGTTATGGAAGGTTGGGTTGGGGGACTGGGGTGGATCATTCGTTGGGCGGTTGGAGTGAGGCCGTAGGTCGAACGAAAGCTGCAAAACGGGTATCGTGAAAGTTGAATTGACGTTAGTTGTGGACTCAACTACGCCAAATTCAATCTATAGCGAAACTTGGGGAATCTCCTGTAATACCAATGGTTTAGTTCGATTCGTTTTTCTGCAGACGCAAGTCAATGTTGTTACAAGTTCAGTTGGAAGGGGCGATAAATCGCAAAACGGTCTCGTCGATTCGGCTGCGACCCCGCTGACGAACGATTCGGCTCATCCGTTCCGATTCTATGAATCTGCGAATCACCGTTCACCGTACTTAAAATGCTCAAAGATATAACCTGAGCTGGATATGCAAACTTATGACGAGTCAAGCCGGAGTGTTCTTGGATGGGTCAATATTGAGTGTGGCTTTTCGTAACGGGGAATTTGAGCTCGGCTTTCTGCGATTGCCCCTTGCTTTCGGCATCTGCGTTCGTGGAGCGATCTTCCATCATCGATGATGGTCTTCGACAACAAAACGGTAGCAGCAGCATGCCGGGAAGTCGATCGACCTGCCGTTCGTTGGAAAATGTCGTCAAGCCGATTCGCATCCCCTCATGTCCATCCTGCGGCTGAGGTCGGTAGGTGCCCAGCAAGTAGTCCCACCACGGCAGGTTGAAGCCGAAGTTGCTGTTCGTTTCCTGGTGGATGACCGAGTGATGGACCCGGTGCATGTCGGGTGTAACGACAAACCATCTCAACATGCGATCTAGCCAGCCAGGCATCTTTACGTTGCTGTGATTGAACATGCTGGTGGCGTTTAGCAGCACCTCGAAAGCGATCACCGCCACGGCGGGCGGTCCGAGCACCAGCACCACGGCGAGCTTGATCAAGGCCGAGAGCAGGATTTCTAGCGTATGGAACCGCAACCCAGTCGTGACGTCAAAATCCAGATCGGCGTGATGCACCATGTGCAGTCTCCAGAACAGGGGCACCGCGTGGAACATGATGTGTTGGATATAGATCGCCAGATCGAACGCCGCCACAGCTAGCACGATTTCCAACCAGAATGACCACTCGACCAGATGCAACAATCCCCAGCCGCGTGATTCGGCGAAGATCGCTGCCGCGACCGCCGTAATCGGGACCATCACGCGGGCGAGTCCAGTATTCAGAACCACCAAAGAGAGATTGCTGGCCCACCGCCACGGCTTTCGCACCACGAGTGAACGTCGGGGCAGAAATATTTCCCAAATGACCAAGCCGATCAAGACAACCAGGAAACATCCCATTCGAACGGCCCACTCCGTTAATTGCTCCAATCCGTCCATGATGATTACTCACTTCGGTACGCTGGTCGACAACCCTCAAGAGGTTTGAGTGGGTGTTTTGTGAATCGAGACTTTATCCTTCGACCAGTTGGAAAATCGCTTCGGCAACAGCGTCAATTTCGGCGTGGGTGGTGGATCGTCCGAGACTGAAACGCACCGCTCCCAGACCAATGTCATGGGACATGCCCATCGCCTCCAAAACGGGGCTGATGTGCAGGCTGCCAGCATGACACGCCGCTCCCGTGGAAGCGGCCAGCCAGGGCAATCGAGCGAGAATCTCCCCACCGATCTTTCCGCAAAAGCTGACGTTGAGTGTGTTCGGCAGTCGCCGCTCAGGATGGCCATTGAGAACGACCTGTTCCCCAAAGTGCGATTGCAACTTCTGCCAGAAATCGTCACGCAGTTTGGCTATATTTGTTTCCTCCTGCGTTTGTCGTGAAAGAGCACACGCCGCTCCCAACCCAACGATCTCCAGGATGTTCTCTGTCCCGGCCCGCCGACCGGCTTCGTGTTCCGCTCCATGCAACAACGGCTCCAGTTCGAGGCCCTCCCGGACGAACAATGCCCCGACGCCTTTGGGGCCGTATAACTTGTGGCCAGCCACCGAAAGCAAATCGACTCCCATCGCCTCGACATCCACCGAAACCTTGCCGACCGACTGCGCAGCGTCCGTGTGACAGCAAATGCCGTGTTCACGAGCAATCGCGGCGATCTCCTCAATCGGTTGAACCGTGCCAACTTCGTTGTTGGCGTGCATGATCGAAATCAGCACCGTGTTGGGGCGGATCGTCCGTTGCACATCATTCGGGTCGACCAGCCCGTAGCCATCGACTGGCAACCGTGTCACGTTCACTCCTAAGGATTCCAGAAACCGGCAGGGCTCCAAGATCGCCGGATGCTCGATCTGACTGGTGATGATGTGCGGAACGGTTTTTTGAGAGCGAGTCGCGAAGTAGATGCCCTTGAGAGTCTGGTTATTGGCCTCCGTGCCGCCTGCGGTGAAGACAACTTCCGTGGCATCGCAGCACAACAGGGCTGCCACCTGCTAACGGGCGGTTTCGATCGCATCGCGAGCGGAGACACCGGCCCAGTGCAAGCTGGAGGGGTTGCCGTAAGCTTCGCTCAAATACGGTCGCATAGCCGCGACCACTTCATCGGCCAACGGAGTGGTCGCATTGAAGTCCAGATAGACGCGGTCCCTCATCGTGCGGCCTTCCTGCGGCGGGGACGTTCAGATCGTGCCTTCTCCGTCCCCTCTGTTTGCCGTTCCATCGCCTTGGCCAACCGCTCTTTGTCGGCCTGAATCTCCTCCGCTGAGCGTTTGATGATCGGTTCGTCGCGGCCCACCAGTTTTAGCATGTCTTCCACGAGACGCGGACGACAGAGATAGTAGCACCGCAGTGCTCCATCTTGGGCATAGTCGACAAGTTTCGCATGCCGCAGCACACCGAGATGCTGCGAGATGTTCGCCTGCCGTGCCGGCAGCAATTCTTCCATGTCGGTCACGCATTTTGGACCTGCCAGCAGTTCTTGAAGAATCGCCAGCCGAGTCGGGTGGGAGAACGCCTTGAGTAATTCGGCAGCCGCCTGGGTTTCGATCGTGCTCATTGGTGTACTTTGTATTCGGATATTCGATTTACCGAATATTCTAGTGGCGATTGATGCAGGAATGCAACATTAGGATCACTTGTTTTGGAAAGTACACAACTCAGCGGACAAAGTCATGGAGCCTTCGATTCGGCATATCAACACCGCCCCTAGTGAACATTTCCATCAAGCCAGGCATCTGCGTCTTGCTCGATGAAGGTTTTCAGGCGGTTCAGTCGTTTACGAACCTCAGGGGCCATTCGCACGCGTACGATTGGTTCGTGTAGCCGGCGCAGAAAGGTTGGGCGGGCATGGAAGGAAGCAACGTCGGTGAGCCCTGACGGAGCGTGTCAGTCAGCGACGAACACGCGATGGGTGTCGTGTGGATGGCAACTCCTTTGATTGTCATCGACACCTACGAACACGCTTTCTATATCGACTACCAGAATCGCAAATCCGACTACGTGGACAAATTCCTTGAACACATCGACTGGAACGAAGCGAACGGGCGTTTTCGATCGTTGCCTTCTTAACGGTGTAGACGCCGATAATAATCAGAACAAGCTTGGTGACGTCGGCTTCGCAATTCGGTGGTGTACTCATCCCAGGAAATAAAGCTGGCATTTTCGGAACGCAGAAATCTCTGGAAATTTCAAGAAACGGACTGTCGAGTGCCTTGAATTTAAATGAGTAATACGCGAGTTTTTGTGGTGATGCATGCGGAAAGAACCGATCAATAGGGATGTAGGTGCCGCCAAAGACCCCTAATTTCACAGTTCACCTGTGGTTCTGGCAAAATACGCTGAATTGCCTGCTGACGGAACGTAAGGTATAATCCCGGGTGTCAACAAACTCGATGGGAGAAATTTGGTGGAAGTCCGTGTTGTGCGAACTAGTTTGACATGGCTGCTTTTAGCAGCGGTGTTTCTGGGGAGTGTTATTCTCCCAGCAGTTCAGCACGCGCATGCCGAGCATGATCATGCTTCCACTTCGCAAACAGCAACCGCAAGCGTCACTCATTCGCACCACCATTGCCATTGCTCGACGCAGCCATCGACGATCGATGAATTTCCGACTTGGCACCTACACCTGAGCTTATTTGGTTGGGATGTCACGTGGCCTACGGGTGACTCGTCGAATGGGTCATCTCCCGGAACGAAAAGCTGCGGCGATTCGGGTGAATACCTGGTTCGTCTGGTGGATGCCGACACGATTCTAGTGTCCACTCAGACATTGGAATGGCTCACGTTCGCTTTGCCTTGCATGACAAGCGGGATGATCGTCGAACCTAGCACGATCGTTCATTCACTTCACGCGAATTCTCCCGAGTCACCGCTCTTGTGCGATAGCGCGCGTGGCGAGCGGTCGGGCGTGCAGTTGATCTAAATCTCTCTTTGCCAGTTGCTTCTGGCATTCCAGCGCGTTGCTTTGCCGCTGGTTCTTTCTGTGTCACTTTCGGCGTCAGCCTTGCGCTATGCCGGTCACATCGATGCTCGACTTGTGTCGAGTTGTGTCCTATCTTCGCCATGAAATGATTGGTGGGGCATGCGCTCACGCTGTTTTCCCATACTCAACTTTTCGCAAGGATGCGGGGGAGGTACGAATGTGCAAATTCGTCTTGATGCTGTTTGCGCTCGCCATGCCGGTGTTCGCGGGATGCTCTTCGCCCCTATATTTGAATGGCAAGGTGACGGGACCCGTTAACACGTTAACGCGATATCAGCCCGTCGCCTATTCGGAAGGCGAGTCAGATGATAATGACAAATCCGATGTGCCAGACAAGCCGGATTCGGCAATGGTCATCCCTGAAGAGTTGGCGCCCGTGCCTTCCGAATCGGTTCCGGCTTGTGATGTCATTAGTTTGCCAGAGTTGGTGAACCTGACTGTGGAAAACCACCCGCGTCTGGCGGAGGTGAGTTGGGCGGTCGATGCCGCACGAGGTCAGGCCGTCCAAGCCGGGCTCTATCCGAATCCGTCTGTCGACCTGACCGGCAACGAGCTGAGCGATCGCACCGGCCCCGGGGGTATCTGGAGTCTGTTTGCCCGTCAGGAAATTGTGACGGCGAATAAACTCGAATTGAGCGAAGCCGCCAAACTCAAGGAAGTCGACCAAGCGTCATTGAAGGTCATCAGCGAGCGATACCGTCTGCTGACTGATGTCCGTCAGGCGTTCTTCGAAGCGTTGACTCTGCAACGTCGGGCTGAAATTCTCACAAATCTTGTCCGACTGGCTGAGCAGTCTGTGTCCAATGCCAACGAATTGGTCAAGGCTAAAGAAGCCGCTGAACTCGATGTCGTGCAACTGGAAGTGGAACTCGAACGGTATCGAGCCGAATTGCAGGCGACTCGGCAAGCCTTGCCCGGGGTGTATCAAAAACTTGCGGCTAGCGTGGGCCAACATGAGTTGCCCATTTCGAAGCTAGTGGGGGATTTGGAAACTCAACTTCCCGATTACGATCTCGATGAGATTCGGTGGTACGTCCTGGGAATTCATCCTGAAGTTCGGTCGGCTCAAATCGGCGTCGAACAAGCGCGACTGGAGTTGTGTCGAGCGGAAGTTGAACCCATTCCGAACGTCACCGTGGGGGCGGGTTACACCCATCAAAGTCAAAACCGTTCGGAGGACTGGGACATCGGGGTGAGTGTGCCGATTCCGGTCTGGAATAAGAACCAAGGCAATATCCTGACGGCACAATCTCGCGTGCACAAAGCCGCCAATCAAGTCGGCGTGGTCGAAAACGAAATCGCCACACGGTTGTCAGCGGCATTCGCGACATACTCCGCGGCCCGGGAACGATCGGACCGTTACAAGACGGCCATCTTGCCAAAAGCCGAGCGAACCTACGAATTATCTCGTAAGGCTTATCAGGGAGGTCAGTTTGAATATCTCCGCGTTCTCCAAGCGCAGCGGGCAGTCGCGGAAACCAATCTCGAATACATTCGCTCGTTGGGTGAGATGTGGCAAGCGGCCAGTCAAATTGCCGGGCTGATGCTCGAAGACCAATGGCCATTCGCTCCACCTGAGCCAGCAAAATAAAGGTGTCTCACATGAAAACGATCTTACGAATACTCAAGCCTGTGCTTGTGCTAGCGTTATTCGCTGGAATTGGTATCGCGGGGTACGTCACTCGCGATCGCTGGTTGCCGATGCTTCAACACGAACAGCCTGAGGCAACCAAAACCGCGCCGACGGAATCGGCAGGCGAGTCCGAAACTCAAACAAAAATCGTGCTGTCGGATCAGGCGATCGACAATCTGGGACTGACCGCCAAGTCGGTCAAACCGCAAACCTATTGGAAGACTATTCAAGTTCCCGGGATGGTTGTCGATCGGCCTGGTCGGAGTGATTTGGGAGTCGTGTCTCCTGTGGATGGAGTGGTCTCGCAGATCAACTACTTCCCGGGTGACACCGTCCAGGTTGGCGACGTGCTGTATACGATTCGGCTATTGAGCGAAACCCTCCATCGCACTCAATCTGATTTGTTCAAATCGACCCAGGATATCGGTCTCGCGGAAGCGACTCGAAAACGGCTGAAAACCGCTTCTAACGCCTTGCCGGAATCTCGGATTATCGAGGTCGACAACCAAATCACCCGGCTACAAGTCGCCGTGCGTGCCTATCGTCAAGAACTCGCCACCCGCGGTCTGACACCGGATCAGATCGACCAAGTTGCTGAAGGCGAGTTTGTCAAAGAGATTGACGTTGTCGTGCCTTCGAAACCGGCTGAGTTGAAGTCTCTGAAGACGCAGTCCCTCATTCAGACCGCAGCCGGAGAAACCCAACTACGTCCAGTCGCCACATTCGAAGTGGAAGAGTGCGAAGTCGAACTCGGTCATCGTGTCGAAGCCGGACAAAATTTGTGCCTGCTCGCGAATCATCAACTGCTCAGTGTCGAGGGACGCGCATTTCGGGACGAAACGCAGTTACTCGAACGCAGTGCTAAAGAACGTTGGCCGGTCGACATCGATTTCCAGGAACACGCCGCTGCGGATTGGCCGCCGATCGAGCAAACATTTCCGATTCGTTATATCGCCAACACGATCGATCCAGTCAATCGGACGTTCGGCTTTCGTATGCCGCTCAAAAACGAATCTCGTGTCGTTCAGCACGAAGACGGCGTGCAATTGCTTTGGCGTTTTCGACCAGGTCAGAAGGTGCGAATCTTAGTGCGGATCGAACGGCTCGATGATGTCTTTGTTCTGCCATCCGATGCTGTCACCCGTGACCTTGCCGAAGCCTTCATCTTCACGCGAAACGTCAACACCTTTGAGCGAAAGCCGGTGCGGATTTTGGCGGAGGATCGCCAGAACACGGTGATTGCCAACGATGGGTCCGTGATCCCGGGAATGTATGTGGTGCAGAACGGGGCGGCTCAGTTGAACCGCATGACCAGATCGCAAACTGGCAACGATCTGCCCGACGGCTACCACATCCACGCCGATGGCAGCCTGCACAAAAACGAGAGCGAAGATGACTGATGCATCGTCCAGCTGAAATGACACCTATTGAAGTCGCGATGAGCACGCCAAAGAGCGTGCGGACAAAACTTGAGATTCGCATAAGTCAGAGTGGCTGGGCCACTAGGAGAATTCGATGCTGAATGCCATTATCCGCCTCGCATTGACTCACCGGACATTAGTGTTGGCCGGTTGTGTTGTCGTCATGGTTTACGGCGGATATCTGTCGACTACGCTTCCGATCGATGTGTTTCCCGACTTGGATCGTCCACGGGTCGTGATTCTCACGGAATGCCCCGGGCTGTCGTCCGAAGAAGTCGAAACACTAGTGACCTACCCAATTGAAACAGCGGTTTTGGGTGCGAATGGCGTGGAGGATGTTCGTAGCCAATCTAGTCAGGGTATGAACGTCATCTACATCGAATTTGGTTGGAAGACCGATCCCCGGTATGCCCGCCAGATTGTTTCCGAACGGCTGGCCAATGTGCCAATGCCGCCCGGAATTCGTCCCATCATGACTCCGCAAGCGTCGATCATGGGGCAGATTCTGCATGTTGGAATCCATCGTCGAAACGGTCCGCAGGGTGGTCAACTGACGTCAATCGAACAGACGGGATTGTTAGCTGAGCGGACGATGTCAGATGAAGAATCTCAACTTACCGTTTGGAATCCGCGACAACGCAATGATCTCGAAACCTGGGAGAAAGTCCCGGTGGAGAATGTGGAGTGGACGGAGGGGCAACCCAATCGCGGAGTGACTTTCGATTGGAATGACCGTTCGCATGCAGTGGAGTTTCTGACCGATCTCGAAGACCGCATGGATTTGCGAACCACAGCGGATTGGTTGATTCGGCCTCGTCTCTTAAAACTCCCCGGCATCGCCGAAGTGATTGTCATGGGTGGTGACACGAAGCAGTATCAGGTCTTAGTCGATCCGAATCGGTTGCAAGAATACAACGTCACGTTGCAAGAGGTTGAAGAGGCGATTCAAGCCAACAATTTGAACGCCAGTGGCGGGTTTCTCGTCGAAGGCCAAGGCGAACGTTCGGTGCGGGTGATCGGTCGACTAGGACCGTTGCCGGAACAAGTCATCAACGACTTACGGCAAACCCCCGTGAAGATGAACGCTGATCGGGCAGTCCTGCTGCATCATGTGGCCCAAATCGCTGAAGGTCCCGCCCCGAAACGTGGCGATGCGAGTATCGACGGTCACCCGGGTGTTGTGATCACAATCGTCAAACAACCACATGCCGACACACGAAAACTCACCGACGACGTCAAAGCCGCTCTCCGTGACGCGGAAGCCGCGTTGCCTGGCGATGTGGTGATCAACACCGACCTATTCCAACTCAAGAACTTTATCGATCGCGGCATTTATTATGTCGAAGAAGCGTTGATCATTGGGGCCGTGCTGGTCGTGATCGTGTTGTTCCTGTTCTTGCTCAATCTTAGAACCACTTTCATCACCTTGACGGCGATTCCGTTGTCATTGGTGATCACGATCTTAGTCTTTCGACTCGTCGGCAAACTGACGGGAGTCGAACTATCGATCAACGTCATGACACTCGGTGGAATTGCGGTCGCCATTGGAGAACTGGTGGATGACGCCATCGTCGATGTCGAGAACATCTTTCGCCGTTTGGGTGAGAACAACACCAGCCCGAATCCCAAACCCTCCATTGTGGTGGTTTATCTGGCGAGTATGGAAATCCGCTCCGCCATCATTTTTGGGACCGCTGTGGTGGTGCTGGCTTTTATGCCCCTGTTCGCATTGTCCGGGGTGGAAGGTCGACTGTTTGTTCCGCTAGGCGTGGCTTATATCGTCTCGATTTTGGCCTCTTTGCTCGTGTCGCTGACAGTGACTCCCGTGTTGTCCTACTACCTGTTACCGCAATCACAGTCCACGCACGAGCACAAGGACGGACTCCTTTTGCGGGGTCTGAAATGGATGGCGAGTTTCTTGATTCGGTTTAGTATGCGGTACGCGGCAGCTCTCTTGGTTTTGACCTGGGCGCTCGTCGGGATCAGCGTTTGGCAACTGACACAGTTGGGGGCTGATTTCTTGCCGAAATTTGATGAAGGCAGTGTTCAAATCAATGTGTCGCTACCGGGCGGGTCATCACTCCGGGCATCCAACGAAGCATCGGCATTGATCGATGCCGAACTGCAGGAAATGCAGAAATCACAGGACAATCCAGACGGTCCCATATTGCACTTCTTCCGGCGAACAGGTCGGGCCGAGCTAGACGAACACGCGCAGCCGGTCAACGTCGGTGAATACATTCTCACGATGAACCCAGAGGCGAACTACGACCGAGATCAATTCTTGGAACGCTTGCTAGACAAATTGCGTTCGAATGTTCCCGGGGTGGGTATTGAAGCGGAACAACCATTGTCGCACTTGATTAGTCACATGCTCTCCGGTGTGAAGGCGCAAATCGGCATCAAAATCTACGGTGACGATTTAGATAAGTTGCGGGAGCTAGCCGGTGACGTACGGGGTGCTATCAAAGATATCCCGGGGGTGACTCCACCCATTATTGACCCTCAAGAACGGGTCGATGAACTGCATGTGGTGCTTCGTCCCGACGACCTTTCATTCTATGGCCTAAGTCGAGAGTATGTGGCCGACTTTGTTCAGACGGCTCTCAAAGGAGAAGCGGTCTCGCAAGTGTTAGAAGGTCAGCGGCGGTTCGATTTGGTGATCAAACTCGATGAACCATTCCACTCGGACCCGTACAACCTTCGCGAGTTGCGACTCGAATTGCCGGACGGACGCGGCCAAATTCGTCTGCGAGAAGTCGCTGATTTCCCGCAGTCTGCGAGCGGTCCCAACGTCATCAATCGGGAAAACGTTCGCCGACGCCAGACCGTTCGCTGTAATGTCAGCGGACGCGATATGGAAAGTGCAGTGACTCAGATCGAAAACCGCGTGCGAAGCCAAGTTGAAATGCCAACCGGTTATTTTGTCGAGTTTGGCGGTCAATTCGAGGCCCAACGATCGGCAACTCTGTTGATTACCGTTCTCGCCGGTGTTTCGGTCGCAGGCATCTTTATTGTGCTGATGATGCTCTATCCGTCCCCACGGATCACGTTTCAAATCCTCAACGCCATTCCCACCGCATTCATTGGCGGCGTGTTGGCGCTGGTGATCACGAATCAATCGTTGACGGTGGCCAGCATGGTCGGCTTCATCTCGCTGAGCGGGATTGCCGTCCGCAATGGGATTTTGCTCGTGACACACTACTTTCACTTGATGGAGGAAGAGGGCGAGGGCTTCACCGACCAGATGGTCCTGCGTGGCAGCTTGGAACGCCTCGCACCGGTGCTGATGACTGCGATCACCGCGGTGATGGGACTGCTGCCGATCGTAGTCGGTGGGCAAAAACCGGGACTAGAGATTCTATATCCAGTGGCCACGGTCATTGTGGGCGGATTGATGACTTCGACGTTCTGTGAGTTTCTAATCCACCCCGGATTGTTTTGGAGGTTTTCAGGCAAGGATGCCGAGCGTTTGGTTCGCAGTGAAAGTTCCGATGAGGAACTGCTGCGGGCGGCGTAACACTGCAGGATGTACAACTTGTTTTTGAGGAAGGATTGAAGAGATGGTACACACGAAAATCTTGGGACTCAGCCTGTTGGCAGGAGTCTTCGCCTTGGCAGGCTGTTCGGAGAAAACCGACACGTCGGACGCCAAACCCGAAGGCCAAGCCGAGAGTCCTGCGGAAAACACTTCCGAACATGCACATGGCACCGGCCCGAATGGAGGAGTGATCTTCGACTTGGGCAAGTATCACGCGGAGTTCACCGTCGATCATCCCAAAGAGACCGTTACGGTTTTAATTTTAGGAGATGACGAGAAGACACCGACACCAATCGATGCGGAAGAACTGACTTTGTCCATCAAAGAGACAAAAACCGCGGACGGGACCACCGTCGAGCCGATGACGATCACGCTCAAACCAGAAGATGCAACCGATGGAAAAGCTACTAAATTCGTGGGCAGCGACCCCGGCATTGGCAACGTCGCTGACTTTGAGGGAACAGTCGTCGGCGAAATCGACGGTAAGCCATCCCAAGGCGAATTCAAAGAATAATCGTCTGCAATCGCACGATTATTCCTAGCAAGCGACCGCCGTCGCGACAGACATCGTGGCGGCGGTTTGTTCCTTCTAGCAACTTCTTCTCCATCTCAGGAGACCATTCATGTGGTGGACTGTCACCAAAACGGTCATCGCCGCTCTAGTCATCACAGCAGTCTCCGAGATATCCAACCGCTATCCCCGGTTGGGGGCACTTCTACTCACGTTGCCGATCATCAGCATTCTAGCGTTCATCTTCACCTGGACCGGACAACGCGACTTGACCACGATCTCCCGACTGGCCCGAGAAACACTCGTTCTTGTACCGCTCGGTCTGCCGTTTTTTGTTCCCTTGGCCTTTGCGTCGCGTTTGGGATTGAGCTTTTGGTCCGCGTTCATCAGTGGTCTGTTGCTCGCATCCGCGACAATCGGCCTGTGGTTCTGGCTGGGGCCGAAGGCGACGTAGTTTGACAAGCAACTTGACCGTTGAACTGCATGGTAAGATTGTCGACTTGCGTATTCCCGCGTTGACCAAATCAGACATGCCCCTCCATACGACATTCCTGTCAGCATTGCTGCAAAACCGAATGAAGTCTATCGAACTTGCAAACGACTTCTAGCCTCGACTCTTGCCGCTAAGGACTGAGGGCAAGGCCGTTTAGGATTTGGGTTTTCTGTTGTCGGGTGAGTTTATCCATGGAGCTCTTGAAGCTAGTCTGTGGAAAAAGGTGGTTTCGTCACCCGCTAGCCGCGGGCCTTCGGGCACAAACCGCTGCACCAAAGCCGCAGCCAAGCGTCGAGCGAGTGCTATGTTGATTCCGCAACGGGGGGAAAAGACGCGATGAAACGAGCTGGAGTGACCGCCTACTCGTACGCTCGAAAATAGCAACAAACGTCAAATGGTTCTCCGTCCTCGCAAGAGAATCGCAGCCAACAGCATTCCCAGAGACCGTTGTCAAATGGATGTCGCAAACTCCTCAGAAAAACCGCCGAACAATCTTCGTACAGCTGTGGAGAAAGCTTCTCAAGGGAACATCCTTGCAATGGCTGACAGAGCTAACTTTCGCTCAGTTTACCATGCCGGATTTTCTGGAAGGGCCACAAACACGGTATGGCAAAAAATGGAGGCTAACAATCGATTTTCCGGTAATGCACGTGCGAACTTGCGGGGTGATAGCATATTCGAACCGTAGTTCGGTGACGGTTTTTTCTTGATTTCGAACTGGCCGACGGCCAGGCAACAGGCTCTTCAGTGCAAACCGTCACAATGTGGGGCGAGCACGCCCAGGAGTATCCGCTCGATATCGGAACTCGGGGTGTGTACTGAAAGCACGTGGGCCGATACCACGCAAGTCATCGCGAAGAAATCAGGTGCCCCAAATGAATGTGCTTCCGCCACCTGTAGAGCCGCTTGGCGAGTCTTTGCCGCGATGCGTACTGCAAGCGATGTCAGCGGAGATTTAGCAAGTGCTGAATGGTCGATGAGAACGTGATCCGCCGCTTGCCCGTCAACATAGATTGCTTCAATTACTTGAAACATTTCCTGGCTAGGGAGCAACATGCGCATGGCGATGGCACGGACAGCGGCGTCTAGTCGCACGAGATCGACCAGAGGATGTCCCGGTCCGCTCCACCGGAAGTCGATAAACGCCGGAAGCCGATCGAGCAACAGAACATTGCGTCCATGGATGTCGCCATGAATGACGCCTTTCGTGAGATTCGGCTCTAGAATTGCCATCGCACGGTCCACTACCGTGGAAAGTTGGAAGGTCTCCCAGTCGCGTGTCACGATTTCAGCGTTTATGCCTCTCTCCGCCAAATTGCTGATGGGCCAATGAAGCCAAAACTCGTCGGCTTGTGACTCCACGCTTGGACGCGAGTTGAGCTCCGCGAGTCGATCAATGACTCGGCTCGTGGCTTGGAAGAGATCGAAAGCCCTGGTTTTCGTCTCTTCCAACGGGCTTGTCCATTCCGCTGACCGTAAGTCCTCCAGGCATTTCTCCAGGCTCGGAGCCGGTTGGCCGTTACCATCAGGTGCAGCTTGAAGCCGGTAAGAAATTGCAGCACTCCCTTGGTGGGCATGGAAGGTGGGGCTTGTGACACTCGGTTCCCAGTCCTGAATCCAGCGTTGATACCGGCGCAGCTCCTCGACCAACTGCTCAGCTTCGTCGATCTTGGCAACGAACGGTTGTGCGCGGCCATCACTTAAGGAAAAAACGCGGGCCGCGGAACGTCCACCGGCCAATTCGCCTGTTTCCAGTCGAGTGATTGTCAACGGATCATCCACTTGAGATCGTTCGGTCGCCATCAGGCGGAGCAATGATGCGTCTGGCTCGGACAATCCCAGAGGGAAGAAATCGGCATTGTCAGCCTTCTCAAGCTGTCGTGCCATATTAAGGAGAGCTTGGATGTCTGCATGCGTCAAGTCGCAGTCTTGGCCATAGCAGAATTTCCGGCCATCGAGACTACCGCAGCGAGCGGCCTCAGCATCATCGGCGAATGTTTGGGCGAAAACCGGGGCAAGACCATCAACACTGACACGCACAAAAGTGAAAGTCGAATACTCGCAGATGCGTCGAATAGCACGCCGTTGCTCATCATGGGGTATCCGCCCCCAAGCTGATGCTCCTACTACGAAACCACATAGACCTGTCGGAGCGACGTTCCATAACTGGTCCAACGCAGGGAGTCGCAACGGATCGAGGTTTGCGTTTCGGAGCATACCCTCGTTTCTCACATGTTCTTCCGTGGTCCCGATCAACACGACCGCTCTGTATTTGGTGTCTGGCGGTTGATTTGGTGATTCGAGAGTGGTGCTAACGTTTGCGGCAAGCACACGAGTAGCAGCGGTAGTCGTCACCGTCGGGTGGCTTGATTGCGGACGGGCTTGGATCGCGAGATGTCTCATCTCAGGAGGCAGAAGTGTGCGAACCGCATTCAACGCCTCTGGCGATGATTCGGCTAGCTGAGAGGCTATAGCTCTCAAGGCTGCGGGTTGATGGTCAATAATGGTCGATACAATGAGACGGAAACGACGATCGAACTCACGGCGAGTGATTCCGAGGCGGTCGCCGAGATCCGTCACCAACGAGGATAGGTGCGATGGATTAGCGGCTGGAACATCCGCATTGCGTCTGAGCAGAACAAGCGCGCGGTCGAACTCGCCGGTGTCGAGCGAAAAGAATCTCGGATCCCACTGGAACGCATCTGTCATGTCTCATCACCGCAATGCATTTCCATATCGATGTTGGCGACTATTGAACGCTGCCTTTCCACCCTCAAGTAATCTGATAATCGCGTCTTTCATCTGGTCAACCGTGCCTGACTGACATGGCAGTGCCATCCGTGGACCGTCCATTTCCATCACGGTCACTCGCTCAGCTTCCCCTAAAACCGGAATATTGGCGTTGTGCGTGACAAAAATCAGTTGTCGCCGCTTGCTTAGCGATTTCAGGCGGTCGATGAGCTTTTCCGAGACAAACGCGTTGTCGAGATCGTCTTCTGGTTGATCGACGAGAAGCGGGTAGTCCGCGTCTCGCAGGATGAGTGGCAAGAGTGCAGTGGCCATTTGCCCTTTTGAAAGGTGCTCAATCGGCCGCGCCTCGCCGCGTACAAGCATTGTGATTTCCAAGTTGTCCTCGGGCACGATCTCTTCCAGCTCGTAAAGTCGACTACTATCCAAGAGATGACTGACAAGCCGAGTCATTTGCCCTAGGTCACGACCGAGGGCATCAGACAGACGCTTCGCATCACTGGCCTCAATGATGTCGACGAGGTCCGAAGGACGCACCTTCTCAGCGAGATCGCGAGCAACATCGGCTTGATTTCTGAGGTTCGAACGCTGTAGCAACTCCTCAATGAGTTTGCAGTGAGGCGCCGTCAGGACCCCTTGTTCGAGCGTCAGCACGATTTGCTCTCCGAATTCCGAATTGATCTTTTCGACCTCGGCCAACCGGAGCGAGTACAGCTCATCTGCCAAAGCATCACGCTGCCCACGCAAATCCGCACGTTGGGCCATGTCCTGTGCTTGCTTCGCATTCAGATCGCTCAACTCGGCAGCAACAGCTTCCATTGACGAAATCGACTGCCGGAGCGACTCCTCGACCTTCAAGGCCTCGTTCACGCTCTGTTGTTCTTTCCTCAGTTCGTAATATGTTGCGTTCTGCTCCTCGAATTCCTGGGCGACATTCGCCAACGACACTTCGACATTGGACGCTTGACCCAGAGTGACCCGAACCTGGGAAATCGTACTCAGTAGCGCGCCGAACGAGGATGCAAGTGCTGACGCGGCAGGTGTACCGACATCAGTCGCAATTGACATTGCGTCGCGCAGAGCGGCTTCTTCAAGGACAAAAGAATCGGCGGCGCCGATGGCTCGCGAATATGCCTGCGTTGCCACTTTCAACTGCTCAAGAGCGCGTCGACGATCGTTGAACGCAGTCCGTTCCGCTTCCAATTCCGGAGACATATTTGGGCGGCTTGATTGTAATTCAGCCAGCTGCTTTCTGGTTGGCTCTAACGACTGAACCTTGGCTTGCCTTGACTCCATCTCCGTCAATCGTTGACGGATCCGCGGTCCGATTGCTTGGAGCTCCTTCGTCACATCCTGCAAGCGATGAGAGAGGTCCTCAATACGCTTCTGGTTCGGTCGATCGATCAGGGCCAGTCGGCGATCGGGATGCTCCGCGATAGTCTGCAGGTCACCCTGCGAGAAGATCTCAATGCGGTGCAGCAACGTGGCGTCGTCAATCTGCTGGACCCCGTCGCGATAAACACGTGAAGGAGCCGGGATGTTGCGTTCGACAACATACTGGGATTGAGCTGGGTCTTCGGAGGCGGCAAAAGTGCACTTGGCTGTGCCCCCGGCCAGTGTCTCAATGAGGAGCCCAGCCCGAGCGAAAGGTCCACTGGTGTTCGCTCCTGATGATGGCAGGCGAACCATCGATTCGATCTTCGACGGTTCACAATCGAATACGAACCGGATCGTCTCGACAATCGTCGATTTGCAAGTCCCGCGAGCTCCAATGATGCAGTTAAGTCCAGGAGCGAAATCGATTGGACTACTCTGGAGATAACCGCTACTAGTTGAAAGCTTTTGCAGAGTCCATCTCATCAAGAGTTCCTAAGTATGTCATTTTCGGAATATTGGACGAAAATGCGAAAAAACGAGTCATAGGTGCTGTCACTTCTTCCCATTTCGCATCCGGATGAATGCCAGATACTTGAGAAGTTCATCTTCTTCCTCAGGGGTGAGATTCTCTCCAGCGAAGGTTGGAAGTCGTGATGACTGCTTAGCTTGCTGTTCGCTTGGTCTGATGTGACCCGCCAACTCCATCATTTTTTCATAGGAGCACATCACGTTCGCGTTTCTGGGAAGACGAGTTCCGTATACATCTGATAATTCGTGCAATATGGCTGGAGAGGGATTCTTGACTCGGCCGGTCTCTAGCTGACTCAAGTAAGCATTCGACACCCGCTTCTCAGAGGCCTCCTCCACCTCGCGTAACGTCATCGCCGCCGCTTTACGCAGAGTCCACAAGTATTGCCCCAAGGGGCCACGTTCGGATGGTGAAATAATTGGACTGTGGACGCTCATCGCAACTTTCCCTTTTCGACTACCATACTCTGCCTGCTTAAAAAATCAAGCATGCTTAGTAGTTGCGTGGGGCAGAAAGCATTCTTGGAGAATCAAGCATAAATGCTAGAGTCCTCCAAAATCGATGATCTTGTTCATTACTCTCTCGATTTTGAAGGGCTCACATCTTGAAAAATGAACCTAAAGAAAAGATTGACAAGACCTCGAACATCACACCGGTGGCGGAAACCTCCAACTTCACTGTTCAGCTTAAAGCGGAACGCCGATGGACCGCGTTGATTGACGATACGCTTGTCCCAGTGTCTCGGGGCCAGCGACATTCTTTGTCCGGAATCTGCTTCGCTAGATGTGATCCGGGTTTGGGATTTCAACAGTCCAAACGACGCTGGTTTCTCGCAGTCTGAGATGGTCGAACTCGTTGAGGGAGACGTATTGCAACTTGTCCCCACCTGACCCAAGCGAGATAAGTGGCGGCATCAACCGAAAACCTGTCATGACAATGGCGAAAGTTCGGTCACCGCCCATGGTACACCATGGCGGTCACAGTTGAGCTTCCAGAGTTCTCGGGGCAAGTCAATCGGAGGATGGGTTCGTGGGCTCGGGCTGTTGAAGTCCTTGCTGGATCAATGCTTGGCTCAAGCGTCGTAGGGGGTGGACGCGGCAACCCATCAGGGGTGCAGGCCGGCACTCGCGCTGCACGGCGTCGCCCAAACGCAACATCAACACGCCGTTCGCCGTGCCTTCAGCGACCCGACCGCCGAGCAAGGCCAACGACTTCTGCACGACGGCCCCTGTGACGGCTTGAGTCGCTAAATTGGCGATCTCGGCGAAGACAATCATCGACAGGCCGCGGCGAAGCAAGCGGAGTGTGCCCCAGAACCCGGGGCGACTGGCGTAGAGTTGCGACAGTTCATCGATCAGTCGCACGGACTGCCAAAACACGATCAGCATATCCCAATTTCGGGAGGCGAGGGATGTGGAGACGGCTGTCTGGGCGGCATGAGTGTCCACGATTTCAGCCGCTCGGCGATCAAGCAGCTGAAGCAGATTCGTTTCCACTACGTCCAAATCGCGGCTGGCATCGGCCGAGTAGTCGCGAAACTGACATCGCACACGCTGGATCGCGGCTCGAGTCGATGGTTCGGCCTGCCGCGTTCGCGAATTCAAATAGCGAATCCAACCATTCCGCAGGGCCTGCTCGCTTCCAGGAGCGCCGGCTGCTCCATTTTGATTTTGGCGGACCGCCTGCCGAAGTCGAGTGACATCCTGCAATCGCTGATATCGTCGCCACGAGCGTCCGGCGAACAGACAGAAACTGCTCGCGGCCAAGATCCAAATCGCGAGATAACTTTGCGCGAACCACAGCGAGTGATCCTGAAGTCTCGCGTACTCAAGTGCGACCCGCGAATAGACAAACGCCAATCCGACCACGAGCCACAATCCAATCGTCAGTCCGAACAGACGGCGATCGAAAGCCGACTTCGATGTGGGGAGTCGGCGATCACTACCGCGCCCAATCGTCGTCTCTTCGCTCTCATCTGTTGGAATGACGACGGAGGTTTGATCGGGAACCGGTCCGGGCATCGGATTTGTAATCGTGGGAGAGGAAATCCCCTCAGTGACCGTGACCGGTGTAGAAATCGGGCCACACGGGATCGGTGTCTGGGAATTCCGTAAATCGACAGGGGTACCCATCAATAACGCTCCACGGACATGGGATTAGGCCAGCAGTTTTCCAAGATCTTCCAAATGATACGATCCAAGTTGAGATGGGGCAGGATCGCGCCATCCTTCTTCGGAATCTGTTGGGGACGCCATTCCGGAAAGTCATACATCGGATTGCCGAGAGTCCAGTGCTCGTCCTCGGGCCATTCCATGGGGACCACACCGGGATGGTAGGCCTGAATTTCCTGGCTGCCGAGCCGCACCCCCTGGAGTACGTCCAGCGGTCGACCGTCGAACTGGGTCAGTGCGTCCTGAGTCGATTGGAGTGATGTGAACCATTCGGAAGACGCCACGGGAATGATACCGCGAATCGCTCCTCGAGCTTTGAAAACGAGGTCATCCAACAACTTCGTTAGATTGACCCGTTGGTTCTTGGGGGCGTGATCCGCCTTGGTGGCGGCAAAGAGGACCTGCTGAATTCTGTGGAACGGTCCCCAGGCATTGTGGTAGGCCCGGAGAATCTCGGCGATGCACCGGCTCGTGTCGTTGTAAGCCTCGACACCATTTCGCAAGACGCGGAGCACATCCACCAGAACCAATTGCCGGTGACAACGTTGGATGCGTTTGACGAACGGTTTAACTTGCCTCTCGAGATGCTCCTGATAGCACGCCGTCATCCGCTCGACGAGTTCCGGCCGCGATTCCAACGGTTTGGGCAGTGGTACGAAGGGCAGTTCGTCGGCATTCGGAGATTTCGCCCTCGGATGTCCCTGAGCCGAGGGTTCACTCCACCGAATCAGCGTCATTGATGGTTGGACGAATTCCAAACCGGCCTTATATGCGGCCAGGACATAGCGGCTATAACCGGCGCGCAACTGCGCCAAAATTTCGTCGGGTGTTTGATCGCCGAGGCTGTCGGCGATCGTGATGTAATCGTGGGCCGCCTGGGGACATTGAGCCCACATTCTCTCGAGCGTGTCGGCCGACCATTGGGGATAAGATTGTTGAAGCAATCCGACATCAAGCAAGTACTCCCCGGGATAATCGTGCAAATGCAGTGTGATTTGCCCATGCGAGCGAGCCCGACCGATCCATCCCCTGAGGCGGTCGATGGAACCATCGGCGCTGGGGTTCTCGTATCCGAATTGGAGCGTACATCCCGATTCTCGAATTGTCGGCGCAGGAAACTGTGGTTTCGCCCGACGAAGATCCTGCAGAAACCGGAAATAGGGGAACCGCTCAAGGCCACTGTCACGGGAGTTTTCCAGCCGAGCCGCCCGCAATGTCACACCTCGGGCGGAGAAACAACTCAAGTTCTTGCTGCCCAGCTCGGTCAATTGATAGATCAGCGACGTCAAGAACACGGTTTTGCCTGTACGGCGTAAACCGGTGACGCCGAGATGGAGTTGGTAATGCATAGAGTTCTCAGCGATGTCTGAGCGACAGGCCAGGGACGCGGCTCGGCACGGTGGCCGGCTCATTGACCGTCACGAGAGGGAACCTGCTGAGGATTTTCGTATCGGTAGCCGCCTTGGGGCGTGGGATGTGGCGTGACTTCGAAGGTGCTACCGTCTTCCGTGTCGTATTGCAGCCGTCCCGACGCGACATCCCGAGCACTGCCAGGAACGACGCGGCCATTGGGCGTCATCGTGGATTCTTGGGTTTGCTCGAAATACGCCGCCGGCGTCATTTCGTCGCGATTCGGGGCGGGATCACCGCAACCCGAAATCATCAAGGCACTGACAACTACGAGGAACAGTTCGCTCGATCGAGATTTCATGACTCGGTCCCACTGGAGGACAAACAGTTCAGAAAAGGGAAATCGCCCGTTCGGCTTGCCCTTGAGCAGCCATCGTGACGGCGCGATGCTGCCACGTGTGGAGTTGGCCGATCGATTGTGTCAGCGCCCGTTCGAATTCGTCGCCAATGCGATCGGCCAAGAGCGTCATCCGTTCCGCCACAGCGGTGCGGATGAGCTGGCGAGAACGACCCGCGCTCCACAATCCCGATAGATAGGAAAACAAGTGACCGACCGCGACCAGCAAGAAGAGTGGCCAAAACAGCCGGGATGCGATAGCAACCCGAGCCATCGGCAACATGAGCAGAGCTGATTCTCCGATGGTGCCGATTGTTTGCTGCAGGGCCGGCCGTTGTCCAGCCGATTGGGCTAGTGCCAGGCTGTTTGTGAGGTCACGCCGAATCAAGGGCTCCAGGGAGGCAGCGAAATTGGAAGGCAATGAGGAAGCACTGGGATCGATGTGAACTTTCCACTTCGCGGCCACATTCTGGCAGCAGTCGTTCCAGCGGTTATCCAATTCGTCTCCTAGTTCCCGCGCAATCTGCCGAACTTGCGCCATCACGGCCTCGGCCGTCACCACATAAGCTTCGAAGGCAATCAGGAATTCGGCATGTTGCCGCTCGACCGTGGGACACGCAGCCACTCGTTGGCGAAAGCCGTCCGAGGTGATGGCCGCGGAAAACTCCGCCGCATTAAGGCACGGACCATGGAACCAAGTGCGGATCGCGTGACGCCCTTTTCGCGGTATCTCGCTGTGATCCGTCTGATTCTGCTTCATGAACAGCGGATCGATCTCACGAATCAGTTGCGACTCCAGTTGGTGGCGTGCATAAAGATTGCGGCCGCAGTGACCGCCCACGACCACGAGCCCCAATCCAGCCGCTCCCGCGGCTCGGAAGAATTCCCGACGCTGCATGTGTGTTTCTCCCCGATCGGTTTCGTGATCTCAGTTGTCCCAACCTGCAACCCCTGCCGCTATCAGCCAGATGGCCGGCCGAGTGTCCAAAGTCCGACCGCTCGCTGTTGCCAACCCGGATTACGTGACGCCCACAAATCGGAGTCTCCTGATACGTCAGCAGCTTCATCTTAGACATGGCAGATGAGTCGTTTGTTGCGCTTTGTCTGTGGTTTCATTGTCCGGGTTGGCGGATTGTTGTCAAGACATGGCATCCGGGTTTGCGACACGATTTGGCGAACGCATCAAACAGTTGCGTGAAGAACGCGGGCTGTCTCAAGAAGAGCTAGCCCATGCGTCCGCACTTCATCGCACCCATATTTCCTTGATCGAACGCGGCCAACGTTCGGCCCGCTTGGAAACGATTGAAGCATTAGCCCGCGCTCTCCGAGTGCAGCCAGCGGAACTCATGCCGGAAATCGCATTACCCAAGACCTAAAACCCACAACACTTCCTTGGGGCTTTTATTGTGATACGTCTCATTGTCAAAAGCTCACAACCAAGGCCGCGGTGTGGACTGAATTCACGGTGGCACGCCCACAATCGCTTGACACGCTTCGGTCGGAAGTGACTCTTCATGTTTTTGTCCATACACATCTCCAGGCTGTTTGGACCGGGCTTTCGGATGGGATCTACATGCAGCCTGTGGATCGGCGAATCCGTCGCTTGGCGTACCTCTAAAGGGAGAACGGATGAAATCTGCCGATTGCAAGGCGGTTCGACCATCGCTGCGGGTCGAACAGGCTCAGGCAGTGTCCACTACACAGGCAGCTTGGGCGGTTCCTCAATGATGCCCGGTTCAAGCTGCCAACATTCTCCCCAACGCTTCGGGAAGTGGACGGTCGCAAGAGACTGCACGTCCCCACACACCATTCCGTCATGCGCCAACGACATGAGCAGTACCGCGACCGCTGGCCAGTATGACCTGTCCACCTGTCCGAGTCTGGTTGCTTGAATGCGTTTGCCGCTCGCATACCGCCGCGATATGGCCTTTGCTGCACGCCAATGATGGCTCAGCCCAGAAGTCTTGGGCTCTGCGTAGGGCCATCGCGTTCAGCCAAGATGACCGAGAGATCGTATGGCAAGTTGCCGAATGCTCTGCACCGTGACGAGTTCTCCACAAAAGATGATTTGTCGAGTCGCCCCAACCTTTTTCAGGTAAGCGCTGACGTCCATCCACCGGATCAGGCCGCTCGACTGACGGATGACGAGCATGACCGGATATGCGTGCTGTTGCCAATACTGCACATGCCTGCGATTCTTGACCGAGAAGACTTCGGCCCCGTCTCGGCTCCGTTGGACGAGGTATGAGTCGCCGGATTTGAGTTGAACATAGACACGTCGGCCACTTGCGTTTTCATCGCGATCCTTGAATTCAATCTCACCGTCGATGCCCCAATCCGAATTGGCGGTCGGGCGAAAAATATGGCCAGCCTCACCAACCAGAGCGGTAATCTCACCGACCAGCTGCAGTTCCCGGCTTTCGTTGTCGATCGCTGTCTCAACCTCCGACGCCGATGCGGGCGCATCCTCCGTGATTACGGGCCTCTCCGGTACGCCCACAGTACGTTGCCGGAGTGTGCACCTCGCGAGGATAAATTCCTCCCGGAGACGTTCACTGATGCTCTGTGGCGACGGTAATTTTGGAAGCCATTGCTCTGCGAACAGGTCCCGCGCACTTGCGGCGTACAGGTATCGAGGATCCATGTGGCTCCGCTCGGAAATTTCTCGGCACGACCGCCACGCCTCGACGGTTCGGGTCAAGACAAGTTGGGCCACCCAGTGAGCGGAAAGCCCTTCAAATTCGCCGATCTCAATCAGCCCCGCACCAGATGTCACTCGCATCTCATCGAGAAAATCGAACACTGTTTCGAGATTCTCACGCCACAACGGTAGCTTACCCTGCAGTATCTCAATGTGCTTCTCGATTGCATTCTCTTGGGCTCGGTTTTCCGAGGCACTCATCTGATATGGTTGCCGCACCGATTCCTGAAGCACGCCGCTGTAATTCGCAAGGTGATCCTGATACGCGTTGCAAAACGTTGTCAGCATCTCCATGTCAATCGGCCGCTCCGCATCAGCCTTCAGTCGGCGACGAAATTCATCGACCGTCATCTCACCACGAATCACCTGGAGTTCCCACTCTTCTCCCCGATTTTTCGGTGGTCGTAGGTTATACCGCAGCTCAAATTTGTCAGCACCAAAGATGTGGTGGAACTCAGCGAGGCTTTCGGCGAGTGCTACGTATTGGGAACTGGACGGCAAAAGATTGGGCCAATTTCTTGAAAGTGCGCGGCCCGCTGCATTACGGTCGGCTTCAGTGATCCGTCTTGACGGTTCGTCCCGCACTCCGGACATCGCTCGTTCTCCAAAACTAGGCTAACAAACAATTCATCATTGCCTTACAAATCAGTTAAGTTTAGCCAATAATCCACAAGCGGAGGAGGGCCGCGTCGTTCGTGGCAAGCGTTTCACATAACTCGCCACCATCATCATTGTCATCGCATCATAAGTTCCCGACGACCGAATCATTTCCACGTGTGCTGGCTAGATGACGTTCCGATATTGTGTCCTGACCTAACGGGCTTCGACTTTCATCTCTCACAGACCGTCCGCTCATCGCTTCCCAAACCGGGTCGTATGGCATTTCATTTTGCGTTGCTTCCCAGCAACGCTCGATTGATGGCGAAGGACGCCTGTCAACAAGATCGCCTTGCAAGACGCGGAATGCGTTGCTCCAAATAGCCGCAATAGCTAAGAAAAAAGTCCTTCCCGGCCGCCCAATTGGGCGGCCGGGAAGGACTCGGGTTCTCAATCAGCTGAAATGAAACTTCGGGATGGGCTTACCGCCGTCGTCGTCGGCCTCGTGATCGGCCGACGTTATAGCCTTTGCGACTGCCGACACGTTTACCGGATTTGTAGAACCACCAGCAAATCGAGGCGAATAAGGCCAGTCCCACCAAATCGTCCATCAATATTCTTTCCTGCTTGAAGTGTAGACCCCAATCAATTGTCAACCGTGACTGAAATCAACTCCTGCCTTTGCGTTTCGGTTTGGTCGCCGCTCGCTAATCCAGACGATGGCGACTGCACAATAGGTGAAAGCGGATCCTGCCTCCGATGTCGAGTGAATGGCCCAAAATCGACGGGATGAGGTTGTATCCAACGGCAAGCGCTGGCGAGATTTTTGGCGATGTCGGATTGGTCCGTTAATGCGGGCATGAAATCTCCATGTTGATGGTTTAGAAAAAAGGGAGCAGCAAGCGGTTGGTGGGGCTGACCGCTCGGCCAGGAAACTCAACTTCTATGAGTCGGCGTTGGCAACGGTCCATTCGCCTGCCAGAAGATTGAGGGTCGTATCAAAGTCGAGTGGCAGGTCACGCAGCCAACGGGTGAATTGGTGGACCAGCAGGCCGGCGGCGATATTGGCGGCATAGATCGTACTGCGGGACGTACATTGGCCGCGCTGAGCTTCGGCCTGCGGAAACAACGTTTGCGGATAGCAAGCGAAGCCACAGGTATCGCCAACCGCTAGGACCCGAATGACCTCGCCCAACATCCGGCCGTCGGCCCAGAAACGGGCATGCTCGCCGGCCGAACGCCAAATGGCACTGCGAGCGGAGATCGAATCGACACAACAGAAAATCACTTCCCCCGGCGTCTGCCGGGATCGGTAACGGTCTGGGATTGTTTCGACCTGAATCGAGTTATCGAGTCGAAGCATAGCGTCCTGCGTGGCGATGACTTTCGGTTGACCAATTTCCGCGGCGGCATAGCCTTGGGTGGTGACATTGGTCACGTCGACCATATCGAAATCCACGAGTTGGACCCGCGGTGCTCCGATGGCCGCGAGTTGCAGAGCGACTTGACGACCGACCGCCCCCACGCCGATCACCGAAATCGTCGTTTTTGCCAGCCGCTCCGCAGGCACCAAGTCGCTTTGTCGAATGAATCGATCCATTGTGTTGGTTGCGTCAATAGTCATCGGCATTCTCCTGGTTGTCAGTGGCCTCCGATTCCAATTCCTCGAACCAGCACTCGGGCTCCTCGCCCCAAAGAAAATCGTCCGATGGTCCAGTTGGCACGGATTTCCGCTGGGAAGTCGGTTTCCGAGCCGGCTGTTCGATTTGCACATTCATCAGATATTCCTGCTCCCAGCCGACGGGATCGCAAGCGTCAAAGAGCCGGGTGTAATCGCGTTCGATGGGAATCTCGATCTCCGCACCCGGTCCGATATTAAATTGCAACCGGGCATATGATTGGCCTTGGCGCGCCAAGATGATCATCACGGCCCAATCGGCACGTCCGAAGACACGATCAAATGTTTTCTCGTCGGTGTGGCTGGGCAGCGGACAATCACCGGGATGGGTATGCACCCACAGCCGGGCGAATTGCTCGGGGCGTCTGTGAGCATCCACTTGTTTGTCGAAGAAGTCGGCGACCGATTCATCGTCGAAGGCCACATGAGCCCAAGAGCAAGTTTGACGAACCAGTTGCACATCCTGGACGAGCAGCGAATCATCGGGGTGGGCAATGCCAAAGCCGCCGACTTCGGTCTCGCCATAATCACGCAGGAACAACAGTTTCGCCCAAGCGGTGGGGCTGAACCGAAGCGTCGGCTCCAGGATCGATCTCGCAGGCGACCAATTCGTCATCGTTCGTCTCCATGTCTTGATCTTGGCAGTCAGGGCACAGTTCGTTTTCATCCAGGCAAGCGGGACAGCTGTCCGACTCACACTTCGAGCACGCGTTCAAACATTCGCAGCAGTGATGCTCATCGCAGCCGGGGCAACATCTCACACAGCCCACACAGCACATGCTGTCGCAATGGGAGCAGCGGGCGGAACAACCATCGCAGATCTCAGCCTGACACTTCTCGCAACTCCAGCGATCATCAGCAGCCATCGTGGCGCCGCAATCGCTGCACTCGACACCATGCCAATCCTCCAGTGACACGTAGGGACTTCCCGAGTTGTAGGTTCGCAGCAGATTGGCGACGATCACGAAAAAGTCGAACAAGCGGCCATTGGACAACGCCTGGGTGATCGGCCCTCGACCATCGCCCTCGCAAACGGTTTCGTCTTGAACATGCGGATGCGTCACACTCTCGTTGATCGCCGCCGGATGCGGATCGGTCGCAATGACGCGGTAACGCCGGGAGCCGTCGGTGGTCAATTCATGCAACGCCAATCGAATCTCGAAGTTTCCGAGATAAACGCCGTCGAGTTCAATCGGCTCGGTCGTCACAGAAATCGTGTCCTGGCGGCGATCCAGCGAGACCTCGTCGAACTCCTGTTGCAAGGCTTTCAAGTCGGCATGGATGTCTTGCACCGAAGCTGCCAGGCGTTCCTGTGGATGAGGTTCGAACTGACATTCGATGGCGGTCAGATCCATCACTAACCGGTGGAGCAATTCCCGCAGCTCGCGTTGCAGACGAGCGGCTGCCAGTCGCCAGCCACGCTCGGATACACGTCGCAGACGACGCGATAAAAGTTCACAGCGTTGCCAAGCGGGAGATGGTAATGCTACCGTCGCTTGCATTGGACGAACTGGGTGATAGTGGTCGTAAATGACGCTGGCCCACCGCAGACACAGCTTGTTGTCAACAATCATGCGTTGATTCCTCGAAAAGCTAGGGACAAAAAGGCGGCCGCCGCGACAACCGCGGCGGCCGTGGGATCAACATCAAGTCACGATTTCGAGGCTAACGAGCCGCGCCCTCGATCTTCGTCGGCGTGATGGAAATGCGGTCTCCGTCCTGCAGAACTTGGTCGGCGGGACACGGCTGACGATTGACACGGATCAGGTAATCACTCGGCTTGCTGGAGCCGATCTGGCGTTCGAACAATTGGGCGACCGTAGTGCCGTCGGGAACTTCGACGTAATCGGCGTAGCCCCCTCCATCATTGTTGATCAGCAGAATCTTCATGGTGTGGACCTTTCGTAAGGGAAGAAAAAACAGTTGTACGCGGCATCGTGGACAATTTGATCGAGACGCGAACCACTCAGAGTGGGCGTCGACGCCTCCGCTGACGCGGAACCGAGTGCGGTTCTCGGCGGCCGCGTTGTTGGCCGCTACGGAGTCGCCACCGACGACCCTGGAAATTGGGGCATTGGCGATTGAGCTGAATCCGTGGCGAGCATATTCTGGCTGGTCTTGCCTTCCAGGGCTCAACCGATGCGCGGTACATCGTCGCGCCCTTCTATGGGGTGTGAGTCGCGTTGCCGCTCCACGGCATCCCAATCGATGACGTAGGGACCGAATTCCTCGGAGTCGGGATCGCGGGGATCGTCGGGCTCGGCAATCAGAAAGCCCAGGCGTTTGATCGTCGAAACAGATTCACCGGTCGCCCGGGACACGGCCCGGTTCAAGTCGCGTTGTTGCATCGTTCCAAACTCCTGTTGCAAGGGGAAACAAAAACAGCCCCGGCCGTGCGGAGGAACGTTCCGCGCGACCGGGGCAGGTCACTTCAAAATATGGGGGTGCTTTACGCCGAGGGCACTGGCGTTAACCAGTGTGTCTCCAGCCAACGGACTTCGGCTCGCAGAGCCTCGCTGCGGCGAGCGAATGGGCCGAGTCGCGGACCGTGCACCGGGGACAGATCGGCATACCACTGGCCACTCACACCCGGTTCGACATGGGAGCCACGAGCTAACGTAAGTTCGCCGATTTCCGCGAGGTCAATAGTTTCCGCATACACGCAGCGGATGCTGCCGCGGGGATCGATCAGCAGTTGCATGAGGCCTCCGTCACTTGGGCGAACGGATGATCCGCCGCCGGGGACGATCGACGAGCAATCCATCGAGCACGGATTGAACACCGGAAAGCTGTTTGGCGACGTGGCGACGCAATCCGCCATCATCCCGCAGGTCTTGGGGCTGGATGCCCTGCACCACTTGGTCGCATTGGGAAACGAGCGCATCCAACTGCTCGTTCGAGCGAACATTCAAACTACGGAACCGTTCGAAGAACTCCTGCAGATTTCCCACTGCCGTGTCGCGGAAGATCTTGGGGCGACCGTCGTCCTGACCGGACAGCCGTTCGGTGAGGTGTGACACCAACTGTGAGAGCTCCTCGATGAAGGCTTGCTCGGCCAACTGCACGGCTTCCTCGAATCGGGCCCGCACCCGCTGGCACTCCTGCTCGTACAAAGCGGGATTGAGTTGTTGTAAGTAGCTGGGCGGCTCGAGGCTGGGGAAGTCCCAATTCACTTCGAACAAGCCCGTCAAGGAGACGGGGTAATCGGCGGCATTGTATAGTCGACCGAGTCGCTGTTGGGCCGCCGCCATCAGTTCCGCATATTGCTCATCGAGTTGCTCGACTGCTTCGGCGAGTTCCACCTGATACTCGGTCATCTGTTGGTGAAACTGTTCGAGTGTCTCTTGCCGGACGAGACGGATCCCGGGTTCGGGGTACGGCAGACTCAACGCGGCCCAGTAGGCCCGTGCGCGGTTGCGAACAGCCGTCACCGCTTGGAACCTGGGATGTTTGGTGTCCAACAATTTCTTGCCAGCACTCAGAAACTCACCTTGAGCGCCAAAGGATTCCGCCGCCTGAGCCTTCTGCTGCGAGGTGAGTGTTTTGCGAGTGCCGAACCAGACAAAGCTCACGCGGGTGGCACACATCGTACTGCGAATTCGCTCGGCGGGATTGTCGGTATCTGTTGGTGGACGTTCTGTGGCTACAGTCATGGTGTTCTCCAAAACGAGGGTCATCGAGTGGAAGTTGTCAGATCACAATGTTGTGGCAGACGTTGAGTCTGATCGGTGTCGGGACATAAAAATGGCAGTGGAAGGAAACGTGTTCCGTCCACTGCCAGGTAATCGGAGTGATAGGAAATTAGAAACGCATCCCATCAGTTGTTGCTGGGATTGCGACCGAGCTTGCGACGAGGTTTAGGATGGGTCGAGTCATTGGTATAGAGGCCAGTGGTTTCTGCCGAGAGACAGCGGCCGCTAGCCCAGTCACGCAATCGCGAGACGGATTCGGCCGCTGTCACCGCGACCGGCACAATGTTTTGGGCGGCTTGAACCAACGGAACATCCAAGAGAGCGGCTAGCCGGCAGCAAGCCCGAATCTCGGCACCGGTCCAAAATTGATCGTCCGGCAAGGGTTGATCCGTCGCGATATCGAACCGCTGCCGGTACATCTGCCAAATGGATTGCTTTTGCTGGGATTCGGGCAGGTCCAGAAAAAATAACGCATCAAAACGCTCCGCGCGACTGAACTCGGGCGGCAGTTTGGTAACGTCGTTGGCGGTGCAAACAACGAAGACATCCGAGTCGTGATCGTTGAGCCAGGACAGCAGCGAAGCGAACATCCGGGCGGAGACGCCGCTGTCGGATGAACCGGAACTTGAGACGCCGCTGAGTGCTTTTTCCACCTCGTCGATGTATAGAATCGCCGGCTGCATTGCATCGGCGATCCGCAGCGCTCGCCGAGTTCGCTCCGTAGGATAGACTGCCAGCGAGTTGCCACCTTGCGGTG
>NZ_CFHRBF010000031.1:0-38947 GCF_984380535.1 Thalassoroseus sp.
TGCCGATCTCGCAAACGTCCGCCGAATCGATTGAGACGCTGCGGCAATGGGCCAGTGGTCGGTGTCTCTCGGCCGATCGTCCCGGACTCTATCAGTATGCGGCTTCGAGTGATCGGAAGCGACGACAGATTCCTCGGGACCCTTCCGTCAACTAGACCGGATTACGGTTTTCGGTGTCCGTGGAAGTTGCTTAAAGGCCTTTGTTTTCCAACTTCCACGAGACAGAAGCCGCTGCAATCGAAATTAAACGGCTGTAGTGACGACATCCAATCGACCCAGTGCAGCCGGTCACGAACGTGTTTCGTGACCGGCTGTCTTTATCTCTTGACCTCAGAATGGAGCAAACGAATGACGACGGTGATTGACGAAACTTCCACCGATTTATCGGCGGAGGCGACTGAGCGGTTACGGACGACGACCGCGGCTGTTCGGTTGAGTGTGTCTTGGTTGGGAGTGCGCAAGACGCTTACGCCGGGTCAGAAAGCCGAAGCCGCCGAGTCGTTCGGAGCCGAAGGGCAGTTTCTTTCGGCCGGTAAGAAGTTGTTGGACGTCGGACATCCGGCGTTCAAAGCAGTGACGGCAGTCCGTACCAAAGCTGTCGGGTTTTGGAAAGCCGAAACGCTGCCGTTTCCCGAACCGGGTCTGCGATTGATTCGCCGAGATCGAATTGAAACTTTTGATGAGCGAATGCGGGATTGGATTCAGGAACTCGACGAAGCGGTCGAGAATCTGGATCGCCATTACGCGGAGCTCAAGCAGGCAGCGGCCGGTCGGTTGGGACGCTTGTATAACCCGGCGGACTATCCCTCATCACTTGTCGGGGCGTTTCAACTGGCTTGGGACTTCCCTTCGGTCGAGCCGCCGGATTATTTGCGACGCCTGCAACCCGAACTCTATCACCAGGAGTGTCGCCGCGTGCAAGCTCGGTTTGACGAAGCGGTGCAACTCGCTGAGCAGGCGTTCGTGGAAGAACTGCACAAGTTGACTGCTCATCTCACCGAACGTTTGGCGGGGACCGAAGATGGTACTCCGAAAGTCTTCCGCAATTCGGCAGTCGAGAAGTTGACCGAGTTCTTCGATCGCTTCAGGGATCTCAACATTGGCTCGAACGTCGAGTTGGAGCGGTTAGTCGATCAGGCCCAGCAGATCGTGCGAGGAGTTGATCCGCAAACGCTTCGGGAGAACGGTTCCTTACGCAGTCAAGTCGCACAGGAACTGACGGGCGTGCAGTCCGTCCTTGATGATTTGCTGGTCGATCGCCCACGACGCAACATCCTCCGCCGTGGCCATCAACAATCGTCGGAGGAGACGTAATGGAATTGATCGTTGATCCCGACGGCACCGTCCGCTTTGTCTATACAGAAGCAATTTCACTGACCGATCTGGGTCGGCCTACGATTCGCCGGGCTAGTCACGTCGAACCGAATGACATCGGTCAGTGGCAAGTTGATCTGAGCCCGGTCCACGGTCCGCAACTTGGTCCGTTTCCGAGACGTAGTGATGCTTTGCAAGCGGAACTCGATTGGCTGCGATCGCAGTGGCTGATCGCTGATTAAAAAGTCGCCTCGTAGCGTGCGGGGTGGTTGTGTTTTGTGACACGGCCGCCCTGCCCAGGGCGGTCATCAGACTAAAGGAGATGTGACCGTGCAACGTATTCGCAATGAAACTGATGATCCACGAGCGCTCGCCAGAGAGGTTGCGACCGCGACCGGAGAGTCCCCGAGTTGGATTTATCGACGCGGTTTCGGACTGCTCATTCCGCCAACCGTAAATGCCAATGAATCGACTGACCATGACGATTTAACTAGTGACACCCAGTTCGAAGAACGAGTGCGAGTCGACGAGACCTGAGACCCTAGCAGCTTTGATTGAATTGCTTCAATTAGACCAATTTCAACTTCAAATCGGAAAGTCTAAGACGATGAACACGATTAATATTCTCTACATCAATAATGATGGCGGCGGCTTCGCAGACACGATTGCGATCGCCGAGCAAACGAGTGTGGCGAACTTCTTCGCCGAACGTATCCCGCATGGCCAACCGGCCGATTATTTGATCCGCGTCAATCGCCAGCCAGTCACTGGCACGACGATTTTGCAAGATGGCGACCGTGTTTCGATCACTCCGACCAAGATCGAAGGAGCGCGGCTGTAGTCATTTCGCATGACTTAAAAACATTGGGAGCCGAGCCGCTGGTCGTCAGACGAGTGGCTCGGCTTGTTTTGTCTTCTATTCAACTATGAAAAGAAGGAGCCGTATGACAACTTCACAACATCGCCTCGCAATCCGCGTGACGAATCGAGTCGCCGAGTCGATGCGAAACTCGGCACCGCCACGGGCGATTTGGCCAACGGACAATTGGGACGAGTGTTCGCGACTGATCCGCCAGATCAGCCTAGCAACTAGTCGCGGATGGATACTCGCCGCCGTGAGATTATGGAGTCGCTTACCGACTGCGTTGCAAGCTCTTCAACTACGATTGGCCCAATGCGTTTCGAGCTACGAATTGGCCTCGGCAACTCCATCCTTTCGCTCAATCTACGAGGAGATCCTTGCTCTGGAAGCTGAGTTTGGTGGCTTCACCGTCGACTTTCAAGCCGAAACGCTCTCAGTTCAAACCGAGCCGATCGAGTTGGAAGACATCTTGCTTGGCGAGTTCGAAATTCGATTAAATTGGTTACGAATCGCGGAGCCATCACCGTTTCGGATCGTTGCCGTCAACGCAAACCCGGCGGCATCGAATTCCGACGTCACGCATCCGCACGTCCAAGTCGAAACACTCTGCGAAGGCGAGGGCCGAGCCGCAATTCAGGCGGCTCTCGCCAGTGGACGACTTTGCGACTTCTTCACGATCGTCGCTCAAATTCTTCGGACATATAACGCCGGCAGCGCCTACATCACGCTTGCAGAATGGGGCGGTGAAACCTGCGAGGACTGCGGGGAACTGGTTCAATCGGGCGACTTGTCTAGCTGTAATCGTTGCGACCGGCTGCTGTGCGGTGAGTGCGATGTCCGCTGCGCCGATTGCGGCAACGGCTATTGCGATGGTTGTCTGGATCGCTGCCGGGACTGTGAACAGCCGCTGTGTGCGAATTGCCAATACGAGTGCGAATCGTGTCAGGAGGCGTTCTGCGAAAGCTGTCTAGATGGATTGATTTGTGATTCCTGTCAAACCGTGTCCGAAACTGAGGTGACTCATGAGACGATCTCGAAGACGTAATACCGAACGAGTCGAACGCGCCCCGACATTACGGTTCACACCGATCGCCTGGGCGAAATTGTTGTATTGGCGAGATCGCGGCGGTACCGAAGTCGGCAGTTTCGGGATTACGACCGAGGGTGATCCGCTGCTAGTCGAGGACGTGTGTCTTGTCGGTCAAAGTTGCACCGCCGTCTCAGTGCAATTCGAAGACACTGCCGTGGCAGACTTCTTCGATGAACAAGTCGACGGCGGCTTATCCCCCGACCGCTTCGCCAGGTTGTGGTTGCATACCCACCCCGGAAACTCGCCACTGCCTAGTGAAACCGATGAAGAAACCTTCGAACGGGTCTTCGGCCGTTGCGATTGGGCGGTGATGTTCATTCTCGCCCATGGCGGTCGGACCTACACCCGGTTGAGCCATCATCGGGGCCCTCGCGTGGCCGTCACGATCGACACCTGCGTCGATTTTTCGCAGTCATTCCTCGGAAGTGACCACTCCGTTTGGGAACAAGATTACCGGCAACACGTCCGAGCCATCGATAGCTTTGCCGCCGATCTTCCATCCGTCCAAGAGTTTGATTTTCTATCCGATTTTGAGGAGATCTCCGATGACTTCGAATCGTTTTGAACGCCAAGCCGACTTGGTGCCCGAGCCCAAACTCCAAGAATTAACGTGTACCGTGATCGGTGCCGGGGCCGTCGGTCGTCAAGTGGCTTTGCAATTGGCCGCAATCGGCGTGCGACGGTTCCTGTTGATCGATTTTGACACTGTTGAAGAGAGTAACGTCACCACCCAGGGCTACCGACTGCAGACGGACGTTGGACGTTCCAAAGTCGAGGCGACCGCGCAGGCGATTCACGAGCTCGATGAAACAGTTACTGTCGAAACGATTTGTGACCGATTCCGTCCACGTTACGAGATTGGAGACGCCGTGTTTTGCTGCGTGGACAGCATCACCGCGCGGACAGCAATCTGGCGATCACTGGCCGGGCGTTGCAACTTCTGGTCGGATGCCCGAATGCTCGGCGAAGTCCTCCGGGTGTTGACCGTCACAACAACTGCCGATCGCGACCACTACACAAGCTCTTTGTTCGCAGCCCGCGAGGCACAACCCGGTCGCTGCACCTCGCGCAGCACGATTTATACCGCCAATCTATGTGCTGCATTGATGCTCCACCAATTCACCCGCTGGCTCCGCGAGTTGCCCACCGACCGAGACCTATTCTTCAACCTGCTCGCCAGCGAATTGGTCCTCGGATAGCCGGCAACGAGCCCTCTTCATTCACTAAATCTATGCTCTTCGCCTAAGGAATCTCCGCATGGGAGCCCGTCAAAAACTAAATGCCATTTACATCACGCTTGCTTTGGGGGTGGCGGTCACCGCCGGCTTGCTGACGCAGTCAAAGTTTGTGTTTTGTGTCGCTTTGGTCGTAATGATCATCGTCAGCATCGAAGCCCGCTCTATCCGCCCCACGCAGCAACGCTCCAAACGTTCCAAGCATCGACCCCGTCGCCGCTGACGTGACTGATCAAGTCCCACTAGGTCTGATCGCGCAACATCCGTCAAGCACACTAAATCGGCTGAATCCGCTGAAACGGAAAGGTCCAATATCTCATGTTGAGTCAAAATCACTTGGCAACCATTCGAGCCGCTCTGCGCTATTGGGCGGACGAAATGACTCCACAAACCACGCAAATCCAACAACCATATTTCGCAACTCAAGAACAACCCTCATTGACGACTCAAGAGGTGCAAACGCTAATCGCATTGCTTGAAGTCACAAGGCTATATTACGTCGCCTATGAAACGGCCTCAAATCAACTCGTCGACTTGGAACTCCAATCCGATGTCAACGCGGTTCACCGCTCATCGCATCAGCAAGTTGCAGTTGTCCTGCTTCCGTAGCCGCTTACAACCCGTCCATTAATTCCGCCAAAGACACGCCCAACGTTGTCGCCATCTGATCAATATTCCGTAAGGCACCGTTCTGTTCGCCACGTTCGATCCCACCGATATAGGTCCGATCCAATCCACATCAGTGGACGAACTCCTCCTGCGACCAACCCTGTGTCTTGCGGAGTTGTCTCACACGCTCGCCAAAGAGTTCCAAGATGTCTCGCGTCGTTCACATTCCAGTACCATGCCGAATTGACGACGATCAGAACACCGACTATACGTAGCATTTTGTGGCAAAGCTCTGTGCAAATGGTACCGATGACCGATCTCTCAAACCCCAAGGAGTTCCCAGTGTTTTCTCGAATCAGGCGATTCATGCACTCCATCCGCACGTCCCGACGAAAACGCTTTCTCGCATTGCTTATGTTGCCAATCATGGTCATTGCCGCCCGCCCAGCCGCGATGCTGGCGATCTCGGGTTTACCAAGAATTCATATTGCCTTACGAAGGGTTTCGCTGTGCGCATGGCGTCTATCACGGAGGACTGTCTTGCTCGGAATACGGCAAGTCTGTGATTGCCCAGCATGTTGTCTTGACCGGTTTGATTATGCTGCAGGGCCGATTCGGCGAATGCGGAGAAGCCGCCGCGGCGTTACGAGCCGAACGTGCGCGAGCGGGTGACGCCGATTCCTGCGGTGAAAGCAAACATGATCAAGGCAAACGCGAAGGTAAGGAGACCAAAGAATACTGCCTCGGCTGCCTCGAGGGCTGCTGCTCGGGATAAGTCGTCGATTGATCATATCAGTTGACACCTGCCTCCTGGATATTTGGTCGTCCTTCAGCCCTGCCGCCGATCGGCGGCCGGGCACTTCCTTTCTTTTAGCCGATATAAGGGTTCGGAACATCACTTAGGGCATTCTTCACAGATCTTCTGAGAGGCCAGCTTCTCCGTGGTTCATTGAATTGTGCTCGGGAATCGGGACAAGATGAATTGCAATGGGAATTGGTCTGGCAAGGTATGAGCGGGCATTTCATTTGGGGGTTGGTCGCTAATAGGCGATCTCAGTCGAATCCGCCTTGGGGATCATGCCGCGGCTCATCTCGGGGTCGTGCACCGAACGCGGCAATCCGGCTCGACGTGTTTCCATGGTCGGATCACGAAAGCCGGGAATCCGCAATCGCGGTGGCTGCGGACTCAAGCGTGCCAACAAGTCTCACGGTATCCCGGTCCGTTCGGTGCATTTTTTCCGACGACTATTGAAGCGGAGACCACGGCAAGTGGCCATCATGGCTTTGGCTCGCAAGCTGAGCGAAAATCGCCTTCGACCACGTCGACACGAGAGTCTCCCAGCTTGCGATCCGCAGCGCGAGCTGGATTGACAGCCGTGTACGCTCAGATCGGCTTGCCTCCGGTGACGGCACTCAAGGCTTTGTCAAACGGAGAACGGCGCATGCTGGACGGCAAACGCTGAGTGACTACGTCTATGATCTCGATCAGCCGGCCCAGGCCAAGGACCCGCCTTGCACTCCGCAACCCAAGTCAAGAAGCACAGATTCACGTCAGTCGAAGACTAACAGACGCCCATTCCAAAAACACTAAATACCAAAGAATAGGGGCCAGCCTTCGGGCTGGCCCCGCCGTCCTTTACTTTAACTATCTGGCGTCTCCCGAAAACGTCCCTGGCATCGACGGGGGCTCTAACCCCGCTCCCCCGGAATTTGCATCACTCCCGTGTCCGAGGAGGCGGCAGATATAAAGTTGGGGAGCCAATCGAATTGCTCCCCAGCCGATGGGTCTCGGCGCACCGCCGATCCCATTGTTGCTCCTTAGCTCGACATTTGCCAATTCAGGCGGCCATAGTCAGGCGTTTGAGTAGGTAATCTCTGAAGTCGTGCGGGAGTTTCTTGACAGCCCCGACATATTGGGGTTGCTCAAAAACCCATTCGTTCCAGATGAGTCTGCGGACTTCCGAGAGAGCGGTGCTAAAGATTGGTTGGGTCTTCTCATACCATGGCCAACTCGGAATGGTGACCGAATGTGTTGTTTGATGTTGATGATAGATCAGACTCACTAAACTATAGATCAGACTCACTAAACTATAGATCAGACTCACTAAACTATAGAGACTCATGAGCCACGGTTCGACACGCTCGACGGCGAGTCGGTTAAACCGTCGCGGAGAGCCGAGTCCTAGTCTGGCCTTGCATTCCCAGAACGTGACTTCAATCGCCCACCGGGACACATAGGATCCTACGATGGCCGAACCCGACCAACTCGGATCGCTACTATAGAAGTATTCGGGTCGATGCGTGCCTTCCATGTCTTCGACATACACGAAGGAAACCGGCACGAGACCAAAACTGGGTTTGTACCAGTGGCCTTGCCCTCGAACGAGTTTCACCTGACGCTCGCCACCACCATACCAAGCCACTTGCGTTTTGCGACCGCGTTTAGTTTGGGCCAATTCTTCGGGTTTGGGTTGCCGCTCGCCTTTGACGCGGGGCCGACCGGTTCCGAAATACTCGGGTCGCGGGTCATACAAATTCGCGTTGCCGTAGAAGCGTCCTACGAACGTCAATTGAGTGCGATAGGCATGAGCGAATCGCGTCATCTCGTGTGTGGAGTACTGTCCATCGCCAGTCAAAACAAAGCGCCGCTCAGGAAACCACCCCAGCATTCGCCTGGTGAGAATGCGTGCCAATTCGCCCGTGGTGCGGTGCTTGCGACCGAGACGCCGCATGACTTCCGGCGGAGTATACAGCACACACAGCACCGGCAACGCCCACGGCCGATTGGTCCAGGGAAAACGGACTGTCACTGCCAGCACCACCCACTTGTGTCCCCAAATCCACTTGGTCAGACTGTGAGAACTACGGACTGCATCGCGATGCTTGGCCTTGCCCCAGACGTTGCGACCGGGATGTTCGGTTGGTCGTGTCATCGACGACGAGTCCGACCAGTTCATCCAGCGGTGCCAACTCGATGACGATGTTGGCTAATATTCGACCGACGGACCACGTCGACCAAGCGGGCCTGGAAAACAAGCGATAGTAGGTGCTTAAATGGCCCGTCAATAAACCCGAGGCCACCATCAAGGTGGCCGTCAGAGTGTGATGTCCAATAGTGATGATGGTTGCTAGAGTCACTGCTAGCATTCGGCGGACCGTCGGCTGGGTGAACGCAGGCGAGAATCGTACCATCAAATCCTCAGCCACCTGGGGACCTAGATCCATTGCGGACTCCGTTCAGAGAAGGTCAAGTCGTGACAACTTAACCTTCTCCCGGAGTCCGCATTCTTTCAATAAAACCCCATCCGAAATTGGCAAATGTCGAGTTTAGAGTAATCTCAAGTTCGCAATCGGCTGGGAAAGTAGTGCTACAGTCGTTATGACACTTGGGAGTATCAACACTCTTCTATGGTCGTCAATCAAGCGACGCGAGAAGTGGAAACATCTCGAGCGGTGCAAATAAGGCTTCGGACGACTTGAAGCTGAGAGGACGACCGATGGCAAATTTGCCTGAACAGAATGCCCGAGCCACGGGCTTTCAGAATCGCTTGTCCGAGACAAAGTCAGACGGAATCATTTGACTTCGAAGAGTCAATACGCGCCGTTCCATGCGACGCATTGGCTCACGTTACCTGAGGAGTGCTCCGACGTGGAATTTGGTCAATAGTTCCGCAACGACTTTGCCGACCAATGGACCAATGTTATTTCCCGGTTACCGACGAATGGAGACATGAAAGGGAATTGGCGTTCAATCTCAAAGGCTGAGCATGACCCGAAGCAGACGACAGTCGCTTACCGCTTCTTGGTCTCGCGGACAATGGGCGATTTGGTCAGCGTAAAAACGATAACCTCTTCGCCGGTGGCAGTACTGATGTCGTGATGCAGACTGACGACGCGCACGCTGGTTGATTCCAAAATCATTGCTTCCAGAAGTGGCCGTGCCGTTTCGACCAATTGAGTCCGAACTTGCTTGAGCAGATCTCGGCCTTTTTCGGGTGGCAGCGACTCGACGAGGTGTTGTTCCGCGGCTGTCAACACACCTTGGAGTCGAACCACAAGAAAATCATCGATCAGATAAGCATGGATATGTTGCGGGCCACGGCCCATATATTCTTGCTCGAAACGAGTGATCCCTTCACAAACGGCCGCTTCAAGTTCTCCTTGGGTTTTCATAACGACCTCTGGCGGTACTCGAAGGTGTTGGTGGACCGGATCCAATGACAAAGATGATTTTTGCATCGTCCGGCGTCTACATTTGACCAAATTATAATTACTTCTGGGAATAAAGCGAGTTCGCCTCTTGTGTTCCTAGATGCGGCTGATACGATGGAACTGCGAGGCAATGGCTTAGATTTTAAAAGCCTTTCCCTTACGGATGACTTAATAAAGCGTAGCCCGATGTGTATCGGGAGGCGTGTTATACAGTAAGCCGACGCGGTGAAACACTCAAAGGTGTTCTACCGCGTCGGCTTTTTTTGTTGTTTCTGTCGGCTAGCACCTTATCGCGGATTCTCCGCAAGCTTGCTTCCGACTTCACTTGAAGGATGGTGTTATGATGGATCGATTGATTAGACATTGCGGTCGTGTACTAGCGATCGGGAGTTTGATGACCTTGAGTACGGTCGTTGCACAGGATCTAGATTCTCAAGTGAAACCAGGAAATCCGGGTTTCTCATCGGCCACACCTGCTGCATCGGAGAAAGCTGAGCTTCCGAGTTGTCTTAGAGATTTGGATCTCTCCCCAACTCAACAAACTCAAATTCAGAAGGTGCTGCGAGATGCCGATGCGGAAATCACTTCCGTATGGCAGCAGTTTGGCGATCGATACATGGTCGCCATCCGAACGGAAGCTCAATTATTATGCGCGATTGAGGACAATCTAACCGACGCCCAACGCATGCGAGTGCATCAACAACGCCACCGAGTGGCTCAGCGTGAAAAGTCGGTTGCGGGGACACGAGTTCGTCCGAACAAAGCCGCAACTAAAACCGAGAGTGCGGTCGAAGAACAGATCGCTATTGCTGGCGTGTCGCTGACCTCGGAGCAGGAGGCCGCCGCCGAAGCTTGCCAAGAAAAGTATCGAAGCAGTCTACGTTCCTTGAATCGTGACATCGACGGCCTACATACGCGTTTGCTTTCCTTGGAAGCTGACAAGTTCGTAGATATCGAGAAGATTCTCACAGAGGAACAGTTGCAGAAGCTGAGAAAAGTTCGTCAAAACGCGCATCCCTCCACGAGCGAAAAACTTTCCTCCCGTTCTAAAGACTAAGTACGCAGAGAATTTCTTGGTGTTTTCCTGTGTTGTCCAGCGCGGTGTCCTTTGTGATGCCTCGCTGGATGGCCGGGTTCTCTTTCTCGGTCCTCCTAAGAATCTACTCAGAAGTGCTTATTATGAAACTAAATGTTCGACGTTCCGTTATCAATCGGAGCGTTGTTATAGCCGCTGCGTTAATCACAACGGGACTGTCCGTCCCGCACTATCTCTCCGCCCAGACAATACGGTTTGGTTTACAAAATCGCAATGACTACAGCCTCTTCGGACAGGGCCGCTACGGGGCGAACAGCCAGTATGGGCAAGGCAACGTTAGACATTACGGATATGGCACTACCACACGCGGATACGGACACGACTATCACAACCACTATGGTCGCCACTCCGGAGGCTACTATGGCTACCGGAACTCACCTTATGTTCGCACATACGGCGGAACGAGTTACTACCAACCGTATACATACAATCGTGGACTTTACTTCGGATTTGGAAACCACTAGTCGCCAGCAGAACCTCGACGCTCAGGTTGATTCCATTGAATCAACGGAGCTAATTGGGGTCTTCTAGTCAATCGTTGCACGTTCGCCGAAAGTCATAGCTATGAACTTACCGAATCCGAATCCATCGTCATTGACGATGGCAGAACAAGTTGCGAGAGTTGTGCGTGACTTTCAACAACAGCGAACCGGCCATGCTCCCAAATCGGTGACTGTCGTACTTAGTGAAGGGACATTGGTCATCACGTTGCATCAAGCTCTCACACCGGCTGAGAGAGACGTCTCTCGGACGGCTGAGGGTGCCGCTAAGGTGCGTGAGTTTCATCGGGAACTTTTCCAAAATTCCACTGGTCCGTTGAAGGCCGCGATCGAACGCATTACCGGAGTGGCCGTACACGAAGCGGCTGCGGAAGTCGAACCGGAAACCGGTGCGGTCATGCATATCTTTACGACTGGGACAATGGTCCAAGTGTTTCAGCTAGCCGGCGACTTGTCCGCGGAAACTTGGAACGAACCTGGCAGCAATCGTCACGAATAATTGCGGGATGTCAGACAATTCTCGCTAATCGCCACCACGGTTGAATTGGTGTGTACACAGAAAAACGCCACGGATTAGAGCGGAGAGCGGGATGACAGATCCTCACTGGCGTGAACCGGGCCATCCCGACTATGCGTTTCACCCCAAATCGAAATGGTGGCGGGTAGCTTTCGCCAGCATTGGCGATGCCGTGATTTGCACGGACACCAAGGGGCGGGTTACGTTCTTGAACCCCGTCGCCGAATCCTTGACCGGCTGGCTGCTCGAAGAAGCGGTGGGTCAGACGCTCAACAACGTATGCCGCATTATCAATGAACACAATCGACAGCCGGTCGAGAGTCCGACCGTGCGGGCCTTGCGGGAAGGCGTTATGGTCGGATTGGCGAACCACAGCCTCCTTATCAGCAATGATGGCACGGAACGGCCCATTAACGACAGTGCCGCTCCGATCCGCAATGAAAAGGGGGAACTCGCCGGGGTCGTGCTTGTCTTTCGAGACATCAGCGAACGCCGCGAGGCCGAACAGGACTTGCAAAAAGCTCTCGACTACGTCGACGACATCATTGCTACATTGCGAGAGCCGTTCGTAGTGTTGGACTCTGCACTGCGGGTTAAATCCGCCAATTGCTCCTTCTACGAGTCGTTTCACATCGCCCAGGAGGAAACGGAAAACCAGCATATCAGCGAGTTGGGCAACGGCCAGTGGAACATTCCCTCCTTGCGGACGATGCTGGATGAAGTCTTGTCGAAACGTAATCCCATCCGAGATTACGAAGTGGAATACGACTTCCCGGCCATCGGGCGAAGGTCCATGCTGCTGAACGCTCGCCCCTTCCCGCAAGAGGCGGCGAACCCCGAATTGATCTTGCTTGCGATTGGCGACATCACCGAACGCAAGCAGACGGAAGCCAAGTTCAAGAAATCAGAGGCCCGCTATCGACGGCTCTTTGAAACGGCTAAAGACGGAATTCTTATTCTTGACGCCGACACCGGACAGATCATTGATGCCAACCCATTCATGTCGGACTTGCTGGGCTACCCACACGCTCATTTCTTGGACAAGCAACTCTGGGAAATCGGAGTGTTTAGTGACAAATCGGCGAACGAAGCCGCTGTACGAGAACTGCAACATGATGACTACGTTCGGTATGACCACTTGCCTCTGCAAACCAGCGAGGGGCGAGACGTAGCTGTCGAGTTTATCTGCAACACTTATGAAGGCGATGGAGAGCGGAGGGTCGCTCAGTGCAACATTCGTGACATCACCAAACGAAGCCGTTTAGAGCAGCAGGTGAAAGATCATTCAGCGGCCTTGGCCGATCTGCACCGTCGCAAGGACGAGTTCTTAGCAATGTTGTCCCACGAACTCCGCAACCCGCTTGCCCCGCTCTCCAACGCAGTCCACCTTCTCCGTCTCACAAACGCCGACGCTTCCATCCTGCCAGCGACAACGCAAATCATCGAACATCAAGTCGGCCAAATGTCCCGTCTGGTGGATGACCTGCTGGAAGTTTCTCGCATCACTACCGGCAGGCTTCGACTTCGCCAAGAGCGGGTTGTGGTGAGCGGCATCGTTGAACGTGCAGTGAATACAACTCGTTCGCTGATCGAAGAATGCCAGCATGAACTGACCGTAACGATACCCTCGGAACCGATCTGGCTTGATGCCGATGCCACCCGATTGGAGCAGGTCATCGTGAACCTGCTCAACAATGCCGCTAAATATAGCACGGAACATAGTCATATTTGGCTGACGGTTGAGCAAGATGCCGATGAGTGCGTGTTGCGGGTGCGGGATACCGGCGAAGGCATTGACCCAGAACTCATGCCTCGCATTTTCGACCTATTCTCACAGGCGGAACGCTCGCTCGACCGCTCGCAAGGCGGATTGGGAATTGGGCTGGCTTTGGTCCATGGTCTCGTCGAGATGCACGGAGGCCGGGTGGAGGTTCATAGCACCTTGGGGCAAGGGAGTGAGTTTGTCGTCCGATTGCCGGTCATGGGTGTTGCGGGGGAGTTGCCATCGGAAACACCAGAACTTATCGAGCCAAGCGGACACTCGTTGCGGGTTTTGATCGTGGACGACAACGTGGGTGCGGCCGAGATGCTCTCGATGTTGGTGAAGGCCGTAGGGTATGACGTTCAGGCCGCTCATGATGGCCCGACCGCATTGCAAACGGTCCTCGACTACCAACCACATGTGGTGCTGTTGGACATTGGGTTGCCGAAGTTGAACGGTTACGAAGTGGCCCAACGGATACGGAATGAGCCTCTTGTGTCCAATGTTGTGCTGGTTGCCCTAACGGGGTATGGTCGAGAGGAGGATCGGCTGCATTCACTGGAAGCAGGTTTCGACCATCACTTGGTCAAGCCCGGTGATTTTAAGGACGTGCAGACAATTCTGGCCGCTGCCTCAGAGAAGGCGATTTGACGCAGACTGGCGGTTCCTATTTGCAGGCTAATCCAATATCCCGTCCCAGAAATGTAGGCTTCCTTGGACACTTTTGACCGCTTTGACACTGCCATCTTGGGAAACAATGAACCCGACTGCCTCTTCGCATTGCTGACACACCGAAAAGACTGACTGATGGCGAAGCCCCCACTCTTCGCATGGATATTCGATGTCAGTGAGTGCATCGAGAACTGTCGTACCGGGTGGCAGTAGGACCGGAAAGCGAACGCCGAATCCCTCAATTCGCAGTTTTCCGTCGAGCAGAACGGCCCCGTCGATAGCAGCCAACAGACTGACTCGACTGACTCCACGGATCAGACTTTGACTTGATTGCCTGACTGCGGCTTCAGCCCGAACCCTATTCACTTCACTGGAAGGATCGGTCGGAGCGTTCGAGGCAGCTTGCAAACTCCTTAACGCCCGGCAGTGGTTCAAAATGTCGTCTGTCAGTGCCGCATGTCCAACAACGGTATAAGTACGGTAGGCAACCGTTTCACTAAGTGGGGAGGCTGAAATGACGACGCTGCCACCGTGCCGCTCTGACCGAATGCGTTCCAGAATGCTCGCAATCGCCATCATATAGGTGTCCAGAAGTTGCTCCCACTCGACCTTGAGCGTACTGGCGAGGCCTTTACCAGCATTCGGTTCTTGCAGACCGTTAACCAACGTCTTGAAGAATGTTCCCAACGGCTCGTCCATCTGACGTAGCGGATGTTTGTGCGGAGCGATAATTTTCCCATCTCGCAGACGCACGACTTCTTTTTCGCCACGGGCCACACTCAATGCTCCCGGTGCTTCAATCGTGATGGTAAGGCAATCTTGAGGCAGGTCTTCTTCTCTAACCGGCGTGCCCAAAATGCTGTCCACCGTCTCCCCTAGCCACGCATGACCATGCTCGAATAATCCCCAAATCTTCAGCGTCCCGTCGAAGTGATGACACCCGATCAATGTGCGGTGGAGTTCCGTAACCGGAGCCAGCCGGACCAATTCACTGGAGGTCAGAATTGCCGGATGCTCAAATCGCAGCAAAGATCGATTGGCGAGAGCGTCTGTTGAGACATACGCCAAGATACAGCGGGTCGCACGAAGTTCCGCCGTGCGGAGCGACGCGTGGTAGCATGTCTCCAATATCCGCAGCAAGGTCAGATCGTCGGGCAATGCGGAACTTGTGGGGGAGTGTGGTGGCCCCCAATGGGCGTGGAGTTCTTCAAGCAACTGTGCGGGAAAGGCGTACTTGGCCATGACTCATTATTTCATCCTTGTTGTGCATTTGTGGTATCACTTTCTCTCTGTGTGATACGACCAGTTAGTAGTGTTTGTGCGTGACCGTCTGTGATGGATGTCCCGCACTACAAATCCCCTTCTTCATGGTGCCTTAGTCTGCTTGAGTCGTAAGATGGCGAATAGGTTCCGCTCAATGTTTGCCGAGATGTCATCAAGCGGCAAATGACTCAGGTTGCTCGCCAAGAACGGATTTTCAAGTTCTACACCAATCTGATCGAGTGTTAGGAGCGGATAAGCAACGAGCATTGTGATGAGTGGTATAAACCACATCACTTCCATCAGGTGAACTAAAGCCAATGGCAACATCAAAAGGAACAGGAGGATAAACCGCCTGATCGTGATGGAGTATATCCGTGGTAAGGGAGTTACCGAGATTCGTTCGCAAGCCCCGATATAGTCGATTAACAAAGCTCGTTCTCGGTCAATTTGGATGAAGGCAAATCCGTCCATGCCGAATCGTTCCTTGGCATCGCCGAGCAATTCGCTCAGTTGCCACGCCACGAAATTCGGCATGTGGTCCACTGTTTGTAGCTGTGCTGCATCTTCCGAGCCGACTAAGTTTTCCACTTCTAACGAAGATTTTTCGCCCCTGAGGCTATGGCGGGCCACATGCGGAAACGCCGCAGTCCACCTTACCATGCACTCTCTCCATTTCGAGTCGTGTGGCCCATAAGCCATTGCACTGATGACGAGGTTGCGTGATTGATTAACGATACCTCCCCAGAGTGTGCGAGCTTCCCACCAGCGGTCATATCCTGCGTTCAAGCGAATGACGAGGAGAATCCCCAATACGGCTCCGGCGAATCCGAATGGGCTGATTTCAAGAGTAAAGGAAACGTCGAACAAGCGTTGCATGAGCCAAGCGACACAACAGACAATGCTGGCAAGAAAGCCAAACGAAATGATGGACGGCAGGACGTGAATCGTGATAGACCCCTGAAGAGCTATCGCCTCCCGCCAGAATCCCTTGCGGGTTTGGTAACTTCTCATTGGGGTCTGTCCTGAAGTCGCCCTAGATAATCTGATTGGGCCTTCGCCGTAAACTGCTTTCAATTTTTGGAACATGATGTTCAGCCAGTTTTACGAACTGTCCGCTCTCCACGTCATAGGCAAACACTTCGCCCTTTTCGATGATATAGACCCAGCCGTGAAGGTGAAGATCGCCTCGCACAAGACGAGAACCGACTGCCGGAAGCGTCCGCAGGCTCTCAAGCTGGACCAAAACATTTTCTTCGATAGCTGCAGTTAGCAGAGCTTCCCCATCAAGGTGGCTATAATTGTCCTGAATGATACGGCGGGTCATCTCTGCATGAGCAAGCCAAGACGACACATCGGGAAGTGACGCTACCAATTCCGGTTGAAGTAACCCTTGCATCGCTCCGCAATGAGAATGGCCGCAAATAATAATGTCCTTAACGCCGAGGACACTGACGGCATACTCAATTGTGGCCGCTTCTCCACCGATTCCCGCACCATGTGGTGGGACAATGTTTCCGGCGTTGCGAAGGATGAAAAGATCACCGGGTTGGGCATTGGTCAGCAAGGTGGGATCAATGCGAGAATCGGCGCAAGTGATAAACAAAGTGTCGGGATGCTGCCCTTCCGCCAATCGCTCGAACAACTTTTGCAATGGCAGAAAACTCTCTCTTTGGAATTGATGAATGCCGTCAATCAGTTTTTGCATGACCACCTTTTTCTTGAGCACGAAGCTGTCCGTCACGATACACACGAACGTAGGCACCGCCTATCAAAGCCACAGAATTGGCCTATTTTCACCGTCTCACCATGCCCCTCAAACCAGTTCGGCGAGCCTTTTCCTGGGCTTCGGCCGTGGGCAACTTGAGGTTCCAAGCGAGGCCCAGCACGTTCATCGAACGAATGACCCAATAGCTCACGTCGATCTGCCACCACCGCAGACCGTGCCGGGCCGATGTTGGAAAGGCGTGGTGAGTATTATGCCAGCCTTCGCCGAACGCCAAAGCACCAAATAGAAAGTTGTTCCGGCTCTCGTCGCTGGTCTTGTAAGGACGAAGGCCCCAGAGATGACAGGCTGAATTGACGCTCCATGTGACATGGTGGACGAGGAAAATGCGGACGAGTCCGCCCCAGATGAATCCGGTCATAACGCCTCTCCAACTTTGGGTGATGAGTCCCCCAAGGAGTGCCGGAAGGGCTAGACCAAGGGCGACCCACAGCGGAAAGAGCTTACTTGCCACCGATAACGTCCAACTATTCGAAAGGTCTTTGATGTAGTGGTTGAGGCCGGGTGGATCGGGGTCGAAAAGCCAGCCGATGTGGGCGTGCCAAAACCCAGAGAGAAGGCCACGAATACCTCTGCCCCCGTGCTGAGGAGAATGCGGATCAGTAGCCGTATCAGCGTGCTGATGGTGACTTCGGTGTCTAGCAACCCAACGAAACAACGATCCTTGCACAGCCATCGAACCAAGGACTACCCAGACAAACCTAACCCATATATAGGTTTCAAATGATCGGTGGACGAACAGTCGATGGAAGCCGACTGTGATTCCGAGAACAGTGAGAAAGTACATGCCGAGAAGGAGGCCGAGGTCGGCCCAATAAAAGCCCCATCTCCAAACAAGGAAAGGAGTGGCAATCACACCGACTAGTGGGATAACGATGGCGAGAATCATCGTTACCTGCTCAGCTAGCGAATGCTCACGAGGGCGGAGTTCGGCAGGTGGGTCAGCGGCGGGTAGTTCTGGATTAGCGAGGGGTGTTTCGGGACGTTCGAGCATGATAACCTCCTTTCCTCGGCCCGTGGGCGTCCTTTCTGAAGGAAGGAGTTGCGGCACCGACACCAGTATGTGCAAGTTTGATACCAGAGTGTGAGGCTTTCCGTGTCTGACCATGCTTCAAGCGATTACGATGTCTGCTTTGCCTGGTGCTTCAGAACGCAACTACCCACGAAGTCCAGAGTTCCGTCTCAAAGTCAAAGCCGAGCTTTTTCGATTGCATCTTCGTTTCTGAAGCAGGAAGGCTCTGAGGATTTCAACAACCTGATCAGTGGTATGTCAGCTTGGAAGACGACGGACCAGCCTACAACGAACGATCCTTTATGAGAATGTCACAAGCATTTTCAAAACCCAACGCCGATCATTCCTCGGTCTCAGTCCCGGATAGTCAGAGATGTTCGATTGTCGTCATGCCACGCAGGGGGCCAGTCCATCGTCAGTGATGGGGCGGCATTAAGGACGAACCCTGGGAGCCGTAATTTGGTGCAACAGGACGTTGATTCTTTGTCACACTGATTCCACGGCATTCGGGCCAGAATCATTCCCATCCCGCAGGTCTCGGTGATCCCAGAGAAAAGCAGCCCGGCCCCGACAAAAGCCGACAGCCCAATAAATGCTGAATGAATGAAAGAGAGTCCCGCACCCAGAAGTACCAGCGAACCCGCTGCGATACGAACTTGACGCTCCAATGAGATGGCCTTCTTGCCTCGGACAAGTTTCGATCATCACGTCGTCAAACCTTCCGAACCGGTAACTCTGCAACAACTCCTGGCGAATTTTCAACCAAGAAGTAGGCAATAAACCGACGCAAAAAGTTTCTGCTTAATCGGTCCGTTCATCCTCCGAAGCAGAATGCGGCAAGCAGCCGATTCGACGGATTGATTCGATCTGCCAAGGCATTTTTGGAATTTGTTCTGAAATCATCAGTTAGACAGAATTAAAGTCAGTTCGGCACTTGTGCTCTTTAACTTCGCCGGTAAGATAAAAGACACTAAGGAAAAATCTTGGCAACAAAACAAGTCTTTTCCTTCCGGATGACTTGATAAAACGCAGCCCGATTAGCTTCGGGAAGCGAGTTACTCAGTAAGCCGACGCGGTAGATCACCCATAGGTGTTCTACCGCGTCGGCTTTTTTTTGGCCCGGTCGAAGGGTGTCTATCTGCAGATTATCCGCAGGAGTACCTCCGGCTTAATTTGAAGAATGGTGAAACGATGGATCGGCTGAAAAGACATGCTTTGAATCGCTTGGTCTTCGGAAATCCCCCGTAAATGATCGATCTCATCTCACTTATCCCTAGAGAGGCAAGCTATGAGTCATATGTTGATTGATAGCAATCACATTGAACGAAACCTCACGGATGTGATCGTTCGTGACCTCAAGGATCTCTTGACAGGCATGCATCTTCTCGCGATCGCATGCGTGCGACAGTTAGCCGATCAACATCCTTTGCAAGAAATGATTGAGCAGATTCGTTCAGCCTGTGGCGAAGCAGGAATACTGACTGAAAGCTTATCCTCGTCCGGCAATTCGGCCACAATGGAACATTGCGAATTTCTGAGTTTATCGATGGTCAATAGTTAGCGGTTCGAGTCATCAGCAATTGGAAAGCCGATTCAGACATACTCTTCCCCAGACAAATTTGTCAAAGACCTTTTCCGCTGACGACTTAGATCAAGTCATTCGAACTGCGAAGGCCGAGCCTTCTACACCTAACGTTTGATGCAATTGGCATTAAATTTTCAAACGAAAACGTGATCAAGCTAGAACTGTAAAGCATGCATAAAGCCCGACCGCTATTCGTTGCGACCTATCCGCCTGAAGAATGTGGCTTGGCCACGTTCACGAAAGATTCAGCAGACGCCGTGGATTTGGCAGCAAAGGAATCTGTGTCGTCGGTCGCAGCGATCCGCAAAACCCGTGGGGTTGCTAGCGAGGATCCGCGCGTCATTCACATCATTGAGAATAGTAACCCGAAGGCGTATCGCTTGGCAGCGAGATTCGCCAATGAGAGTTCCTGTAACGTGGTGAGTCTACAACACGAATTTGGCCTGTACCCCGGGGAATGGGGCTATCAAATTTTGGATTTCGTGCGACTATGTCGGAAGCCAATTGTGACCACATTTCATACATTGCTGACTGAGCCGGAAATGTTGCCGAGACTACTGGTTCAAAACCTAGCGGTCCATAGTCAGCATGTCCTTGTCATGACTCAGATTGCTGCTCGGCTTCTAGCCGACGTGTATGATGTTTCAGGATCCTACATACATGTTATTCCACATGGTGTACCTGCAGTTCCCTTTGATCGTGACCCGAGCTACAAAAAGCGGCAAGGATTACAAGACAAACATGTTATTTGCACATTTGGACTAATCAACCGGGGCAAAGGGTTGGAACATATGATACGTGCTATGCCCGAGATAGTCGCCGCGTGCCCCAATGCGATCTATTGGATCGTCGGCGCCACACATCCGCTGGTGAAGCGGCAGGAAGGGGAAGTCTATCGCGAAGAACTCGTCGAACTGGCTCGATCGCTAGATGTTGCGGGAAACGTACGTTTCGTCAACCAATATTTGAGCCTCGCGGAACTGCTAGCGCACCTTCAGGCGTGCGACGTTTTTGTCACTCCGTATCCTGGAAAAGATCAGATCGCTAGCGGCACGATGGCCTATGCTTTAGCTGCCGTAGGAGCCGTAGTGAGTACACCGTATCTCTATGCCAAGGAGGTGCTGGCAGATGGACGCGGTTTGCTTGTCCCATTTGCTGACAGCAGCGCAATGGCTACAGCTACGCTGCGACTATTAAAGGATACCAACCTGTTAGCAGAAACTCGAGAGCGAGCTTACACATATGCCAAGCCCATGTTCTGGGCGAACGTTGGCCAGCAGTATCTTGACATCTTCGAACGAGCTGTGACTGAGAATTCGCAGGTACTACCTCGGCCTACGTGTGCGAGCTAAGCGGCAATGCAAGCATTATTGGGTAGCTTCTTTTCATGGATGACCTCATGAGTGTTCAAACCAGTTTGCCTTTGGATCATTTGGATCGCCTGACCGACTCGACAGGGCTGATTCAACATGCCATTTACAGCGTTCCGCGTCGCGAGAGCGGTTATACGACGGACGACAACGCCCGCGCGCTCCGTCTTTGTGTTCGGCTCTGGAACGAGCATCCGAACCAACGCATGCTCTCGCGAGTGTCATGCTATATGAGTTTCCTGGAGCATGCGCGACGTCCGGTCCGTGGGTTCCACAACTTCCTGAGCTATCAGCGGGATTGGTTGGATGCCGCTGGAACCGGTGATTGCCAAGGCCAAGCCGTTCTTGCTCTAGCGGAAGTACTCGCCAGCCGTCTGCCAACAGGTTATCGGGCCTTGGCTCGTGAATTGCTCCAAATGGTTCTCCCAACCTTAGCTAATCTTCGAAGCCTGCGGGCACAAGCTTATGTCATACAAGCCTGGACGATTCTTTGGCGGGCGGATATTGAGGGCATGAATAGGTTCGAGAATATCGCCCGACTTGCTGCAGACCGACTTGTCGAGTGCTATCGGCGCTCTCAGCATTCGGACTGGCTCTGGTTCGAGTCGCGAATGACTTATGCAAACGCCGTGTTACCGCACGCAATGTTTGACGCGGCCGAAGTTTGGCCCAATGAAATGTTCCTTTCGGTTGCCGATTCTTCATTTGATTTTCTCAGTCTCATGACAACGGCAGACGATGTCTTCTGGCCCATTGGCAACCAGGAATGGTATTCGCATGGCGAAGAAAAATCCCTCTACGACCAGCAACCCGTCGAGGCGTCGACGATGGCAGCAGCGGCGTTGGCGGCGTATCAACTTCTGCAAGACGAAAGATATTTCAACGCATTCATGAATTCTTATCAATGGTTTCTCGGACAAAATAGCCGACAGCAAAGTTTGGTAGACTTTGACTGCGGCAGCTGTTTTGACGGTCTCCAGTCTTCCGGTCTCAATAGAAACCAGGGTGCAGAATCGACACTCGCTTATCTTTGGACCCAACTGCTTTGGAGTAATTATCAATCAGCACCGACGAATCGTGTCGAGTCAGTCGTCAAAACCTTGTAGTCATTCGAACAGGCCCCCTTTTAGGATGGGACTTCAAGTCCTGCCATGAACACCAAGACGATTCCGCTTCACCGAACCAATATTGTCCTCAAGCCTGACCAATCTCGTGTCTTATTGCGGCCTTTTACTCCCGGAGATTCGCACCGTGTTGGCCGAATCATTACTCGTATTCTCGCGCTTCCGGAAGAACAGGTTGGCCCGCTTCTTGAAGAGGTCTCTGCTGAGTTCGCCCAACGACACAAGCAAATTCGGGACATGTTTCTGCGGCGCTTCGAGCAAGTTCGCGGAGAGCATGTGCCGCATGACAACCTCTCCGAAGAACGAAAGCTTTTAATTGGCTCTTACTTCCTCGCGGAGTATTCGCTCGAGTCGGCAGCATTATTTAATCCCTCCATCGTCGCGCATCCCGATCAGACCGGTTTGCCCCGTGGCGCACTGCGTTTTGTTCTTAGCCTGCGAGCGACTGGCGAAGGCCATATTTCGTCAATCACGTTTCGGGTCGGCACTATTGACGCTAATCAGCGAATCGAAGTTGAAGAATCGGCGGGATTTCTGAAAGAGCCGCGCCAAGTCCCAAATTCGTCGTACGAGATGGGACTGTTCACACGGAAGCTTAGTGAATTGAAGTTGATGAGCGAATTCACGAACCGGGTTATGGATCGACTGGGCAGCTCGTTCTCGATGCAGGAATTGCGGAGCGGCATTGACAGCGAGATGGACAAAGAGCGCCATGCGGACGGGGTTTTGGAAGAAGATCGACGCACGGCCAAAGGGATTTGGATGTTGGCCCAATCGAATTACGAGGTTCACTTCCACCCCGAGCAGGCGTTTTCTGAAAGAATTCTGTTTCCAGCAACGCCTTCCCAAAGCAACGGCATCGAGGACGCGAGATTCGTGCAGTTCCATGACGAAGACGGAAATGTAATCTATTACGCAACATTCACAGCGTTTGACGGTCGGGTCATCATGCCCGAACTTGTGGAGACTAAAGACTTCCTCCACTTTCGTTTTATTACGCTGAACGGACCAGCTGCACGAAACAAGGGGATGGCCCTGTTTCCGAGAAAAATCAATGGTCGCTATGCGATGCTCTCCCGCCAGGACAACGAGAGCATTCATCTGATGTACTCTGACAATATCCACTTTTGGAACGAGCACAGAGTGCTGCTAAAGCCGGCCTTTTCGTGGGAATTGGTCCAATTGGGCAATTGCGGCTCGCCAATCGAAACCGAGTTTGGCTGGTTGGTGCTTAGTCATGGTGTAGGAGCGTTACGCAAATATTGCATCGGCGCGTTTTTGCTTGATCTCAAGGATCCTAGCCGCGTTATAGGCCGTTTGCGCGAACCTCTACTACAGCCAGATGAAAATGAACGCGCAGGATATGTACCGAATGTGGTTTATACGTGCGGCGCTCTCGTACATGGAAGCGAACTCATCATTCCCTATGGACTCGCCGACCACGCCACCGGCTTTGCTATCGTCCGGCTAAGTCACGTCCTCGCTGCCATGCATTCCGAAGAAAGCTAAATACTGTGGCAAAGGCAAAGAACAGAATTGCCATCCTTTCGCCGGTTGCGTGGCGTACGCCTCCACGTCAGTACGGTGCTTGGGAAACCGTTGCCAGCAACATCACAGAAGGCCTAGTCGCCCGGGGTTGGGAAGTGACGCTGTTTGCTAGTGGAGACTCTGTCACCAATGCTCACCTGCATGCCGTCGTGGATCAAGGATACGAAGAGGACGCAACAACCGACCCCAAGGTGTCAGAATACTTACACATCTCTGAGGTCTTTGAGCACGCCGACGAATTTGACCTCATTCACAGTCACTATGATTTTATGGCATTGACATATACAAGATTAGTCGAAACGCCGGTTTTAACGACGATTCATGGATTCTCCTCTCCTCAAATCTTGGCGGTATATCAGAAGTACAGTGATGGATACTTCGTGTCCATCAGCAACTCCGATCGGGCACCAGGACTAAACTATCTGGGCACGGTCTATAACGGAATCGATCTTTCGTTGTATCCAATACAAGAGTCGCCTGGAGAAGAGTTGATTTTCCTGGGACGGATCCACCCGGACAAGGGTGTGCATCTAGCGATAGACGTTGCTCAACTGAGTGGATTGCCTTTGCGGATCGCAGGCATTATTCAGGACGTCGATTATTTCCGCGAGCAAGTAGAACCTCACCTTGATGGCCAACAGATTCGTTACATCGGACCGGTCGACGTCATAGGCAAAAACGAATTGTTTGCCCACGCCCGGGCATTATTGCACTTAAACACGATCCCTGAACGATTTGGACTCGTGCTCGCCGAAGCAAATGCCGCGGGTGTCCCTGTGATCGCCATGGATCTTGGCTCCTGTCGCGAAGTCATTCAGGACGGGGAGACCGGGTTTCTCGTCAACAATGCGAATGAAGCAGTAGACGCTCTCCAAAATTTACCAAATATTAGTCGAACTGCTTGTCGCGAACGTGTCCAACAACACTTCTCCATCGACACAATGGTCGAAGCGTACGAGCGAATCTATGCACAGATTCTTAGTCGTCAATCGTCGATCACTAACAGCTGGATCGAATGGTGAGTATGCAACGCGATATCGTCAAGCGATACTTCGGAAATCCGATTCTAACAAGGACTGACATACCCTACCCTGTTGAAACCGTTCACAATGCGGCTGTGGTCAAGCATAACGACGAATACATAATGCTGTTCCGATCTCATCTTCGGACTGGACGCTCAATTATTGGCTTAGCACGCAGTCGCGATGGATTCCATTTTGTCGCTGATCCCCAACCTTTTTTGACTCCGGTCCAGACCGGCCGCTTTGCTCGATACGAGGAGTTCGGTGTTGAAGATCCTCGGGTAACGAAGGTGGACGATGAATACCTCATCACCTATAGCGTTTACTCCAGAAACGGTGTGCGAATTGCCCTAGCAAAAACGAGAGACTTTGTTCAGATCGAACGAGTCTCGCTGATAACACAGGCCGACTATCGGAATACGGTCATTTTCCCGAGGAAATTTGATGGTCGGTATGCGCGACTGGACCGTCCCCACTCGGAAATCGCCCCTTGGTCAATTTGGATTTCCTATTCGCCGGATCTTTATTTTTGGGGTGAGTCTCAAATCGTGATGCAACCGGTGCCATATCACTGGGATGAAATGAAAATTGGGCCGGGAGCACCGCCAATAAAGACGGACCAGGGCTGGCTTTCGATTTATCACGGAGTCTTCCGGACGATGGATGGATCTGTCTATCGACTCGGTGTTGCATTACACGATCTTGATAATCCAGCAATCGTGTTGGGGGTGGGTGACTCTTGGATTCTACAGCCTGAAGACCCCTGGGAGGTTACAGGGTACGTGCATAACGTCGTTTTTAGTTGCGGCGCAGTGCCCGAGCCGGATGGCACGGTGAAAATCTATTGGGGGGGAGCCGATTCAGTGATGTGTGTCGGCGAAGCAAGGCTGGATGAACTCGTCGCACATTGTCTGCAACAAAGCCGATCGGCATTGCTTTAAGCCTGAATCGTGTCGAAGAAGAAACTAGCCGACATCTTCTGCATAGTTTGATGAGGCCAAACAGTTCTTGTGAGGAACATGTTCTGCTTTTTCATTGTTTCACGGCATTCCGATGCTTGAGAAAGACTGAACAAAATTACTTCTTCACCGGTGACAACGCTAATGTCATGATGCAGACTTACGAAAGTTTCTTCTGTAACCTCTTGAATCAGAGTTTTCGGAGCCGGACGCGCCGTTTCGACAAGTTGGGTTCGGACTTGCTTAAGTAGCTCACGGCCCTTTTCGGGTGGAAGCGTTTTGACGAGTTGTTGTTCCGCCATTGTCAGAACTCCCTGAAGACGGACCGAAAGAATGTCGCCAATGAGATGTGCGGAGATATGCTTCAGGCCCCGTCCCATATACTCTTGTTCGAAACGGGTAATTCCGTTGCAAACGGCCGCCTCGATTTCCCCTTGCGTTTTCATAGCGATTCCAAAATGTGTCTTTGACTCAATCGGTGCAATCTTAAGCAAGAGCGGAATGCTAATGGGATTGCAATCTAAGCTCGAAACGCTCAACTGACGGAAGACATCGTATTCAACTAGCACCAATAATTCGATCTGCTACTTGAAAAATGCGACAGCTGTGCCTATGATTACAATCGCCTAGCAGTCGTACTTAACCTTTCGTGCGACTTCCACCTTTTCGGAAGACTTGTTAAAACGTGGCTCGACGAATCTCGGGAAACGTGTTACCTAGTAAGCCGATGCAGCGAAACGCCTTGTTGTGTGCCGCTGCATCGGCTTTTTTCTTTAAATGCGTAAGCGCTGAATCGTGCCTTGAAACGAGTTCCTGTTGGCGGCATTTGGAAGGCTGGTCGTTTTTTTGATGAGTTCCATCAGCAATTGATCGCCATCAGCACCTACCAATCCGACAGATAGAAATACTGGCGGCCACCCATGTTGCGAGAGCAAAAGAATTCGAGCATTTGTTTGCATGCCACCTACAAAGGCGACGACGCGGAACGGCGGCTTTTTGCCGGAAGAATTAGAGTTCTCGGAAGACAAGATCAAGGGTAGCCCGGCCAGTTTGGGAGACCTTTTGTAAAGTATGCCGACGTGGTAGATCTCATCGAGATATCCTGCCACGTTGGCATTTTTCATTTGGGTCCTTCAAGAACAGAGGTCTTGGATGATTCACTGATTAGGCTCTGAGTTCGAAGTAGACAGCGAATGTGGAAGACCTCGACTGGAAGAGGATCTTAGAAATGATTGTCGCAACGTGATTGGACGTTGATGGCCTCAACCGGGTGCTCAGCAATCAGATTTCAAATGGGACCTCATCGGCGAAAAAATTCGGCAGAATGGAGTTGCGAGAACTTTACGTTGTGAACAGCCTGATCTCCAGTCTGATTAGTTTGGCTGCAAATTTCGCCAGTCTTCGAATCATGTGACTGCGAGGTCTTCGGGCGTGGTGCAACATTAGTCTGAAGGCGACTCCATGGCAGTATCATTTTTGCGGCGGCTGTATCCGTCGATTCTATTCCGAAAGGCGTGCGAACGCCGGAAGTCACTTTTATGAGTAACTCTGACAAAAACGTGCCCTCGAAGACGATAGCAGAGCAGATCACGGACGTCGTCAACACGTTTCAAAAACAGAATACGGGACATACCCCAACATCAGTCAGCGTGGTCTTAGGCGAAGACACTCTCGTCATCACTTTGCATGAAGCCCTCTCACCGGTTGAAAAAGCGTTAGCGAGCACGGCCGAAGGAGCAGCTCAGATTCAGGAGTTTCATCGACAGCTCTTTGCTGCGTCTTCTAAAAAACTTTGTCAGGAAATCCAACAAATCACTGGTCGAGAGGTTCGCGAAGCCGTTGCTGAGGTCGAACCTAAAACAGGTATTATTATCCATGCTTTTACAACAGGCACCGTGGTGCAAGTCTTTCTATTCGAAAACGACTCATCATCCGAGGACGCGAGCCAATCTGATACGGACCAGCTCTCTTAAACCGTTATTTGAGCTGCTACGTGTTGTGGGAGTCGCACATCACCAACCTAGTCTTCTTGTGTCAAGAATAGAGCCAAATGATCATAATTGCCGTAATGAGTCAGTTCGTCCGCGGGCTGGTGGCGTGAATGATTGTAAAAGTCGCTTGTTCCGAGCAGACAGACAATGAGCTTGGTCATAACAATCTTACTAGGCATCAGCGGCTCGTCTTCGAGTGGGCTGCTTTACTCACATTTCCTCGGTGACGCCGCCGAACCTTTTTGGATAACTTCGCCTCTCTGGTTCGGCCTGATTGTCGCACTCCCTGGGGCAATGCTGCTCGTTGGAGCATATAAATACTACAATTGCAAAATCTCGGACAGGCTAAGGATAGCTTCGGTCAAATGAACGATTCATTAAAGTGCTTTGTCCTTTGCTCGTCGGGTACCTCCATTAATCCGTTGTTAGAGCGAAATTCACTGAACCGCAGATTCTGCGCAACAAAGGGCTAGCAAATGATTATGAAACTGCGGCAATGGTGGCAAGAGGTGCAGTCGAGCTTTTGGTTCGTACCGGCAGTAATCGTTATGGGAGCCGTGGGACTCGCCATCGCTTTAATCGCCGTCGACACAAGCGTTGAACTTCATGTCGACAAGAAGTGGCCATTGATCTTTGGTTCCGGTGCGGCAGGTGCAAGGGGCCTGCTCACTTCTGTCGCCAGTTCGATGATCACAGTGGCGGGTGTCGTGTTCTCCATCACCATTGTCGCCCTCTCCCTGACATCCAGTCAGTATACCTCGCGGATTCTTCGCAATTTTATGCGTGACCGTCTGAACCAGGCGGTGCTCGGTGTGTTCGTTGGCATCTTCGCGTATTGCCTGGTGGTGCTTCGAACCATTCGAGGAGGGGACGAAGGTCCTTTCGTGCCATCCCTCGCTGTGTTAGGCGGTCTGGTCCTTGCGTTCGTTGGCATTGGTTTTCTAATCTTCTTTATCCACCACATCTCGATGTCCATCCAAGCGTCAAGCATTATTGCCGCCGCTGCCGAGGAGACAATCTCCGCCGTTGATCATTTATTTCCTAACAGATTGGGTGATACCCCCGATGGGGACTCGAACGACACTTCGGAGACGGATTTGGCAGAACTAGCATGGTCTGGTGTCCGAGCTCATAGAACCGGTTATATCGAGAGCATTGATGAGGAGGCTCTCTTAGGATGGGCTCGGAATCGAGATGCCATCGTGCGAATGGAGCGAGGAATTGGAGAGTTCGTCGTCGAAGGGGATGCACTAGCATCCGTGGCCGATTTGGAGTTGTCGGACGAAGATGGAGCGGCTGAGGTCCATGATGTATACGTCATCAGTCACCAACGTTCGGTGCATCAAGATGTCGGCTTTGGCATCAGGCAAATTGTGGACATCGCTATGAAGGCTTTGTCGCCTGGTGTAAATGACACGACAACCGCAGTGATGTGCCTGGACTATCTGACTGCGATTTTCGCGCGGCTGGCTGACCGTGGGTTTGCGACCACCCAGAGATTTGACGAGGGTAAGTTGCGTGTCATCGCTAGAGTTGCGAACTTCGAAAGCCTTTTGGCCGAGGCTTTTAACCAGATTCGTCAGAACGCCGAAGGCAACGTCGCAATTCTGACCAAACAGCTCCAGTCGCTAGAATCCATCGTTGGGCAGACGACGAACCCTCTTCGAAGGAATGCCTTGCTGCAGCAGGTCGTCATGCTTGCAACCGTCGTTGAGGACACAATCATCTTGCCGCATGACAGCGTGGATGTCAAAGCCGCCGTAATGCGACTGTCTAAAATTCTTAACACCCCAAACCGGCAACCTTACGGACAGGACATACTTCCGGCACGAGCTGAAATAATATAAGTGACTGTAAAGTCTGGCCTGTCAAGACTTTCAACAAATCAAAGAGCTTCCTGAGAAGCCGAAGCGTTTCAGGCCGCTCTTTTGAGGTTCGACTGGTATGACCTGCTAAGCAGTTTAAATTACCTTGCCGTTGGATCTGTGAAAGCAACGCTGTTTTCTCTGGTTCACTGCGAATTAGCCGTGGGCACGCGCGACATGAACGGCGCAGTCAATGCCAAACAGGTCTTGCAAACCGGGTGCGTTGATTTGCACACGGATTTTCGCCATCCCGTCCATTAGATTGTTAGCACCGGACGTATCCAGCGTAATCGTTTCCGTACCTGTCGCAGTCGAACTGAATGCAGCATTCAGCGTTGCGAGGTCGACTGCGGATGTTTGTGCATATTCAGTCCTGGATACAAGTGTTCCCTAGCCCACATCAAGGTGTTTTTGGAGATCATTGCGCCATCGATGACAATCGATTCGGTTGCTGAACTCCATAGGCCACCGCGCTAAACTTGGGAAGTCGGCTGTGGGTGGGTCACAAGCCAATGCGCGGTGGGCGAGAACAAGGTCGAAGCCGCCGTTCACGGTATCATTATGTGGGGGATCGTCTTATTCCTGACCCTCTGGTTGGTCAGTACTGGAATGCGAGCCGGATTCGGCGCGATGTTGGGTGTCGCCAGTTTTACTAGTGAAGCTGCTCAGACGGTGGACGGAAATTGGGAACTATTGGCTCAAGAAGCCGGCGTCTCCCGGAATACGATCAAAGAGTGGAAGCAAAACGCGGCTGATCTGCCGGAACAGGCAGAGAAGATGGCAAGCAATCCAGCCAATCGTGAAGCCGTTCAGGACTACGCGACGGCGGCGACATGGTACACACTTCTTGGAACATTGTTATCGATGGGCGCCGCGGTTCTCGGAGCAATCATCGGTGCGGGACCCACATTTCGCCTATTGACGATCCCACGAACACGGGCAAGGTACGTAAACCCTGCCTAACATTGTGGTCGGGGGTTGTTTAGAAGCCGTAGGGGACCACCCGTTTTCGTGTGGTCCCTATTATTTTTTACTTGGAGGTTTCATACCACAGCATTGTTCCATCTCCAAAACTGCTGGCGCGCCCGAAAGGCTGTCCACCGTCTCCCCCAGCCACGCATGACCGTACTCAAAACATTTACGGTGCGGTGATTGGAACTCTGATTCAGATTGATTGGACCACATCATGCAGCTTGACCAGCAATTTGCCAAACAAAGATCCAATGACAACTCAACCCGATGAGCACAGCGATGTGCCAAAGTTCGCGCGACCCGAGGATTCTAGATATCAATGTGGGCCAATGGAATTCCAGTAAGATCGCTCCACAGTAATACGCTAGTCCGCCAAAGACTAATGGCCGGATGAATAAGAACGTGTAGCGCTTCCAAAGGTCCCACGCAGATAAAACGCCAATCCAACCAAACGCCAGGAAAAGACTCGTTCCTAACCAGCCAGAGAACGAGTCGAAGAAAACCGTTCTCACCGTAATCCCCAGGGCCGCTAGCCCCCAAATGATAAAGAGTAGCCAAGCCCGTGTGTGCCCACGATACAAGATTACAGAAACGGGAGTGAACGTACCCGCAATGAGTCCAAAAATTGCCGCGATGTCCATTCGTTCCATGACTTCACGCCCACCTCCAGGCCACATCATGTGGTAAATGCCGTTCATCAAAAGCAGGAAAACACTAGTAAAGCCGAACAAGCAAAATGCTAGCGTTTGGCCGAAATCACTCTGCCCACGCTGAAGTAATTTTGGCGTCATGTAGGTGAAGACTATTGCGGCCATCAGATGGCTGAAACAATTAAAGGGTTCCCGAAAGCCGGGGAGCGAATCAACATCAATCGTGGCCATGAAAACCTCTGGTACCAAAGAATCTTGTGTTGCTACTTGGCTGAACGTTCAGCTTTAGGCTGCGCTGCTCTGTTCGCGTAATTATGGCCTACATGAGCACTGCGGCAGCCCAGCCTGATGGGTACAAATAACGAGAAACATTGGTAATGGATCGACCGTCGTTCGTCCTTGGACCCGAGTAAGCACTCTGCGAGCTGTCTCCATAAAATCCATATCCGTATCCGGTGTAACTCGATCGATAACCGTGCCGTAAATAGGATACCCCGTATCCGAATCGATAGAGCGGCTTGACGACATTTCGCATCTGATTTGATGTAACGAGACTAGAGCAGGTAAAGTTTCACTGTAGCGGGTTCTGTCTCGCGGAAGTTAGGAAACACTGGATTTCTTGTGTCCACTGCGGACACAGAAGACCGTAATACGGTCTAGTTTTTGTTGACTGATGTGGCTGCATGTTCTGCAAGACGGTCAAGTTGACGGAGTGGTTCCACTTCCTGTAATTGCAAACTTCTTGGAAGAGGAGCCAGCGTGAAGCCGAATGTCCGCTGACGCAAGGGAAGGAAATCGTGGACATTGTCCAATCGCACTCTCCGCACTCCTCCAGACATGGGGTGCAGATTTCTCCAGGCACTGTATCGACTGAAAAGTGACATCGCCAGACTTCCCACTGTCCTCTTCAGGACTCCTTGTCTGCGAAGTCTTGTCTCGTCCCTAACGTTCCGCATCGCATGCCCGACTGAGTAGAATTTTCGATAGCATTTAAAGAGCAGGTGTGAAAGTTGTTTGCGAGACAGCGTGGAATGTTGCCAAGTTAGGCAGGTTGTGTCGAAGCGGTCAAGATTACGCTCCGTGATGAGTCCCTGTGTGAGAAAGTCGTCGTATTGCTCCGTGCCGGGGATCGGGCAGAGGATGTAGAATGACGCCCACGACGGGTTCATCTCGCGGAGCACCTGAAGGTGTTCGTCGATGCTTTGTTGAGTGTCCTGCGGGAATCCAATGATGTTGGAGAAATGAGAGCTGATGCCATTCGCGCGACAGAGCCGAACGATGTCTCGGTACATTTCCGGACGGTTCTGGCCCTTGTGAGCCGCCAGAAGGATTTCGCGATTGAAGGACTCGACCCCAATGAACATCTGAAAGCATCCCGCTCTGGCCAAGAGTTTGACTAGGTGCTCTTGTCTTGCAATTTGCGTATCGCATTGCACAAAAAAGTCCAACCCAAATTGCTCATCAATGATGGCTTCTAAAAGCGCTTCTGCTTCCGGATATTTATTGAAATTGTCGGAAGTGAACATGATCGTGCGAACTCCGGCTTCCTTGGCCGCGCGGAGACTTTCCAGCGTGGTCGTGATGCTCTGGCTGCGAATTTTTCGTCCCGCGATCTTGGTGACAGAGCAGAAGTTGCAGAGGAATGGGCATCCCCGAGCTGGATACAGGCCCAACATTGAAATGACATAACGGCTGAGATCTTTGCGGCTAGGCGGAATCACGACCGGCGCTTCCAATTCCTGCTGCCAGCGACTCTCGCGACCATAAACCGGTGCTAACCTTCCTTCCGTCGCATCTGTCAAGATTTGCGACCAGACGAGTTCCGCCTCGGCCAAGGCAAAGCTAATTCCACGTCCATGCAGGGTCGAAGTGTCACATGTCATCGCATGGGGACCCCCAATCACCACCATACATCCATTCTCGCGAGCCAAGGCCGCGAGATCCAATGCACGATGAAACTGATGACTCTGTACGCCAACCAGCGCCAGTAGCGTTCGCCCTCCGTGGCGAGGTTTCAGCAGTGAGAGATACTGCAAATCTGTGTGTACGTATTCATCAACGGTGTGGATTTCGACGGGAGTATCGCCCACCATGGCTGGCGTCATGCTACGCATGTAGGGTACCGTGCTATTCGGCATGAAACCCCAGCAAAATCGCTCCACGTAACCATCTTCCAAGTATTTGCTGGGCTTCAGAACGACAACGCGCAGGGGATGCGACATGAGACCTCCTATGGTTTCCGGTAGACCGGTTACGCTACCCGGCATCTTTCGAAAACAGGATTGAGCAGACTACTATGCAAAAAAGCCGATGCGGTCGAAACCCGAGGATTCTCGACCGCATCGGCTTACTATGTAACGCGCCTCCCGAATGTGACCGGGCTGCGATTTACAAAGTCATCCGAAACTTCTGGGACTGTGTGACGCTGACGACATACCCATCACGCCTGCATTGTATCGTTCCCTATTGCAAAAACAAAGCGTTATGTTTGACTCCTTAAGAATAGCAACGCGTTCATCTATAGATCCGCGCCGATGGTCGGATACCTGAATGGTACAATATTGCAAGCCTCATCGACGTGAACGGCACACGCAGCTATCCAGCGCCCGACTAGCTCCCTTGGCAATCATCCAATCCATTCTGTTCGTTTAGGAACTCATCGAAATATCGTTCCACAGATCTCAGACGTATCTAATGATTCAACCTGAAGCAATGGTTGCTAACCCTCTCCACCAAGATCGAAATCAAAAGAATTCTCTGGATTGAGGTGATCGATGAGGTCATCATCTTCGCCGATATCCTCGTGTGCGTCCTTCACTTGGTCGAACATGGCTTTTGTGTCTCGTAAGTCGAGCATCTGATTGGCCAGCATTCCACACTGAATAAACCCGATCCACCGGTGTATTTTTGTAGCGAGCCATTCGTCCGCGTGTTTCTCGATTCGCTCACACATCCATAGAAGATGCCGGGGATGAAGGGCACGTGGTAGATTAGGTTCGTTTCTGTTCGATTTCCTGATCCGATCCTCACACTCTTCGACCATTGCAATGACTAGCAGATTAGCATGATCCATCGGCACGCTCCTAGTGGTTCAACCACTCTGATTTGACAGGTTCTCGAACTTCGTCCGCACGCTTGTTGGCGTGCTCATCGCGAGTTTCTCAACCTGTCATTCCAGGTTGGAAGCTGCACTAGTTTAGTCATCGGGGGCATCCCTACAACATCTCACCGACTGTTCTTTAATGTGCGAATTCATATCGACCGCTGTTGTCCACCTACGCACCGAACACAATCTGTCAATTGCATAAGCCTCCTTCCGTTTCCCAGCATTCGAGATGAGGGAGTTTTCGCGGCACGGACGCATCAACGTTTAGCCTGTGGGTTTTGGTGATTCGGCCGCGCGGACTGTCGACGGCCTGAAATTGGGTGGCAGATTGGCGTCTTGCGCGAAGCTGCCCCTCGCGGAAAGCAACAGCAATGGCCTTGGGAATGGTGGCTTCCGCAAGAACGACTAAGGCTTCATATTCTCTCGTCAGTGCGACCATCTCCTGTTCCGCCGCCAGGGCCATCGCTCGACGTTGTTCGGCGTAGGCAATGGCGATCCGGATGTCGGCGTTGGCTTGGTCGATTTGTAGCTTCGCTCCAATGTTGGCTCCCACATCGATATCAGCAATATCGATTGAAACGATGGCAAAAGCAGTCTGCGAGTCCAAGCCGGCTTCAATGACGCTTCGAGTAATCAGTCGAGGATTCGAAAGGGCATCTCGGTAACTTTCACAAGAACCAATGGCCGAGATAATGCTTTGCCCCACCCTCGCGATCACCGTGGACTCTGTCGCTCCCCCCACGAGTCCCGAGAGATTCGTGCGGACCGTGACTTGGACTTTAACCTTGAGTTGAATGCCATCTTTCGCCACGCCATCCAGCACGCTGCCTCGTCCATCCTCTGGGTCTGGACAGGAGATGACCTTGGGATTCACACTGAGTTGCACGGCTTCCAGAATATCCCGGCCAGCCAAGTCGATGGCTGCTGCCGTGTCCCAGTCAAGTTCGATTCCAGCTCGGTGGGCGGCAATCAAGGCGAGCGTAATCCGCTGGACGTTGCCCCCGGCGAGCATTTGGGCTTCGATAAGGCTCGTAGGGAAATCCGTCAAACCAGCCTGCACCATCATGACTTTACACTGCACGATGACTCGCGGATTGATTTTCCTTAAAGACATCATCACTAGCGAGAGCAGGCTAATGTGAGTGCCAGTGACATAGGCCATCAACCATAGCGAGAAGTACCGGCTGATTACATAGAGAAGTCCACAAGTGACGACCAAACCAACAATCCAAACCATAATCATGATGACTTCTTTCTGCAGGATGGAGGTCGGCCGGGTGGTCTCATAATCCGCGCAGAACTTCCGAGCGATGGACTAGGACAGCCTTGGGACGTGTCCATCTGCATCATTGGCAATAACGGCGTCGCCGATGCGGGCAAGCGTAGTGCATAGCACGAAAAAAGCCGACGTGACCAAACCATGGTGGTGTGGTCTCATCGGCTTATTCACTGATGAGCCCTCCCGGGTCATCGGGATTGCTCTTCATTTAATCTTCCAGAACCTTGCAAGTGTACGGCTTATCGCCTAGGAAATCAAGGGAGCGGCTGACGAGAAATGCGTCCTCCGGCGTGCATGATTATCCATTCAAGCCGGGATTCGGTGAGATTGATGCTTTCCAGGACAACTCGGCAAACGAATTCGGCCGATCGAATCGACTTCCTCGTGGAACTCGCCGGACATACTGGCGGACGCAACCGCGCGTCGATGCTCTCTGCGGGAGCCGCTCCGCTGCAAGTGGCGTTCTTCGGATGTCCCAACACGACGGATCTGTCCACGATCGATTCTCGACTCACTGATTGATTCGTCGATCCGCCGGGGTCGGCTGAACGCTTTCATTCGGAACGACTCGTGCCACTCGATCGAGATTTTCTGTGCTATGCTCCGACCCCCAACCTCCCCGCACCTTTTCGCGAGATCAGTCAATTCAGTTTTGGTTGCTTCAACAACCCGACAAAGTTTCTCCATCTGCGTTTGATGCTTGGTCTCAGATTTTGACGCGAGTCCCCAAGAGTTGGCTCGTCGTCAAGTACGGTAGGTTCACCTCGGAAGCCCTGCGGGAACGTTGGTGAGTTCACTTCGCACGTGGCGGAGTCGTGCGATGGCCGCACGATCAGGATCGCCGCCGCAAAATTATTCAGGACGATGACCGCAGCCAATGCAACTCCCATTGAGAAATTCGTCTACCAGCGTTAGTGCCGTTCTGCGTTCCTTTTCGATTGTCTCGCAGACCTCGTTGAATCTCTGGTCGTTGTCTCGGACGTTCTTGAGGATTTCCGTCGCCATTGAAATGACATGTAAGCAATGCCCCACATCATTATGCAGGTTGTGGAATTTCTCGTCATACTCTGGTTCGCCATGTTCTTTCATCGTTGACACGGTTTGCGATAGTATGCGGTCGATTTATTCACAACCCGGACAAGCCGCTTTGAGAAACTCGTCCACCAATTCCGTCGCCGCCCGTCGCTTTTCTCGAATGCTTTCACAGAACTCGGCAACGCAGACCGAGCATGACACTATCGGGCACAACCGGCAGTGCCATGCTCTCTGCAGACCCCAGAGCCGTCCCTCATCTAGGGCGATTGCGCCCTGTTGGGTAGTTTGGCAAAACCAGGGTAACCTAGATTTTCTCCGGCTGGTTGGTGGTTGGCGAATGGGGGGAGAATCGATTGAGCTCCGGGCGAACGGCTCGACACCCTGCCTCTAGAGGGAAACACGATTCAAGCGCACTGGCGGAGATTTTTGGGGAATTGTGGAAGAGGTAAGTTCGAATGAAAGTCTACATCGATGTGCAATTGGCTAGGCACCCGATCCTGTTCAATCTCCCGGAGATTCGTCTGACAATTCTTCAAGATGCTGGGCTTGCGCGTACAACTGTTGCGCTACGCGTCGAAGTTGGTCAGGCTCACCGCTACGCAGCAATTTCACCACTTCTTCCAACATTTCGTCCGGAGGAAGGTGCTTTGTGCTAACGAAGATGCGTCGAGCCAAGTTGCCCAACACATACGAGAGATGGCCTTCAATGCGGTCAACCTTACGATCTCGCTCAAGTATTTGGGCGAGCGACCGGTAAGCCGATGCGAAATGTTGGCGATCAAAATTGTCCATACGATAACCTTTGGCTGTTAAGAAACAAAATAGCGGCTTCGCCAAGTCACGATCGCATTGCCAAAAGTTGCCGTTGGCCAATAATTCGTCCAATCGCGATTATACTTGCAAATCGCTGGCTGCCAGGCCGTTGATTGAAGGAATTCTTGCTGTTGCTGAGAAAACAATGCGTCTTTGAAATTACTGAGTAATTTCGCTTTGGCCTGGTATCATAACGAGAAGCTAGCAATTTCACCCGCCTCGAAACTCCCAGGTACGTCCAACCTGATTTTCCGCAACCTGTTGTCCAGGGGGGACCTTACACAACATTGCCGTTAACAAATCGCGGGTCCCAAACCTTGTCTTTCGTGGGTGCGCATGGAAAAGCCCCTGTGGAGCGGGGCGTAGGATGCGTAAAGAAACCCGCTGGGCTCTGCGGTGGAGTGTGCGATTGGCGGCAGCGTCTTAACCGTATCCCGAGGCAGAACACGGCGCGGATGAGCGATTCAGTCCAACTGCTCTAGCTCGGCATGCAACGCCGCTCGTCGTTTACGTGCCGGCGGTGCGATGTGGCCGGTCGTGTGCAGGTAAGCCCAGGTCCAGAGGTAGTTTTGCGATTGCAGGAGGCAACTGATCTGGCATCGGGATTTGTAGTCATCTTCCTCGGTGTCGACGCCGCAGATCTCAAAGTTCCGGCCACCGAACAGAGCGACCGAGTGGATCGCACACTAGTCGTCGCCGGTTAGGAACCACAGCGGCCGTCGTCCTCCTGAGAGGGAACGATGGTCGGAACCATCTTCAGCTTGCCGTCGAATATGATGTATTTGCCATCGGAGGCTCGGAAGTGTTTGTGGATGAACTCAATCTTATCGGGATCAACTCGCAGAAAGTTCGCGATGGCGTACATGTCGCCAGGTGCCAAGCTGCCGGGCATGTGTTTGCAGCCGGCCTTGCACTTCGTGCAGTCGCAGACGGAGCGTTCAAACTGTTTGAGTTCGGGAGGTCTCATCGACATAAGTCTCCTAGAAACGCAATGACCGCCGCAGCTAAAGCCATGACGGTCAGCCAAAACTCGATTCGCGGTTCGTCACGCCGCATCATATCAGCATCGCCAACAGGTCTTCGGGCGTGAGCACCGCACCCGCTTCATCGTATTCATCGTCCCAAGCCCGTCGGTGGTCTCGACGCAGATCGATATTTGCGGGGATTGATCGGTCGTATTGAACTCAAGAACGGTTGGCAGTTGGCTGAAGAACTCGCCCGAGCCACTGCGTCGAAAGATTCACTTTCCTCAAGCTTACCGCCTTCGGGGTGTTCCTCTCATGTGTTTGGGTTCTTTTGCAGCAGATTGCAACGAAAGGCAATTCGCCCTAACCTATTTCTTCAAAAAGAGATGCAGCGTGACAATGCAATTAAGGTTTTGTCGATGCTCTCTTCCGAGGGCAAACATAAAACCTTGATTCCGTTGTCAGCTGTATGCCCTTTTATCGTCAGTGAGATATCGCATGAGCATCGGTCAGCGGTCTGTTAATTTGCTTGCGTTAAACGGCTCCGATTGGCAAGATGTGTGAGCATTTGTTCTGTAGCCATCTAGCTGGTTGAAGTCGATGTTCTACGCCCACTCACTTGCCGATCGTCCCAAAACCGAGTGGGAACTGCTTGAAGAGCATCTGGATGCTGTTGCGAGCATGGCGGGGGAGTTCGCGGACCGGCTGGGAGCAAAGGCGTGGGGAGAATTGTTGG
>NZ_CFHRBF010000032.1:0-31293 GCF_984380535.1 Thalassoroseus sp.
TTTTCCACTCAAATCTTGCTCACACACAATCTATCAACCAAGTTGTCAAAGATCAAAGTCCCACACAGTTGTCGCTGGCGGGTAAGTCGAATAATAGCAGCCCTTTCCCGATCGTCAACGGACTCGGCCAAGTTTTCCCCAAAAATCGCGATTCCCACCGGATTGCGAGTTCCGACTAGGAAAACTACACGCGAAGAGTCTGGCTTTCTGGACGGTAGAACAGGCCGATGGGGAGGAGAAACGCAGCCATCACTGGAAACAACCAGGGAAACGGAACGGCAAGCGTCTTCAACAGAGCGGTTGCGGCTGCAAAGAAGACTCCGGAGCACACAATTCCGATCCAATTGATCAGATTCATCGCGCCGATCATTCGCCCTTTGTATTCCGCGGGCGGTCGAGATTGCATGAACACCTGTAGTGGAACCACGAAAAGACCGGCCGAGATGCCTGTCAGCAGCATCAGACCACGCAGTTTCCACTCGAGATTTGTCTGAGGGACCAACATTTCGCCCAGGGGCTCCGTCTGAACCTGGGGCGAATCATTACTTTTTGTTGCGGTACTTTCGTTGACTGATGACGAAGGTTTCGTCACTGCGTCAGCTGGGCAAACCCACCACAAGCCGACAAAGCTGATGATTAGTCCCCAAGTGCCAATCTTGGTTACCCCAAAACTGACGCGGTCTTTCGAAAGGGCTGCAGCGGAGACACAGCCGAGACAAATCCCCAAGCCGATTGTCGCAACCATCAAACTTGTTCGCGTATCAGACCAACCAAAATGCGTTTTTCCTAGGGTATTTGCAGCTTGCTGGGTCAATCCACCGAGAAACCAGAACACCGAAGACACTAGTAATACACCGAGCAAGACGCGGTCCTTACCGAGCATCCGCCAGACGTCCTTCGTCACAATAAATGCGGACCAGTCGAATTTGAGATCGGGTTTGGCAACAGGCGTTTTTCTCAGGAATAGTGATGAAATCGTCCCCACCACGGCAATTCCGACGCAGTAGATGGTGCCCATCCAGACTGCGTTGCCGAACCAGTCGTTCAGGAATCCGGCGAGGGCCGCACCGAAGATGATCGCCAGGAACGTCGTCATTTGAATCACGCCGTTGGCGTGGGGCAGATCCCGAGCGCGGAACATTTCCGGGAGAATTCCGTACTTCGATGGCCCGAAGAACGCACTTTGAAGTCCCATCAAAAACAACACGACGAACAGCAGTGGTACGCGAAGATCGGGCCAGTGTTGGCCGACCATTAGCGCCGCTGCGCCGAGCAACATCACGACAACTTCCGCGACTTTCGCCGAGACAATAATGTTGTATTTGCTAACGCGATCGGAAAGAAAACCTGCGACCCCCGAGAACAACACGAATGGCAAGGAAAACAACGCGGTTGCATATCCCTGCAGGCTTCCGCCCCCGGAACTCATTGTCGCCGTAACGCAAATCAAGAGCACGAGTTGCTTGAATAGATTGTCGTTGAAGGCCCCGAGAAACTGCGTTACCAACACGCCATAGAACGCCCGGTCACGCGACAGAAGGGGAAGCGTATTTGCATTCGGAGCATCCGCAGACATGAGCGATCCTACGCAAGAGTGTTACAGCCCGAGCGAAAGGATCCACAGGATTGCGAAGACTACGCCCATGAAGAGAAAAATCGTCAAGAACAATCGTACCGATCGCTGGATGATCGCCGCCGGCATTTCAACGCGGCTGGCACTGTAGACGAGACTGATCATCGCGGCTAACGGGACGAGATGCCACGACACATTGAGATTGGCGAAAACCGGCAGAAGATTCTCAAACATGATCGGGCTCGATAGCAGTACGAAACTTGAACGGTCAAAGACGGTCGACGATTAGGCAGGTGGTATGGCTGGCTATGAAGTGACTGGTTCCGATGGCGAGTTCTCGCCGGGCTCCTTGGCAGTTTCGTCGTCTGTCTCTGGTTTTTCGTCTCCGTACCCGTACGCGGGGCCTGCATAGGCATCCCAGACGGCGAGAATGTTCAGCAGACCTGCGATCCAGGTGTATACAAGGGCCAGTTCGTACCCTTTGCCCTCGGTACCATGCAGTCGTTCGATTTGCTGTTCGGTGGCAGGCATTCCGAAGCGGTTGAAAATACTCCGCGGAATCACGCCATTCAAACTACCGCTCGACGGTCCGGCTTCACTCTTCAAAATGTCGATTTCCAACCCACGAGCGTCATCGCCCGCGTAAGGGGGACCGATCAGGAATCCGCCTTGAAGTTCCAATTCCACCGGTCGGACTTCACCATCGGGGTAGAAACCTTCTCCGGAAAACACGCCCGAAACTTCCGGCCCATACTCAGTTTGTCGCGTGTTGAGCCGGATTCGCCCTGAGACCGATAGTCCCTCTGAAGGTAGGATATCGTAGGCGATGCCTTTGAAATCGGAGACCAATTCCCCATTCAGTTGACGAGTCGGTTGGTTCGCTTCGGATTGGAAGCGTTTTGTCTGCAAAAACGCAAAGGTGGCGGGGGTGCCGATCCCCAAATGTGTGAGGAATCCCCAATTCCGTTGCCAACGGAGTCCACGACCATCGCCGCCGGAGATTTGATGCGTGTGCAACGCCGACCAGCCGGACTTTTGCATTCCGTACAGGAACATGCCCCAAATACAGACAGCATACAGTACGGCTTTGAAGAGTCGCCCTTGATAAAGATGCCCCGCGCCGGGAAACAAATAAGCCAAAATGGCAGCAACGGCGGGATTTTTGAGGGGTACGCGAGGGTCGGCCATCGTGCCTCGATCTTTGGCAAACGTTCTCGGGGATTGCTTGAATCCACGGAACGAACTCGTTCGAAATTCCCTAGTTATGATGCTGCCAAGATCACATTTGGCAACGCCCGAAGTATAGGGCGAGTTGCGAAGAGATGTCAACGTGAGGGATCCTCAAGGACATGCACATGCAAACGATGTGGAGCACGGCTTTAATCTCGACTCGTGCTGATCTCTCCTGGCACTCGGAGATGAATCAGCGTTTGCCGCAGTAGTTTGGCAGCTGACGGAGCGGCAACGGTTCCACCGTAATGATTCGGCCCACCCGAAGGTTCGTCGACAACTACCAGTACCAATACACGCGGCTCTTCCGCCGGTGCACCGCACACAAACGAAGCCACGTGCAATTGAGACGATATCTTGCCGGTTTTCGGGTCTGGTTTTTGAGCGGTCCCCGTTTTTCCGAAGACGGTGTAACCATCGAGCTTCCCGTTCCGGCCGGTTCCCCGCGTGATCACTTCTCGCATCGGGCCGCGAACCAGCCACTCGGTTGTGTCGCGTCTGGCAACCACCGAGGCAACTTGTGTCGAGGTGTTCCTGTCGTTCGCCGATTGGTAATCATTCGACACCAGGGCGGTGTCGGTGAGTACGATTTTGGGCGTCAGCAGGTGCCCCCCATTCGCTAAAGCCGCGTGTGCCGAGATAAGTTGTAGCGGGGTCACCGCAATCTCGTGTCCCATCGGCACAGAACCTGTCGAATAGTGGTCCCATTGGTGAAGCGGACGAACAACCCCGCTGACTTCGCCAGGCAGTTCAATTCCCGTTTTTCGACCGAAACCCCAGTTCAAAACGGCCGTGTGGAGACCTGCGTTGGTCAGGCGTTCGCCAATTTTCGCCATTCCGATGTTACTGGATTTGACCAGGACGTCCGTCACAGAGAGTTCGCCGTACGAATGGTGATCGTGCAGCACGCGTCGTCCCATACGGTACGCGCCGAACTCGCAATTGAGGGTTTCATTGGCTTGCAGCACGTTACCGTCGATCGCTGCCGCCACCAGAAACGGCTTCAGTGTCGATCCTGGTTCGTACATGGAAGCGATTGTGTTGTTACGCCATGCAAGATCCACGGTCCCACGCGGATTGTTCAAGTCAAAACCCGGTCGTGATGCCATCGCCAATAGTTCGCCGTTGCGTGGGTCCATAACGATACAGGAGGCACCTCGCGGACTCCAATCGTTAACCAGACGATCAAGTTCCCGTTCTACGTAGAGCTGAATGACCGCATCGATTGCCAGCACAACGGTCCGGCCGTGTTTCGGAGCGGAGGTCACTTCCTCTCGCACCTGAACAACTTTGCCATGTGCGTCACGGGTGAGTAATCGCGTGCCATTTTGCCCACGGAGAATTCCGTCGAAAGTCTGCTCGATGCCTCCACGACCGACGCCATCAATGTTCCGCAACCCGATGACGTGTGCCGCGAGTCGACCTTGCGGATATTTTCGCAGGTATTCATCGCGAAACCCAAACACGGATTTCGGCAACTTCAAGTTTGCGATGGCCCTGACTTCCGATTCGCTCAGACGACGTTTGACCCACAGGAATCGTTTTTGACGATACTTCGCAAATCGCAGAAAGAGATCATCCGCGTCGAGATCCAAAGCCGCAGCGAGTTGGCGGGCGGTCTGCCAAGGGGAAGTGAGTTGCTGAGGATCGACGAACAGGCTTTTCGCCGTGACGGTCGTCGCCAGGAGTCGGCCATGTCGATCAACAATGTCACCCGGACGCGCGGGAATCGTGACGGAAACCGTATGTTGACGTTCGGTGATCGCATACAGTTCGTCGCGTTCGATGACCTGCAACTGCACCAACCGACCGGCAAGTATGAGCCAAATCAGGATGATCCCGCCAAAGACCAATCTGCTACGCCAGATTAATGTCTTGTGAGTTGGGGGTAAAACTGGTGCAGACGCCATCGGTTCAAAAAGGATTCGATGGTTCGGAATCGGTGGAGGGCACTCCGCCACGCCATTCGAGCAACGGCATCTTCCGCGGTCCATCGTCGGCCACACGGTCCGGAGTCCGCACGGAAATTCGCCCGGCTTCCAGATCGTCCAACATTTTCGTCGGGGCTCCCAGTTCCTGGCTCTTCAATCGTAGTCGGGCGTAGTCTTCGCGAAGAATGTCGGTCTGATAGTGTTGCCGACTGATCTCACGGTGCAATGCGAGATTCTCCGTCTCCAACGCCACGCCAAGTAAGGCGATGACGACGACCAGCGTTAGACTTCCGACAAAACGAAAAACCATGAGGAACAAACACCCGCGACAGATCCCGTAGGTCAGACCATGCCTGACATCCCAGAACAATCGTCAGGCACTGCCTGACCTACTTGTTTCTATCGACTCATCACTTCCGCGCTGACAACCCGAACTCGGCTGGCATCCTGCGGAAGTTGAAGTTCGGTTCCCGGCGTCAATTTATTGGGATCGTTCAGCCGCTGTCGGTTCAATTGATAGATTTCGGTCCATCGGGAGAATCGTCCGAGATGGGCATGGGCGATACTGCCTAGTGTGTCTTCTTTGCCGACCCGGAACCGGGGCGTGCCGTTTTCGTCCATGAAGAACCCGCTGTCGGCTCCCGCAGGATCGGTGTTCAAGACTCGTTTGGGGAACAAGTCGGGATTCGCTTGTTCCAAGGCTTCTCGTGTAGGAACTAGGACTTTCATGCCCGGTCGCATCTTCTTGGGGTCAGGAATTCGCGACCGATTGAACCGTGCAAGTGCCGTGAAATACCGCCCCGTGCCGTAGACGGTTTTGGAGATCGTCCAGTAGTTGTCTCGAGGGCGAACTTCGTAGACGTCAATTTCATCGGCTTCAAATGCGGGGGCATTAGGTTCGAAGACGTTTGAAGTCTCCGAAGACGGCACTGGAATCAACTCCGGTTCATACTGAGACGACATTTGCGCCGCCGGTGTGCCCGCATTGTTGGCTTCCGCCGAATCTGACGGGTCCGTAGCAAATTGGTCAACGGGTGTCGGTGTGTCGGCTGTGAATGGATTCTCCGCTTCGAAGGCATTCTTCGTCGTCCCTTCGCCGTTTCCGAATGTCTGCTGAATGCCGTTGGGAGATGGAGGCGGAACGTCAATCATTGCCGGCGCTTCGGATGCACTAGTCACAGGCGCGTCTACCGGACCGAATAATTCTGCAGTCGCGCGATCAGGCGAAGCTGCAGGAACTTCCGTTTCATTGGGAATGGTTGCGGGTGTCGGGACCGGTTGTGAGGCTTCAAACGGCACGGTTTTGGCGAAAGGAACCGGTTCTTCGACCGGCGTCGACTCCGAAAACGGAACCGCTTCTGTCGCGGGTTCCTCCATTGCGGTCGGAACGGGTTCCAGATTTGGTTCTACGGTTTGGACGGGGACCGATGCCGTTGGTTGAACCGCTTCGACATTCGGTTCCTGAGGCGACAGAACATCGGCGGCGAACGGATCTGGCCGGTCTTCCTTGGTCGCTGTGTTATTTGTGAATGCGGGCGGCAATGGTTCTTCGGTCGTTGCATTCGGGACAGGTGCCATTGTACCGGCAGGATCCGTTTCCCCAAACGGTGATTCGGACTCAAATACTGCCGGTGTCTCGACGGTTTCCCCAGGAGCAGGCGGAGCGGCCGACATTTCGACGGACGCTTCGGTTGGACCTTCGACAGACGCTTTGGGAGCGGTGGGAACTGTCGTTGCAAATGGGTCCGCATCGGCAAACCCCGCCGGAGTCTCAGCAGTTGGCTCAAATGTACCCGGACCAGTCGTGGATGCTGCGGGAGCATTGACCGGCGGTTCCGAAAATACGGGGGCAGAGGGTTCGTTTGCCTCTGCCATAGGTGAGGGAACTGCTATTGGCTCGTTGATCGGTGCAGGAGGAACAGAAACGCTCGGCTCGGAGTTGCCGCCAAACGGCGATGCCGACGTTTCAACTTCTCCGTTCGATGGCGAGACCGCTGCTTCCATGACTTCTGGTGGTTCCGGCGTTTCGGATGCAGCGAATTCAATTGAAGCTGGTGCCGATTCCCCGCCGACTAATTCGATCTTTCCAGTATTTGGCGGGTTGGAAACCTCTCCTCCTCCAAAAGGATCTTCGACAGTGACCGGAGTGGCATCAGCCATTGTCGGTTGTGGTGTCGTGTCGACGGTTGGCACAGGTGTCGGAGTTGTGCTCGGTGCACTCGCCCAATTGGGTGTCTTGGTTTCGACGGGAACTGCTGGCTCGAACTCAATGGGTTCTTGAGCGTCTTGTTTTGGAGCAGGAACGGTTTCCGCTGGGAAGAACTCCGTCGATGCCGAAACACTAACGGCAGACTCCGGTGTCTCAGATGCCTCGGATTCTGGGGCCGACACTTCATGACCGACCTGTTGAATCGGTCGCGGATTCACTGGTTCAAACGGCAGGGGCGACGACGGTTCCGACTGGGCGGTAATTGGCGGTGTTTGGTTCAGATCGGAAACTGGTGGCTCTTCCGATGTAACTGGTGGTTCTTCCCCAGCTGCTAGGAATCCGTGACCAAGGGCTTTGTTCTGCTCGACCTTGCGATACAAGACGTACCCAAAACCGGCCAAAACCACCGTCACCGCGAGTAGCCCCAATTTCGTGCCGATCGAGAATCGTTTCGGCTTGCGATCGACGCCCCAGTCCATCTCCGACGGTTGAGCGCTGGTCGACGGTTTTGGCTGTTCCTGTTGGACGGGAACGGGGTGCGAAGTCGCGGTCGACTGACTCGGAACGCTCGGTCGTGGAACGGGCGTCGAGGATGCCGCCGGCGCTGTTGAGGCCGAAGGGGACACCTGCGGTTGTGAGGCGGTCCGGTACGGATTGAAGCCTTCGGTCTGCGCGGGACGTGTGGCTGGTTCTTTCGGTGGAATCACGGGCTGCGAGGCGGAAGCCGATCGGACCGGGGCAGTCGGCGAAGCCGCCGAGGTCGGGGAAGTTTGGCCGGTTGTTCGTGGATTGGGCGTGACGGATGGTCGGGGCGGATCATCTTTGGAATCCAAGATACCTGCGTGAGCCGCGAGCGCAGCTACCGACGCTGAGGGTAACGACGGCGGCAACGAGGACTCATCCAAAAACCGCATCGCGCTGGAATTCGCCGAATGCGGGCGATTCAATGGGGGTACCGGACGATCCTCTGTTGGAGGACTCGATGACGAAGGATTCAATGGAGCCGGATTTGTCGACGACGGTGCTGTTCGACCGATGTTCGGATTCACGCCCGGCGCGGACGCCGTCGGCGTGGTGCGTGGAACGGGACCACTTGGTCGTGGTTGGTGCGGATTGGTGCCCAACGTCGGATTCGGCGAACCTACGCTCGGATTGCTACGCGTAGCCGGGCCGTTCGGGCGCGGGGATTGAGACGCACCTCGTCCGGGCTGGCTGAGATGGGCTTGAGGGCTTTGCTCGGGCTGGTTTGGGGTGTCTTCCATGACGCACCTCGAAAAGCTGCCTTGACCATGCGGTCTTCCAACGAATGAAACGTGATGATGAGCACACGCCCCCCCGGGCGAACAATCCGTGGCAAGGTCTCATCTAGGGCTTGCCGAAGGTGATCCAACTCGTGATTGACTGCAATTCGTAACGCCTGATAAACCCGTGTCGCGGGATGTTTCTTGGCGTCTTGCCGGGCCGCTGCCGGGACCGACTGCAACACGATCTCCGTCAAATTCGCTGCCGATCGGAGCGGCTTTGTGTTTTCCTGGCGGTATTTCTCGATGCCACTTGCGATCCGGCGACTGTAGCGTTCCTCGCCGTATTCCTCGAAAATCTCAGCAAGTTCGGCTTCGCTCCAATCTTGAAGCAGTCGCCAGGCGGGATGTCCACGAGACGGATCGAACCGCAGATCCAAATCTCCGGTCGCGTGAAAACTGAATCCTCGGTCGTCGCTGGCAAGTTGGTCCGACGACAATCCGAGATCGAGCAGCACACGGTCGACATGTTCGATCTGATGTTTTTCCAAAACCGCCGCTGCATCGGCGTAGCTCGAATGTTCCAAGATGATGCCCTGGGAATCTTCGGCGTTCGCACGAAGTTTCGTGCTGGCATGGGCGAGCATCATCGGGTCACGATCCAGCCCGATCAGTATGCCATCGGGGCGAATCTTCCGCCAAATTTTTTCGCTGTGACCTGCGGCCCCAACGGTTCCATCGAGCACACAAAGACCCGGCGACAACTGCGATTCGCGCAAAACCTCCCGCAACAACACCGGCCGGTGAACCGGGATGTTAGACCGCTGCGAATTTCGATCGGGAGGTGTCATGACAACGCCGAGAACAATTGCATTCCAAGTCAAGTCAATTTCATAGACCGCGGGGTTTTAGAGGAAAAGCGTTCGCGCGCGAAGATCAAAACTCATCGCTCTACTCTTGGGCGTGCTACTCCGATTTGATTCGAGAAACTAACGAGACCTGAGTGGTCCAAGATCGGGTTGACCAAATTGCCTGATTTCGGGTAAGGGATGCCCGCGTTATCCCGCTGGTACTTGTCATGGAACGACTCGCAATGACTTCACCCGCCTCGTTTCCGAAACTTTCACTCGATGAATCCAATTCCGGTATGCCAGTCACCGAAGGAAGTCTTCTCGATTTTCCGACGAACCCGATCGAAGTCTTGCGAAAGTTGCATGCCCAGCACGGCGAATTGGCTGCGTTGCAAGACGGCGTGCACCGCTTGTTCTTTGTGTTCGGTCCGAAATGGACGCAGCACGTTTTGAGTGATGCTCAGACGTTTCACTCGCGGTTCTTCGCATTGCGGGGCGGAAAACGATCGCCACAACGACGACTGACCAGCGGCTTGCTCAGCATGAATGGCAGCGAGCACAAGCAACATCGCCGATTGGTGATGGGACCGTTTCAGAAGCAAGTCATCGGCCAGTACGCCAAACCGGTCACGCAGTTAGTGACGGAAATGCTCGACACGTGGCAAGTCGGCGAGACTCGCGATTTGCACGAAGACATGACGCACTACATGCTCCGTGTGACCAGTGCCTTGCTGTTCGGTTTGGATGAACCGGAACTCGCGTACCAGATCGGCGAAATGCTGGACGAGTGGATTCACATGAATCACGAGATCGGCATGGGCGCGTTTATCGCCGACAAGCAATTTACTGAGGGATACGACGAATTGATGACGCTCGGCAAAACGCTCGAGCGAGAAATTCTCGGCATGATCAATTTGAAGAAGTCCCGCGGCGCGACCGGTGGCGATTTGTTATCGCTGTTGATTCAGGCCCATGACGAGGGCGTGAAGATCACCGATGACAACCTCGTCGGGCACGTCGCTTTGTTGTTCGGTGCGGCTCACAAAACCACGGCTCACACACTGTGTTGGACGATCTTCCTGCTGACTCAGCATCCGGAAATCATGTCCGAACTCTGGCAGGAAATCGACACACTTGTCGAGGAGCCTTCACCGAGTTTGGACGAAATCGAGAACCTCTCTGTGACGGAAAGAGTTCTCAAAGAGAGCATGCGAATCATGCCGGCTTCGGGGTATTCGCAGCGGATTGCAGCCGAACCCGTTGATCTCGGGCCGTTTCGTCTCCGTCGTGGCGAACCGGTCATCTTCAGTCAGTTCATCACCCATCGGCTGCCAGGGATTTACCAAGATCCCGAGTCGTTTATTCCTGATCGTTGGCGGTCGCTATCGGTTTCGCCATATGCGTATTTGCCGTTCGGGAACGGTCCGCGGATGTGTATCGGAGCACCGCTGGCAATGATGATTCTCAAGGTCACGTTGCCGTCGATTCTAAAACGCTACCGTTTCAGCGCAGTGAGTGGCAGCGAAGTGAGCGGGGCGATTCGATCGACCATGCTAACTCCGCTCGGCCAACTTCCCGTGACATTACACGCACCGGATGGCCAATTCGACCAAAACCCGGTGACAGGCAATATCCACGATTTGGTGAAACTGCCCACCCAAGCGAAACCGGCTGTTGAACCCACCCGGAAAGCGGCTTAGTTGGCCTTTGATGTCGCTTTGAAGTTGCAGCCAAAAAACTAGTCGCACGTCCTGGGGAATTTGCAGTTGAGGATCGAAGATGGAGAATTGAGGATGGCAAAAGAGTCCGACTGAAAGCCATCCTCTATCTTCCATCCTCTATTCTCGGCACCAGAAAGCGTTGAGTCGTCATGCGTTAGCAATGACAGCGAAATTCCCAATGCCAAAAAATCGCCCCACCTACCAGCAACGTGCGAATTCGGCCATTTCGACTTGGCCGCCGACGACTAACGAAGTCCGTTCGTGGATGCTCGTTGGCTGTTTTTCGAGGATGCGGTTTTCGCCATCGGTCGCAATGCCGCCGGCTTGTTCGGTGATGAAGGCAATTGGATTCGCCTCGTAGAGCAACCGCAATTTCCCTTCGGGATTGCTCTTGGTCGGCGGGTACAGGAAGATCCCACCTTTGAGCAGCGTGCGGTGGAAATCCGCGACCATCGAGCCGATGTAACGCGAACTATAGGTCTGGCCGAGTTCCCCCGAGCGAATCTTCGTGATGATCTTCTGATACGGTGCGGGGAAGGAATCGAAGTGCGACTCGTTGACGGAGTAGTATTTTCCCTGCTTCGGAATGCGAATGTACTCGTGACTGAGGACAAACGCACCGATGGCCGGGTCGAGTGTGAACCCATGCACGCCATGACCGCAGGTGTAGACCAGCATCACCGAGGAACCGTACATCACGTATCCCGCAGCGACCTGCTTGATCCCCGGTTGCAGAACATCCGCCTCATGGCCGCCATCGGGTGTGGCACCGTCCGCTCGCTTGAGAATCGAAAATGTCGTGCCCACGCTGACATTTACATCAATGTTCGACGAACCATCGAGTGGATCGAACACCACCACATAGTGGGAATTCGGATTTCCTTCGTCGACGATTTGCGGTTGCTCGTTCTCCTCGGACGCTAACACCGCCACACTTTCGCGGACCGCGAGGCAGTGCATCATCGCTTGGTTGGCATACACGTCGAGTTTCTGCTGGACTTCGCCTTGAACATTCATGCCGCCTTCCGCCCCGAACGCATCGGTCAGACCGGCCCTGCGAACACGAGCGGCGATCATTTTTGTGGCCAACGTGATCCCGGAGAGTAGGAAGGAAAATTCGCCGGACGCACCGGGAAATCGTCTTTGTTCCCGCAATATATGCTGTTGGACGGTGACAATCGGCTGTGTTTTTGCGAACGCGGGGGCTTCAACGGGATCCATCGGTGACCTTTCGGACTTCTGAACAGACGGCGCAGCCTGTTCGAGCGCTTAAGTGCATAGCTTGCAGAATTGTGTCTTCCGAATCGTTCGGACGCAACCGAGTTCGTCCACGATCTATCGCAGAATGTATTGCCGTCCGTTCAACTCCCAGCCAACAACGATCTGAGATTCTGACACTTCGGCATTCAAGTTGCTTTCCAAGTCCAGCCAAGCCCTCTGCAGAGAAAAAGTCGCTGAACCCAGCGGAAACGTCTCCGAGCGACTTTCACCTTTGTAGAAGTTACATTTTTCAACAGTCAAATCGACAATCCCCGAGACAAGCAACGCTCCATTTGGTGGAAAGGAAGCCCCATGTCGGACCGAACCGAAACGCGGACTCGAATCAATCCTGAACGTCATCCCGCTTTGTTTCAGCGAGTGACTGCGTCCCATCCGACGCCACCCCGTCCCACCACCGAACCTCCGGTGAAGTCAGCCAATGGTGTCACGATTTACGCCGATCTGATCACACACCTGCAATTTCACCCGGCCGACTTGCGACACGCCGAAGATAACTACCGCAATCGCTCGACACTGTCGGCGGCCGTGCGATATTTGGAAAGTCGTGGACTTTCACACGATGAAATCCTAAGTCTCAACTTCGGGCTGTATCCGACCGCCGACGAAGTTCGCAGCTACTTGCGACGCATTGGTTACGGCGACACCACGATCGACGAATCCGGTTTAGTTTCTGATATCGATGGTCACCGGCACGGCGATTGGGAAGGTTGCTTGGTCGCGCCGGTTTGCGATGCGAACGGCGAAGTTGTCGACGTGGTTGCGTTCGTACCGACGCCCGTTGCAGGGCATCGTGCTCATTACCGTTTCGCTCGGGGACCGAAGTTCTCGGGTGTTCCCGCCTGTGGTTTGCGGTCTCCGTTTGCAACGGCTGCTTTGGCTTCGGAACTCGTTTTGGTCGAGGATGTCGCCGACGCGTTTTACCTGCAGGCCCGCGGGATCGAAAATGTCGTCGCCATCGCTGGAGACGGCCCGGAGTTCACTGCGACCCGGTGGCAACAATTGGCGAAACTCGGCGTACGGTCGGTTGTCCTCGCGTTCCGAAAAGACTCGACCTGTTACCGCGATGTCCGAAGCTGTCTCGATCACGCTCTACACGCCCGCAGTGCTCCGGAAGTCTTCGTCTTGGATCACGACCGCATTGGCGATGACGAAACACTGGCCGATTTCGCTCACAAGCATGGTGTCGCTGCCTGTCGGAAGACATTGGAATACCGCAGCCGCGCGTTTCATGGCAAAGCCTTCGGTTGGTCCGACCGTGTGACCGAACCGGCTCGTCGCAACGGAACCAAACCCGTTGCAGTCACCGAACCGAAACCGGAACGGTACACGTCGCTGCGTGCATGGTTGCAAGCGGAAGCTGAACGATTGACCGATGCCAACGATCGCCGTGCCATGCACGATCTGATCGCCGACGTCGATGACGCATTACGACGTGGACACATCCAGTTGGCTCGCGACCTCGTTGAATCCCGATTGGGAAGTTTCCAAGTTGCCGCTCCGAAAACCGAATGCGTCTCAGTTGGCGATGTTGTCGGGCGACTTCTCCGCAACGACGACCGGCACCGCGTCGACGAAGAGCTTCTCGGATGTGATGGAACCGATCGGCATCCGGGCACGGTCACGGTGTTGGCTCAGGCGACACGTCGCGGTCGATTCACCGAACTGTGTAGCCGCATCGTGCATGCTTTGGAAAACTGGACTGGCACATCCGTTGTGGTTTGCCGAGAGTTCACCGAGGAAGAAATCACGCTCGGCATCATCGCGCAGATGACACGCCGGCTCTCCGATGGCGAAGGGCTTTCGGTCGAAGAAATCCAAACCCGGCTGATCGGGCAAGATCCGCGTGGCGGCTACGGCGACAAACCGTGGTTGGTGGATGAATCGGTCGATCGACTCCGTCAATGGGCTGAGCGAATTCAATTCGTCGATGGCAACATCGAACGTCACACCGCCGAGGTGTTGAAGTCACTCTTCAACGATCGTCAACTTGGGGCCGTCTTCGTCGATCACCTGGGCGAGTTCTCGAACTGGTCGTCCTACGAACGCAACTGGCATTACGAAGAGCCAATGCTTCGGGACTTGGAAAGCCTGGCCGATCGCTTCCGCTGCCCGGTGATCGTGATCTCCACCGAACCGAAGCAGATCGCCACGCCACCGGCTCGGTCGAATGGCCATTGGGTGCGTGTCGAACGAACCACAACGCCTTGGAACCGAGATTTCTATCTGGGTCTGCACGACTGGATCGATCGGGAATCCGGTGACGATTACCGATTCCGATTCAAATCCGTCTAACGCGATTGACGTAGACACTAACTACAATAAAACGGAAACACACCCCGTGGACGAGGTTTCTCATCCACGGGGTGTGTTGTTTGGTTGAGCGGTTGAAACCGAGTTGGTTTCAGGCCTTTCCGAGCGAGCGGCAATGAGCCAATCGACTACAGAGCTTTTGGCGTTTCAGGAGCAACTGGGCCGCAAGCGATGTCGCACTCGTTGTTGTCACAGTCGTCGATGTTGTCGACGAAAACACAACCGAAGCTAACAGCTGCGAAGTTGCCGAAGACGCCGCCTTGGCCATCGTCTTTGACTTTCGTGAAACCAGTGTAGCCGTAGGACTGGTTCAAGCAGCCGATGGCTTCGCCAACGTCGTTGAGTTCTTCGTTGACAGCGTGAGCGACTTCGCTCAGACCGACGACGAGGCCAATAACGAGAATGGTCGCGATCATGACGAGTTCAGCCGAAACGATGAAACCGGCTTCGTCGTTGAGTAATTGTTTCAACATTGAGTTCAAACCTTCTGATGATTCTTGAGAGAGCAAAATTTTTTGAACATGTCACGAATCTTCGGCCGGAGCCCCGTGACTCGTGTCGACGGTGAGTTCAGCGTTTGTGCACGAACGGCGAACTCGATTTCGGCAACGTCATGAAGAATGTGTCTGATCCACACACACTTCGATTGCCATGTCTGGCCGAAAGTCGGCAAGACACCTGCAGGGGATATTCAGTCCGAATGGAAACTTCGGAATTAGGTCAAGGAGGACTGCCGGTTGCGGCGACAGTCCTCGGGTCTCTCTCACACTCGAGTATTGCGAAGACTCTGAGCATGACAGCTTAGAACCAGCGAACGAAGGCCGTAGCTTTCGCGTGCCTTTCGAAACCCATTGATTGCAGTTCGCATGCCAGAGTACAAAAGCGTGAAAAGTCGGCCATGGTCGACTTGATGCAGGAAGGTTGCAAGTGTCTGTGTGGGAGAAGGTTACGTCGAATAGAGACGCGGAGAGTGTTGCCGAATGACAACATGAAACGGGCGAGATATCGTTAGATCCTGAAACAAATTGATTAAACAAATCGTTTCAGCGATTGAACAACTTTTTCGCGAGCGAGCGGATTGCCATTCAGCCGAGTACGGGGTTCTACTGAGGCAAATGGAAGTGGCTGTTCATGGTGAGCAGGGTGGTTTCGCCATCGCGATGACGGATCACGTTAATACATGTGTTCTGCTGGTGCAGCGTCTTCGCCAAACGCATCTCAAGTCCGAGCAAATGAGCTAGCCATGCTCGATTGACAACGTTATGGGCGACAACGGCAACCGTCTCGCCTCGGTGACGCTGAAAGAGTTCCAGCATTGTCGGTGCGGTCCGGTTCAGGACATCGCGGTACGATTCCCCGCCGAGATACGGAGTATCACCCGGGTCATCCATGAATTTCCGATAGTCGTCCGGAAACTCCTTCATAATGTCGCCCCAGTTCTTCCCCTCCCACTGTCCGACGTTGACTTCCGCGATCGTTTCCAACGATTGCACAGAGAGATTATGGTGCGAGGCAATTTGCTCTGCTGTTTGCTGAGCGCGTTTTAGCGGACTGGCATACACATGGTTGAGCGAAAACGGCCTGAGAAATTCTCCCAACGCCTTGGCCTGGGCTTGGCCAGTCTCGTTGAGATCCAGATCGATGCTCCGCCCCTGCAGGATATACGGTCGCATCTCGTTCGCCGCCGTCGCACCGTGGCGGATGAGCAGAAGACAAGTTGCATCGGGTTCAACAGGGGGCAGCATGGCGTTCTCGTCTGGTGAGAGTCACGTGAGTGCACGCGTACCATAGGCGGAGACCCCAACCAACGCAAGATGATGTCGCGATGACGCCGGACCAGGGAACGCAACGTCTCGGAGTTCCTCTTATCCACCGAATGCACGGGCTCCCGGAAGTCTCAGAGAGCGGCGCTTCGGACGGGTGTACATGTATACTTAGTCCGGTCTATTCCTCGACAAAGACGGCTTGTACGACACCGTCACGACCGACATTGGTCACCGGATTGGTGGACACCCGTGAGAGCAACCCCGAGTATTGTCCGCGGATCATCGCCAACCCGACCGTCAGGTAATGGGCGGCAGGCTCTCCGTCGACGTCTCGCTGAATCGGCAGAGAGGCTGGCTCGGAATACTCCTGAACCACTTTCGGCAAATTGGGATCGAGTTCACACGCCGTATTCCACTCCTCCAGCGTGGCATGTTTTCCCACCACCACACCGAATCCGCGGCCCTCATTGGCGGGTTTTATCACAAGCCGTTCGCGATTCGCTCGAACGAAGGGAATCCAATCGACTGATTTCCCGCCCCAGTTTACTAGACCATCTCGCAGGCGTGCCGTCGGAAGCACATGGTTATCGACGACGACACGTTCCTCCGGGGTAAGTCGATCCATAAATTCTGGGGTCCGCAGCACTTCGAGCAAACCCTTGTCTTCACCGACCGTCAGACATGCCAGATTGTTGACGGCCACAATGCCATCGTTCGCAATGGCTTCGAGAAATCCGGCATAACGATCCTCGAAACCAGGTCGCCAGTGATGCCCTGGGCTGTTTGGCGTGCTGATTCGGATCTTATTGTACGCTAGGGAAATCGGTTCGCCGTTGACGTGCGCTTGGGAGTTGGTCCACCTGATCTCCCGCGCATTCACGATCTCTGCACGACGACCAAGACTGCGAAGTTGTCTTTGGAACAGTGCCAATTCATTTTGGAGCTCGTTCTCGTCGTTGACGAGTGCAATTAAACCCGGGCGACGACGTCCCTCACGCTCCATCACCAACAATTCATCGCACAGAGTCCGCTCGGGAATCGTTCCGAATTGATTCGCCTTCAAGGAATTTTCGGACCCTTGCGACTCGCTCAGTGCTTGAGCGGTGACATCGGAGAAGTTTTCCGCATGGAAGAAACCCGCCGGACACCCCGTATTCAACTCCATGATGCGGATTTGACCATCCGCAGCGATGACCGCATCATATCGACTGACACCCTGCCAATGAGCCGCATGGGGTGCCTTACGCAGCCAGGGCCAAATTCGCTCGTGATCAGGGAAAAACTGAAGGAAGCGGTCGTGGTCCGACAGCACCCAGTCGATGGCTGTCTCAGTAATGTGGTGCAGCGACTCCCCAATGTTCCGCAAGACCTCGACGTGTTGCGGCTTGAGCAACAATGCGGAAAGCGCGAAACTCATCTTTCGCGCACCTTCGAACTTCGTCTCCCGCGCGGCGAGAGTCTCGCTGGCTCGGTCGCACGCCGACTGACAACTCGTTGGATCATCTTTCCAACGGTTGAGCAACCGATCGTGCAGTGCCAGAGTCGAACTCAAATCGATGCGGGGGGCCACCGAAACCCTTTTCTGTTGGCTCAAACCTCGAGAGACAGGCTCACCCGATCGGTTTTCCTTGTTAGCGGCTTGGGAAGGATTGCACTTCGGCCGAGTCAAACGACTCGACAGATTCCATTGCGATCGTGTGGGGGGCAAGGTTTTCATGACCCAATAATGGCCAGAGAACACGACCCCCCGACATCAATCACCGAAATGCAGACGGAGTGGATGCCATCTAGTCGGCAAAAGCAGCGTCGAAACGGGTGTTCGACGGTGCGAAATCGACATTTTTGCAGAACTGGGCCGCTTCAGTGGCACCAGCTTCGCGATCCATACCCATGTCTTCCCATTCCACGGACAACGGTGCATCCGCTGGATAACCAATGGCGTTGAGCGCGCGAATGATTTCTTCAAAGCGGACACCGCCCCGACCAACACTGCGGAAGTCCCAGCCACGACGCGGATCACCGAACGGCAAATGACTGGTCAAAATGCCAGTTTTTCCATTGAGGGTGACTTTGGCGTCCTTCATATGCACGTGGTAGATTCGATCGGGGAACGCTCGGATGAACTCGACGGGATCGACTCCTTGCCAAATCAGGTGGCTGGGGTCGAAATTGAAGCCGAATTCTTCGCGATGATCGAGTGCTTTCAACGATCGCTCGGCGGTGTAGATGTCGAACGCGATTTCCGTCGGATGAACTTCCAATGCGAATTTGACGCCGCATTCTTGGAAGACGTCCAGAATGGGATTCCAGCGGTCGGCGAGCAGCTGGTAACCCGCGTCGAACATTTCCGGCGGTGTCGGTGGGAAGTCGTAAATCAGGTGCCAGATTGAAGACCCGGTGAACCCGTTGACCACGCCGACACCCAATTTTTGAGCCGCCCGTGCGGTATTCTTCATTTCCTCACTGGCTCGATGATTCACGCCATCTGGGTCGCCGTCACCCCAGACATATTCGGGCAGAATCGATTGGTGTCGTGCATCGATCCGGTCCAAAACGGCTTGACCGACCAGGTGGTTGGAGATCGAATACAGCTTCAAGCCGTGACGTTCGAGGAGTTCTCGTTTTTTGGCGCAATACGTGTCGTCGGACAACGCTTTGTCGACTTCAAAGTGATCGCCCCAGCACGCGAGTTCGAGGCCGTCGTACCCGAAATCTCCCGCTTTCTTACAAAGCGTCTCCAGCGGCAAGTCGGCCCATTGGCCGGTGAAAAGCGTTACGGGACGGGGCATCGCGCAGTCCTTCGTCGTCAAAGTTGGTCAGTGAAGAAGGTAGATTTGGTGTTTATCTTGTTGGTTCAGAGGTCAAAACAAATCGGGACCTCACGGTAAATGAGGTTTCCCGAAATGTCAACGTAGCCGAATGCTTTGCCAGTCGGTGAAAGTTTGGCAGCGGATCACTCAGCCGACGTGATCGACGCCTGAGTCCATTCGCCATCAACGCATCGCCAGAGCCCGGGAATCGAGTTCTCGTCTTGAAGTTCCGTGGGCAGACGCTTCGGACGGACACCATCGTAACAGATCAACTGGGCGAATCGTGAGACTGAAGTCGGCATACCAACCGCGGTGAACCCGGGATGTCCCGTGGCTGGGAACGGGCCGCCATGGTTCATTGCCGCACTCACTGCAACTCCAGTGGGCATTTTGTCGTTGAGCAATCGACCTACACGCTGCCGAAGTTTTGGCTCGATACGGTTGTAAATGTCGTCGTCGGTGCCGCCATTGTCGCTGTAAATACACCCCGTGAGATTCCCATCGAGTGCCGCGGCGACATCTGCGAGTTGGCTGACGTTCTCGGCAATCACGATGAGCGACGCATTCCCGAAAGCCTCGGTTTGGAACTCACGCGGTTGTTCGAGAAATTTCGCACCGTCGACTTTTAGCAAAGTGTTTTGGTACACGAACCCCGTCGCATCGGCATCGGTTCCACCGCAAAGCAACTCGGCACCGGTATCTCGTAATGTCTGAACGCCGGAGGAAACCGATTTGAGGACCCCTTCAGCTAACAAGACACCGCTGGGTGCCTCTTGGAACCGCTGCGAGATTGCGTTGACGAACTCTGTCGACTCCTTCGAGGCCAAGAGCAATACCAACCCCGGATTCGTACAGAATTGGCCGGTCCCCATCAGGCAACTACCGACGAAATCATCGACAATCGCCGCTGATCGTTCTCGGAGTGCTCCAGGCAAAATACAGACTGGGTTGATGCTGGAAAGTTCGAGATAAATCGGTTTTCCCGCTTCGTCGGCGGCTTTCTTGAGGGCGAGTCCGGCGTGTTGAGAACCCGTGTAGCCGATCGCTCCGACGCGAGGATCGGAAACGAGTCGGGCACCGTCCTCGTGACTAGTTCGATAAACTAACTGCACGAAACCCGCAGGCATGTTCGTCGCTTTCGCGGCGGCCAAAGCAGCTTCCGCAAACAGTTTCGTGGTACCGGGATGCGACGGATGGCCTTTCGCGATGACCGGGTTGCCAGCAGCGATCGCAGCAGCAAAGTCTCCCCCGGCGATACTGTTGAACGCAAACGGGAAGTTATTCGGTCCCATGACGACAACCGGACCAATCGCGGCAAACTTCGAGCGAATGTTTGCCTTTGTATCGATGATTGGTCGTGTCCAGGAACCAGTCCGAGCGGCTTGGGCAGCCTGACGGAGTTGGTTGGTCGTACGCGGGAATTCACCGTCCCGTAGCCGTGGAGAAACCGGCAACGCGGTTTCTTGGTTCGCCAGTTCGACGAGTGCATCCCGGCGTTGTTCGATCTCGTCGGCATAAGCTTCGAGGAAATCAGCAAATCGACTGCCTGGCCAATTTTGAACGGTTTGGAATGCCGATTCTGCCGCAGCGAGGACCGTTTCCAACTCCTCCCATGAACTCACCGGGTATTCGGCCTCCAACTTCTCTCGCGTGGCCGGGTTAACGGCTTGAAAGACCTTATTGGCGTTGGAGTCGGTCCATGCACCATTGATCAAAACGGGTTGTCGGCTCATGATTTTTCGGGGGTTGAGGGGCGTTTCGTCGTGCGATCTGTACGCCGATTCTAGCGAGTCGCAATTGACTCGCAAGCGGCGACCATCAGTCCGCGAGATGCGCCCGGACGTTTTGCTCGGTGACCGGTTGGATCAGTCCACGTTCCGTGATGATGGCATCGATGTAACTCGCCGGTGTGACATCAAACGCTGGATTGTAGACATTGGCCCCGTCGGGTGCGGTCTGTCGCCCCATCCCATTCGTAATTTCGAGCGGATCGCGTTCCTCGATCGGAATTTCTTCGCCCGATGACAAGGACAAATCGAACGTGCTCGAAGGTGCCGCTATGTAAAAGGGAATTCCATGGGCCTTGGCCAGCAATGCAACCGAGTAAGTGCCGATTTTGTTCGCCGCATCTCCATTGCCCGCAATGCGGTCGGCCCCGGTGACGACGGCTTGAATTCGGCCTTCCTTCATGACCCAACCGGCCATCGAGTCGCAAATGACGGTGACCGGAACGTTGCGTTGCATTAATTCCCAGGTCGTCAGCCGCGCCCCTTGCAGCAGCGGTCGGGTTTCGTCGGCGTACACCTGAAGTTGCTTGCCACTCGCAGCCGCTGCAAAGATGACCGACAACGCGGTGCCGTCTCCCGCCGTCGCCAGTCCCCCGGCGTTGCAGTGTGTCAACACGCCCGACCCGTCCGCCAGAAGTTCCGCACCATGTCGACCGATCGCCGCACACATTTCACGGTCTTCGAGTTCAATCCGTTGAGCTTCCTCAAGCAGTTTCGGCAGCAATTCCGCTGGCGACTCTGCGGCATGTTTGCCTGCAAACGCGGACATTCGATCGAGCGCCCAGAACAGATTGACTGCAGTCGGTCGGCTTGTGGCGAGGTAATCGACGGTTTCCTTTAACTTGGCATCAAACTGATCTCGTGAGGAATTCCGTTCCGATTGCAAGCCGATCACCACGCCATACGCCGCCGCCACGCCAATTGCGGGTGCCCCCCGTACACGGAGGGCCTTAATCGCCTCCCAGACTGCTTCGACCGACCCGAGTTCAATCTCTTTCAGCTCCGTAGGCAGCAAGGTCTGATCGATCATCCACAATCGCCCCGTATGGTCTCCGACCCAGCGGAGTGTTGGAGTGGGCGTGGATGTTGAGGACGCGATGGAAGGGGTTTCTTGTGTCGACATGATGAAAACGCTCGGTCTCGAATAGCCGGAAATTTGTCGGTTGAGACGCATCCCAAACCTTGAGGATGCATGCTCCTATGTAACAAACCGCGCAGGGAAACTTTAGGGACTAGGCCGAGATTGCTTCATCTTCATCAAAACTTGATTCCGCCGACCGACCGCGTTCAGCGGCCGTGAGACATTGTTTGAGAGACTTGCTAGAATTGCGAAACGCACAGAATTTGAGGAGGTCAGAATACCCATGTCGCAGGATGGTCGTCTCTCGTTAGCAGCGGCTCGTCAGAGTCAGTTTTTGGACGTAGTCAGCCGGGACGAAGCGACGCGTCGATTTCGTGAGGCCATCAACACGAAACCGCTTGGCATCGAAACGATTTCGATCCTCGAGGCGAATGCTCGAGTTCTGGCGGTCGATGTGGCGTCGCAAATCGATGTGCCCGGGTTCGACCGTTCCAACGTCGACGGCTTTGCGGTCCAAGCGACTGACACTTTCGGAGCGATGGAGGAAGAACCGAGAACGGTCTCTCTGAATGAGGAAGTGATTGCACCGGGAGCGGCCCCGACGCAGACCGTCGTCCCTGGAAACGCCACGCCGATCGCCACCGGCGGGATGTTGCCCCGTGGGGCGGATGCGGTGGTGATGATTGAAGACACGGATGTCGATGACTCGACAGACCCACCGTCGTTGAGCATCACGCGAGCGGTTGCCTCCGGTCAGAATGTTTCGTTCGCGGGGAGCGACATTGCACTCGGTGAAACCGTTCTGCGAGTGGGGCAGGTCATTTCCTCGCGGGAGGTCGGTGTACTCGCTGCCATGGGTTTGGCGGAAGTCACGGTGTATCGCAAGCCGACAGTGGCGATCATTTCGACCGGTAACGAAATCGTTCCGCCTGGCGGTCCGCGACCGGTGGGCAAAGTTTATGACTCCAATCTCTTCATGCTCGCCGCAGCGGTGCGGGAACTCGGCGGCGAACCCGTACCATTGGGAGTTGTTGCCGACGACGAAACCGCATTGGAAAATGCTCTGACGCAAGCCCTGCAATGCGATGTCGTCGTGATGTCTGGTGGGACTTCCAAAGGGGCCGGTGATCTTTCGTATCAAGTCGTGACTCGTCACGTGACCGACCCCGGGATTGTTGCTCATGGGGTCGCGTTGAAACCCGGCAAACCAATCTGCCTAGCGGCTACGGCCAACAAACCGGTCGTGATTCTGCCGGGATTCCCCACATCGGCCATATTCACATTTCACGAATTCGTTGCCCCGATCATCCGTAGTTTAGCTGGGTTGAGTCATCGCAACGTGCAAACGGTCTCGGCTCGTCTGCCCATGCGGGTGAACTCGCAGCGGGGACGGACGGAGTTCTTGCTCGTCGGTTTGGTCAATTCGGACGACGGTCTGTGCGCGTATCCCATGGGGAAGGGCAGCGGGTCGGTGACGACGTTCAGCCTAGCAGACGGGTTTATCACGATCGACCAGCATACGGAACAAATCGCAGAGAACTCGACAGTTACCGTCACGAAGCTGACCGGGGACTCGGACGCCGCCGACCTGGTGTTTGTGGGGAGTCATTGTGTCGGTTTGGACCATCTGCTTGGTCACATGAACCAGAATAGTTGGCGGACCAAAACGATCTTCATTGGTAGTCAAGGGGGACTGAATGCAGCCAAGCGAAATGATTGCGATTTGGCCGGTCTGCATCTCCTGGACGCGGAGACCGGGGAATACAATACGCCCTTCCTGGACGAAAGCGTGGTCTTGATTCCAGGGTATTCGCGTTGGCAGTGTTTTTTGTACCGAGACGACGATCGTCGATTCGACGGTCTTTCACTCGACGAAGCAATTGCGTTGGCCATCGAAGATCAGGAATGTCGAATGGTCAATCGTAATCAGGGGAGCGGTACCCGGATCTTGGTCGATGAACTGCTCAGCGGCCAAAAGCCATCGGGCTACGCGATGCAGCCTCGGTCTCACAACGCGGTGGCGACAGCGATTCAACAGAAACGGGCCGACTGGGGAATCGCAATCGAAACGGTCGCGAAGGCGTATGGTTTGAAGTCGATTCGAATCCGAGAGGAACGTTACGATTTCGTCGTCCCTCGAGCCCGGATTGAGAAACCCGTTGTCACTGAGTTTCGTCGTCTCCTGGAATCCGAACAGCCACGCAGTTCCCTTAGGGAATGCGGATTCGCCCCGGTTCTTCCGTAACCAAATGCCAGGGCCAGTCAATTCCTTACAACACGTCGTAGCTAGCGAACCGCGTATGGTTCCGCCGGAGTTCTCGCTGGTTCGCATTTGACTCGGAACGCGACGCCGCCGATCAAGATTTCGTCTCCCGGCGAGACTTCGGTCTCTGTAGCCGGTTTTCCGTTGACAATCGTCTGGTTGGTCGAGGCCAAATCTTTCAGATAAAGCCGATTGTCGACTTGGAACAACTCACAATGCATCCGACTAACGAGAGGGTGCGTTACCTGCACGTTCGCATGGGAACTGCGGCCGACAACCATTGGGGAATCATCAACCTGAAATGAAATGGTTGGGTATTCCGGGAATTGACTGATCAGCGAAACATCCATGGGCATGATGTGTTTCAGTTATATTGGCAGGCGGGATGGAAGGGGATAGCCTGGCAGGTCGGTCCAGTTTTCGAAAAGTTCAGCGTTTGTGTGATCTGTCCTATTGCAAAAATCGTTACTGAGTTCCGCAGGATACGAAATTTCCCTGATATCAACAACCGTTAATTTCAGAAAAAGTGAATACTTATTCCCCTGTTTCCAAAAAATATGGGAACGATTTCCAGGTATCTACAATCCATACTATTCGAATCCATTCCCACAATCCTCGGGGGATTCGCCCGTTTTTGACACAACTTCTGGTGAATACACCTTAAACTGTTCATCAGAACCGCAGTCCTTTCGATCGACATTTTATTAATTTCCGTCGCTCGTCATTATTCAGTACCGTAAATGATGCCTAATTCACAATCTCAGTTACTTCTTCGTCACAGCGATCGCATTTTTGGGCCGGTCAGTTTCGAGCAAGTTCAAGAGTTACTCGAAGCTGGTAAAGTTCAGAATACCGATTCCGTTCGTGAAGGCGACGGCCCTTGGATTCAAATCCGCGACTATTTGGATTGGAAAGCCGAGCAACAAACGCCCGTCGCTGACATTTCCGAACTCTTCGGCAACACGGACTCGAAACCGAAAAAAACGGCCGAGGCTTCCGCGAAACCGGCTCAAGGTTCCGGGTCGACCGTCATTCCCGACGATGCCCCATTACTGGCTGACGATGACGATCCCCTGCCAGTCGAGACCAAGCCGCGAAAACCGAAGTCATCCCTGGACGATTACATTCCTCTGGCCGATCCGGAACCCCAACCCAAAAACGATCTCGCCGAAACGGCCGAAGTTCCGCAAACCGAAACTCAAACTCGCAAGCCGAAAACAAGCTCGGGATCGGTATCGGGTGATCGAAAACGGAAACGTGCTGGCGGTTCTTCGGCGACCGGGCGGTCTTCCGCATCAGGTAAGCCGGCGTCGGGAACTGGAAAATCCGGAGGTGGAAAATCGGGAAGCGGAGTTCGTCCAAAGTCACCGTCGGGTGAGCAACGGTCACGTCGGAAAAGCACGGGACGAAGCAGCCAAGCAACCCAATCGTTCCGCCTGGCCGACAATGCCGATTTGGATTCGATCTTGCGGGCCATGGCGACATACGAGATGACCGCAGACAGTCTCGACAGCCCTCCCGCCACGTCTCCGAAGAAACGTCGTCGAACTCAGTAGCTTGGCACCAGTCAAACAACGGTTTCGTTGGCTACCACGACGGACGGGAATTGTTGCGGGTGTCGATAGTAGTCACGCGGTCGCCAATGATGCTGGTGTTCCAATCTTGCCAGGCGGCCTCGTTTAAACGGTTCGACCGAGCATTGAGTTCCGTCAAAGACAGCTCCGTTTCGCGGTCGATCAGCGGCTGCAACGAATTCAATCGACAGGATGCAAGATTCAGCGACTGAATGCGGTCCAACGCACCCGACGAAACCAAGTGTTGCAGTCCATTTTCCCCGATTGGATTGTTGCTGAGATTGAGGTCGACCAGTTCCGCTGTCATCAGTTTCAACCAAGCCGCAAGCGACCTGGCTTCTGAATCCTGGATCTGGTTGATTGCAAGTGATAGTGCTCTGAGCTTCGGCAACTCGACTCTGAGTAACTCGTTCATCACGTTCGCTTGTCCGAGTCGATTGAAGGATAGGTCGAGTGACGTGAGCTGGCCCCAGACTTTTGCCTCCGCCAAAGTCTCTAGAACATCCGCATTCAGTCCCGCTGCACTCAGGTCGAGATCGGAGATTTGCGAAGGCGGATCGAACTGTGCCAACTCCGCAGCGGCATCGGGGATGCGACGGAGTTCGACACACCGCAGGGCGGGCATCTGATCACAGAGCTGGTGTCCATTTCGCACGAAATCGCTGGCGGAAATGCGGACCCGTTCGATCAAACCCCGTTCAAAGCATTTGACCGACACCCCTTCGACACCCAGTTCCCGCAGCGGTGCTAACCACTCTTCGCCATGTGAGTCGAGCAACTCGCGTTCGCGATCGGTCAGTGCGGCTCGGGCGGGGTCGCCGGCGGGCAGCGTCGTCAGTTCGCATTGGACACGGATTAGTTCGCCCCGCAAGTCGCCTTGCTCTTCCAAGAAATCCGCGTAGATCAGCCTCGGCAATAGCTCTTGGGGGTCGTCACGGATGGCTTGGATGAAGGTCCAATCGTCATTCATGGGCAGCGCTCGAAAAGATTCCGCGAACGAATCCGGCGGATCGCATTCAGCGACCCTTGACGCCGGAGTGGGAACGGCTATCGTGACTTTGTCTATCCGTGTGCAACAACAATGGTTGTTTAGGTTTCAGTGTGGTCTCAGTCAAACAAATGGAGTGCAAAATGCGTTCTTGGATTCTTGCAGCGATGGTTGTCGGCGTTTTTGCTGGATGTTCAAAGAAAGAAGACAGCGAGTTTACCGAACCGACCGGCGGTTCACACGTGGAAGATTCGGCTCATCAAGCCCATGGTCCGCATGACGGACATACGGCTCATCTTGGTTCGGCTCACCTCGTTGAAGTTACCGTGAGCAAGGAACCGAAACAAGTCGCTGTTTACATCCTGGATCACGACGACCAAACCGTAGCCGACGTCGAACCGTCCGCAGTTGTCCTCCATTTGGGTGAGCACAAAGCTGACGAGGGCGAAGGTCTAGCCCTGACGAAGAAAACGCTCGGCGAAGGCGAAGACGCAGAAACCGCTTGGGTTCTCGAAGGCGATGCCGTCCCCAGTGAGTTGAACTCCATCGAAGACTTCAAAGGTCATGTCGACGTCACCATCGATGAAAAAACGATGACCGCCGAATTCGCTCACGAGCACGAAGATGAGGAAGAACACAAAGAGCATGCGGAATAAGTTCGCAAGCGACAGATTGTGAGCTGGGTTATCCTGATTAACCCAGCATTTTGATTGACTTCGTCTGTATGACTGCTGGGACGAGTACGATCTCGGATCGGGTCCTTGGATGTACGCCATGTTCACGGCTGCGTGGACATGGTTTGGCATTCCATGCGTTGGAAGTTATCCCGCTCGACGATTTCAGAGATTGACCGTTCCTGGAATCTGCAGTCCACCTCCGCGAAAGCGTTAGCTTCGCATTCCTAGTGAGATCTTCTTCGAGGAGCCGATTCCGATGGAGCGAACCCGCGTTTCCCGTGTCCTCAGCGACGGTCAACCCGGCGAATCGATCGAGCTTTGCGGTTGGGTCCGTACGCGTCGCGACTCCAAAGACGGTTTTTCGTTCGTGGAACTCAACGATGGAAGTTGCATGGCCAACGTGCAGCTGATCATCGATAACACCGTGCCCGGTTACACCGATACGATCAAGAACGTCACCACGGGATCAAGCATCAAGATTGTCGGTGAAATCAAGGAATCTCCGGGCAACAAACAGCGTGTCGAAGTGCATGTTGGTACTTTGGAGTTGCTGGGAACCGCGGATGTCGACACGTATCCGCTCCAAAAGAAACGCCACAGTTTCGAATTCCTCCGCGAGATCGCCCACCTTCGCCCCCGAACAAACACCTTCGGGGCGATCGCTCGAGTTCGAAATGCAGCTTCGGCAGCAATTCACAACTTCTTTCAAGAACGAGGTTTTCTCTACGTTCATACGCCGATCATTACCACCAGTGACTGTGAGGGGGCCGGGGAGATGTTCCAGGTCACCACATTACTTCACGACGAGAAACTGCCAAAGTCTTTAGACTACTCCGAAGACTTCTTTGGAAAGCGGGCGTCGCTCACCGTGAGCGGGCAACTGGAAGCGGAAATCTATGCGACTTCCGTCGGGGAATGTTATACGTTCGGCCCCACATTCCGTGCGGAAAACTCCAACACCACCCGGCATCTGGCTGAGTTCTGGATGATCGAACCTGAAATGCCGTTTTACGAGTTGCCAGACAACATGCAGCTCGCAGAAGACTTCGTCCGCTCGATTGTCGGTGCAGTCCTCAAGAATTGTCCGGACGACATGCAATTCTTCAATGACCGGATTGATAAAACCGTATTGGAGACGCTGCAGGTCATCACCGAGAACGACTTTTTGCGGGTCTCTTATACCGAAGCGATCGAAATCCTAGAAAAGAGCGGCCAAAAGTGGGAGTTTCCGATCGCGTGGGGGCAGGATTTGCAATCCGAACATGAGCGTTTTCTCACCGAACAGCACTTTAAGCAACCGATCATTCTGTTCGATTATCCCCGGACCATCAAACCGTTCTACATGCGGTGCAACGACGATGGCAAAACCGTGCGGGCCATGGACGTGCTTGTGCCACGCATTGGGGAAATCATCGGCGGCAGCCAACGCGAAGAACGGTATGACGTCTTGCTCGATCGAATGAAAGAACAGGATCTCAACCCCGAAGAATATTGGTGGTATTTGGAACTCCGCAAATTCGGCAGCGTGCCTCACAGTGGATTTGGTCTGGGTTTTGAACGACTCATCCTGCTACTAACCGGCATGCAAAATATCCGAGACGTAATCCCGTTCCCCCGAACCCCGAAAAACGCGGAGTTTTAGCAGGAAAAGCCTCAGGCGTCGCAATCACGTCAATCGAACGCCGGAAGTGTCCCGACGAACTCCTCTGCTCGATATAATCGTTCTGTTCGATCGAAAACCGACATCCGACCGCCGACTATCGACAACAGACATTTTCCAAAAAACGCGAACGTATTCGGTTGCTAACTTTTTCCTCACGGCATATACTTCCTCTCCCAATGACGCGGGGTGGAGCAGCCCGGTAGCTCGCGAGGCTCATAACCTCGAGGTCGCAGGTTCGAATCCTGCCCCCGCCACTCAAACCCCTCGGTCGCGAAACTCGCAACCGAGGGGTTTTCTTTTTGCGCCAAACGACATCGTGACGTCCGTTCAAGTGTTTGTGTTGCGATTGCGGGAGAACTTCGAGTAGTCGATCGTGTGTCATTGAGGAAGATGAGGGAAGCCGGGAATGTGGATGCATTCCCAATGCATCATATGCAGCAATCCGTTTACGAGACACTGAATCGCTTCTGTCGAATTAGCGTTAACAAGCCTTGGAGCCCAAACACATCGATCCAACCGGATTACTCCGAATTCAAGTTTCGCTTCGGTTCGGATCGACTGAGGGGGATGAGTGTAATCTCATCCGGTCGGACGGTGGTCCATGTCAAAAAGAAAACCCCTGCGGGATGGCAGGGGTTTTCTTCGTTGGTGAATTCAGATTAACGTGTGACAGTGCATTTGTCACAATTTATCACACGGAATATGAGAATTTCAATGATCCCTACTGGACTCGAACCAGTGACCTCTTCCGTGTGAAGGATTGTCGGGAAGTTAGGGCAATGGCTGAAAACCGTTGTCAGGTCATGACGTTACAGCCGATTTGCCCCGTTTGCAAGCCATTGCATTCCCTATCACTTCCAATTGATGCAACGCGGTATTGCGTCCCGAGTTGCATCACTCTGCCAACTTTCAGCAAACGTGAAATCCGGTAGTTTACCGGTTTTTCTCCCCCTGATCGTTCCCGCCGTTGGCGAAGTGCGGGAGTATGATTTTCGCCAGATGATCGCTTGCTTGTCGATCGATGTCTGTCGGCGTCAGTCGCTTGTAGTTTGTATCCAGCGTGTTCGTGTACGGGCTGTGCCCGAGCTTCTTTTTGGCAACGGCATCGCTGAAGACATCCGCGACTTCTGTCGCCGCGGTCGCTCGGAGTTTCTGCGGCGTCACACGGGATTCGCGGGGAATGCCTGCATCGTCCTGGAACTTAGAAAGTGTGTTCGAGAAGTGTCCTGCGGTCATCGGGCGGCCGTTTGGCTTCTTCCATGGCAATAGCGGTTCGCCCACCCGCGACGGGAGAGACGTCAAGAGCATGACGACTTCCTCGTTGCCGAGACTCATTCGCAGATCGGCCTTCGTCTTGTTCAACTCGGCGGGCAGGAACAACTCTCCCTTTTGAATGAGCGTCTGATCATCGGGACGCGGAACCTTCAGCAACGCTTTCCTCCGTAATCCGGTCACCATCCCTAGAAGAAGAGCGGCCAACCAAAACTGCTGTGGTGTGCATCCTTCAATCCTCGGGCTGGTCGCTTTGGCCGTTGCCCGAACGAAATCGGCAATCTGCCACGTTTCAACGGTCTTCACTTCGCGTCGATAGACTTGGAGTTTTTCCAACCACGGCGGATCTTCCAGATAGCCGAAGTTTTTCCGTCCTCGCCCGCGTTTTTCCTTCGGGCCCGCTTTACTGAAGCACGTGTTCAGAATCTCGATCTCATTGTTGATTGTTCGAGCCGAGAGCGGTTTTCCCTGCTTGTTGGAATCCTTCAGCCTCGCGGAAACGTACATTTCCAGGTCGAGTTGTGAGACGGCGGACAAGTCTTTGTTGTCCAACTTGCGATATCGCGTGAAGCGTTCCAACACGCCTCGAACGTGTGCCGCATGATCGCTTTCACCACAGCGAGCTTCGAGAGCTTGGACGTAGATATCGTGGTACACGACCCACTTTGGAGAAAACCTGCGGGCAGTCCCTTCCTTCTCGACTGCTGCCGAATTTTGGAACGAACTGAAGTGCTCGAGCAGCGTAGCGAAAACCGAGTCCGCGAGACCGCGAACTTGATCGGGATCCAAATTGGTTGGTTGTGGATTGGCGGACGGATGCCCGCTAAGATTGGCCTCAGCCATTTTTCGTCTCCTTGTCAGACGGATGTGGTCAGGAGCGTCGGGGGCACCACCCCCCGGCGTTCTGCATTTAATGAGACTGAAAAAGTGTCTAGGCGTCAAGCCTAGTGGCAAGAACCGGCACCAACCGGAATAGCCCTAGTCAATTAATTGACGAAGGTTTTCGGGGTGTGCATGAACGGGTCGGGTTCACGGTCACGCGTCTTCGAGTTTAACCGGGATTGC
>NZ_CFHRBF010000033.1:0-30361 GCF_984380535.1 Thalassoroseus sp.
ACCAGTCTCAGGATGACAACACGAGTCGAAAAACGCTACAGAAAACCGTGAATCGTTCTAGTGTTAGCTGCTCAAGCAAGCTTGACCCGTTGTTCGAGCGAGCGAGCGAGATCGAATGCCGAAGCGGGCACGATTAACGAGACCATTGTGTTCGACTGTGCGGTTATGGAAGCCATCCCAGTTCACTCGTTGAACAAAAGTTTTCGACTCAGAAGTTCGGCAGCAACTTCGTCTGGAGCGTTGCCAAAAACCGCTTCGTGCGTGCTCCGTGACGGGCTTTAATATGCTTGAAGACGTACGGACATTTGGTGTCATTTCATCGGCTAAAACATTCCGTTTCGCGCTCGATTTGCCAAAGATCTCATGGATTGAGTCCTTCATCTCGCCGATCCGGAAGATGTTTAGTGGCAATCGCACATATTCGGCCAGAATTGCCTATCGCAATGAGAGGAAAAACGATAACGATAGTGTCTCCAAGCAAGGGCAAAAACACCTCCTCGATACGCTCCGTCGTTGGGCTCAAAACACCCGTCTGAACAGCGAATTTAGAGCTGTTCATATCGGAACGATGTTGTCCAGTATTCAAGTGGTCACTAAAAGCCATAAAGCCGCGTACAGCCGCCGATTCTCGACCAAAAATCCTGTAGAACGCGCCACAGCCGACGAAGAAGTGGCTTTGCGGACATTTTCAGCCGTCTTCGGGTATCACTTGGCAATGGCGGTCACGCGGGTCGCTTGGACCGGTCATCTCGGCCGGCAAAAATCCCGTCGCAGCCAGACCCCGCAATTCGGATTTTTGCAACGACATTCGCAATGTCGGATCCACCACTTTGGTTTCCGGTTTCTCTGTGATTTGGTCGGCCAGATGTTCCGTGATGTGTAATCGTCGCCAGTTCATTGAGAGCCGATCCGAGCTTTGCTGCGAACTTCGCACGACGGTTCTTTTCCTTCGGAGTTAGTTTCACCTGTTTGGTGATGCGTTGCTCAAGGCGAGCGAGATAGCTATCCGCGAGCAGACAGTCGCGGGCTTCATTTGCCAAGACGAACCGCAAACCGGGCCATCGGCAATCGGGCAGGCAATTCGACATCGTGTTTGTCGACGGCACGATCCTGAAAAGCTCTTGCATAGTCAAAATGGTTTCTAACTACCGTTTTACTGGAAAGGAGCCCCGTGGTTCTGGGCGAGAATGTGAAGACAATAGAATGAGAAGAATTCTTGTAGGTTGGACAACTTGATATCGTCGAGTCCGGCGATTACTCGATCTTGTTCGCACGCCGTCGAAGTCAACGATTCGGTTCTGCCGCGTTACAGGAACGACTCGAGCCATGAAGGAATGAGCGCCCTGTCAGTCCCAGAGGCCCGTTCGACATCAGCATGTTCTGTCTTACGCGATTGGGAGAAGCAGCCAAGACCCGAAGCGAAATGCAACACTTGTGGTCCTTCTTCAAACATCTTCCCTTCTTCGAGCAAGCCGCGCGTCCCGGATTGCGTTGGGCGTTTGGATTTCCGGCGTACGAGTCACGATAATCGTGCGGTATGAACGACAGTTTCGTGTGAACCGGAACTGCGACCGATGGACCGCCGATGTGTCCACACATCAATCAACTTTAGTAGACGGGGCTTGTCGGTGAACTTGCCTGCTCACAATTTTTGATTCAGTTTGCCACATCATGCGGGCATCTTGCATCGAGCAACTCCGTTTTTTTTTTGCGGGATAGCGAATTGCTTTGATGAACAACCGGTTGATGACTGTGATGCCACCGTGCTGCCCAGTACCAAGGTGCGGCGTGCAACCGATTTTCATCCGAAATGTCATGACTGCGAACTTCAATGTCGTTTCCATCCGAAAAACAGCGACAAAATTGGGCGGCGCCCTCCGACTATGATGCCACAAAACTCGATGGTTTTGCATCGCGTATTGAGGAATCGACAAGAATGCTGTCCGGTTTAGTCCGTCGCCTGGCCTGAAGCTCTCAAGCTGCCAGTTGCAGAGTTGTTTTAAAACTTGAGAAAATGGGAGGGACCGGCTACCAACTGATCCTGTTTGCTGGAGGAGGCGTGATCTCCAATAGATAAATAGAAACACCCAGACCCGACCCCTCGGGGCCGGGCCTGAGAGACGTAGCGACTTCAACAAATCGATGTCGGCGGCGGCAACGTTTCGATTGATGCTTGGAGCGGGTTCGTGGATGCGGTGGTTTGGACGGACCGATCCCCCATAGGATGACTACGGTGAGCAACCAGATGACCGCCACTCGAAGCAGTCCGATGAATCGGCTGGCAATCAGGCAGACGAAACCGAACCAAGCCAGATAGCGGATCGTCGCCTGAGGATCAATAGCGCGCAAAACGGTCTCCCAACGGAGTCAGAATTGAATTGAAAAAAATCACAAGCTCACCAGTTCGCTGCCGGGGAGATTCAGTGACAAGTCGCGATCAAGGGGCTGGCCCCGCAGAAACCGCGTGAACTGTTGCAGCATCAGACCGGCACAGATGTTGGCAGTGTAGATTGTGCTCCGTGCCGTACAGCGACCGATGTTGGCTTGTCGTGCCGAGAACAGCGTAGAGCTGTAATATGGCCGCTCGCTGTGGTCGGCGGCAGTCAACACTCTTACGGTCTCGGCTAGCATTCGGCCGTCGCACCAGAACTGGCAACGGCTCTTAAGAATCCGCCAGATCGCTGTGCGGGCAGTGATCGAATCCACGCAGCAAAACACCACTTCGGCGACCGGATCCTGCGACCGAAACCTGTGCGGTACGGTCAAGACTTCGATCTCGCGATCAAGCAAGTGAATCGCTTTCTTGGTCGCGTCGACCTCCAACTGGCCTAGATCGCTTTAAGTGTAGCCTTGAAAGTTGATGTTAGTCGGTTCGACGATATCGAAGTCAAACAGCTGGAATCGACTGACACCCATGGCCGCCAACTGCAAAGCAACTTGCCGCCCGACGGCACCAACACCGATCACGGTCATCCTGAATGTGTGGATGCGTGATCGCATGGTCGGACGCCGCCGGATGGGGTTCGAGAGCAGTCAATGTATAGCTTGACGATGATTCCTCAGTTGGAAAGCTGAGATCGATTCGGAACGGACCGAGGAAAACATCTTCGAGCGCTATTGGACTGGTAGTAACGGCTAGTGTCGATCTCGAGAGATTGACTTCAACTTTCTCAAACTTACTTTGCAACGCGTTGACGTCTGCAATTGGGTCACGAAGTAAGCTAGTCGAAGGCGGCTGCAAGTCAACTTGGCTTCGCAGCTGTGCTAGTCGTTGCTGGAGATCAGTCAACGCGGATTGGAGTTGGCTGCGAACCAACCACGGTTGTAGGCTTTAGTTTCAAGGCGGAGCAATCGTTCGATGTACTCGATCACTGCGATTGGCCAGACCCTCGCCGAACTGACTCGCCCGAGTTGTGGTTCGATTGAGAACTCGGCTGTCTGGCAACGCAGTTCCTCGGCGATCTCGGGGAAGCCCTGTTCATCGTATTCCAGGGCACGCCGCATCAGGCCAGCTTTGCATTCGGCGTGTCGGGCCAGAAATTCTGCCTTGCGGTCGAGCGCGGAATCAATAACAAACAGCATTTTCAGTCGGCGAGAAATCGTTTGTAAACGACTGAACGTCGGCGGTGATCCTTTTGGAAAGTCAGTGATTGTAAGCTGGTCTGATAGCTTCAGTTCGAAGTTAGCCAGCGGAGTTCGAGCCACTCGCGTTCGGCATCGAGAGCCTGACTGCGGGCGGGGAATGGTCCTAGGATGGGACCATTGACGGGCGAGAGATCGGCGGCACACCCAACAGCGTTGCCAAGCGGCAACAACTGCGGATCTCCGCGCCCGTCCAATCATGATCGTTGAGTTTGAGTTGATCACGATTAACGCCGAACTGTTCCAAGTAAATCTCCCAAATCGCTTGGCGTTGTGACTGGCTTGGCAGGTCGATATAGAACACGCCGTCAAACCGTTCGGCTCGTGTTAGCTCCGGCGGCAGTTTGCTAATGTTGTTACACGTGCCCACAAAGAACACATCGCTGGTGACATCGGGCACTGGGCTATTTCAGGGGGCGCCTGGCGAAACGGCGAACGGAAGAAGTTCGCAAAGCATCGAAAATTCTCGGCACCACATCGCAGGTGCTAGACATTCATGATGGCGAGTTGATGCCGACATTAGAGAACCGCCGCACGATCACACGACTGATCCGCGAGTGGAAAGCGGACGTTGTCATTGCTCATCGTCCGTGGGATTATCATCCCGACCATCGCTACGTCGGCGTGCTTGTGCAGGACGCTGCGTTCATGGTGGCGGTCCCATTCTTTTGTCCCGATGTTCCCGCTCTCAAGAAGAACCCTGTCTTCCTGTATGCTAGCGACCGGTTCCGAAAGCCTTATCCGTTCAAGGCCGATATTGCTGTCTCGATTGACGATGTCTTCGAAACTAAGGTTGAAGCGATTGCCGAACTGGAATCACAAGTGTTCGAGGGCGGAGCGCTTGGCAACGCCGAGAAAGCTGCCCAGGCACCTCCAGCACGTCACCAGGAATTGCGGTTGGCCAAAGTCCGAGAGGTGTGGCACAACCGGGCGGGAGGAGAAGCGAGAAACTATCGCGATACGTTGATTCACTGGTACGGCGAAGAACAGGGCAAAGCGGTGAAGTACGCTGAGGCGTTCGAGATCTGCGAGTACGGCCACCAACCAAGCACGGCTGAAATCAAAAAGCTGTTTCCATTCTTCGATGAACCGGAACCCACCGCCAAGCCAGAAAACACGTCGAATACGCAATGAAAGAGGAGAGTGAAAGGCTGAGATTTCTGACGCCCACTTCGTTGCCCAGAAATGAAGCACCCAAATCACTCTGACAAAACGCACTCGCAGCCAAGTCAGCCTGTTGCTAATAAGAACCATTGATGTCTAGGTACAAACGACGGAAATCGTCTTCTTTATCTTGTCTTGTTCAATGGGAATTTCTTCCCTGCGAGAGCCTGCTTGGCGAAGACTCCCCAGTATGGAGTTGGCGTGTAGCTCCAGTCGGAGATCATCACGGGGGAAGCCTTGGGATGTAGACACCATCCGGTCCAATTCAACCGATGCTTCTGAATGAAGCCAAGCATGTCCGGAACCCAAGTGTAAGGATCTTCCTGGTCTTCGGCTGGAATGAAACTCATCTTTTTGATGTCGGCACCGCATTCGCCAACGAATATGGGATGCTTCGCAGCGGTCGCCAAAACTTTCTCTTCCCAGCCGTTGTGCCAGTTATAGGTGTGCCACGAATACATGATTCCGTTTCCGACTCGATCTTCGAGCGCGTAACCCTCTGTGATGCCGGACAGATCATTACACCAGAAAACACCGCCGGCGATGATGATGTTTCGAGCGCCGGTCTCGCGGACCGCATCGACTAACCCTTGCATGCCGATTGACTGGTAACCACTATTCTTTTTCTTCTCTTCGTCACTCAGGAATGCGGATTCGTCCGTCTCTTTGCTGGTACTGATCCAACCGCCGTTTCGCCACACTTCCCACGAAACTCCGTGAGGTTCGTTGAAGATGTCGAACAAGACGGCGGGGTGGTCTTTGTATTGCTTTGCAAAATCCTTCCAAAATTCCGCGTGCTCCGTCTTGGGGGCTCGGAAGCGGTGCAGGTCGATGACCACATACGCCCCCCGGTTGGCAGCGAGTGTGATGATCTGGTCGAGGATCTCCCGATACTCCTTTCCGCCGTCTTTCTGATAAGCACTTTCGCCATACCAGAACGCTTCGTTCATTGGAACGCGTACGCAGTTCGCCTTCCACTCGTCGATCGCGACAACGACTGACTTGATGACCTGCCGATCGTGTGGCAGCGTTTCGAGACCTCCGGCATTGACACCTTGCAACCAGATTTCTTTCCCATCGCGATCGTGCAGCCGGTTGCCGACCACGCGGAGTTCACTCGGCCATTGGACGCGGTTCGGTTCTTCCGGCGGCACATGACGAGCCTTGATTTCCGCCGCGCGTTTTTTCGCAGCGGCGATCAACGGAGCAGGGTCTGTCGGCCGAAGTGTGAGGTCGTCGAGATCGAAGGTCCCTGCCGTGACCTGAAACAAGCTCGGCATCAAGACCAGGGTCAGCGCGTCGTCCGGTACGAGAAACTGCGTGCTGCGATCGACCCAGCCGTCGGTATCTTTCTGCGCGTACGGAGGTGAGGGGCTACCGACTTTCTTCCCATCGATGCCCTTCATTTCCAACATGATCCGCGCGTCGAACCACGGTGAAGTCCCTTTCTTCAGGCCAGTCACTCGTTGCCGCCAGCGTAGTTCCAAAGCCTTTGTACCTGACGGAATGTCGAACGTGCGGTAAGCCATGACCGTGGTTCCAGGCTTCGGCGAGGTTAAACGCAGAAAGTGGTTATTCCCTTCGGACTCCCAACTGCCACCAATCTTGAGCTGCCCCCAGTCATCCGGCCATCCGTCCTGTTTCTTGATGTCCGTTTCGAAATCTCCGTTCGTGATAAGTGAGCCGTGTTGCTTCAAAATAGCGGCGGCTTTGTCGCGGCGTTTACGGGCGTCGGCTTGTTGCTTCGCCAACCGTTCCGCGGCTGCCTTCTCGGCCACATTTCGAATCGGACCTGCGTCGACCGAACGTAACACGACGTCATCGAGATCGAACGTGCCCGCCGCGACCTGAAATAGACAAGGCATCAACTTGAGAGTCGCTGCGTCATCCGGCACTAGGAAACTCATTTCTTTTGTGACCCAGCCGTCGGTATCGCGACGCGATGCCGGTGCGGAAGGTGTCGGAGCGACTTTCTGACGATCGCGATCCAGAAACTCCATGAGAATCCGCGCGTCGAACCAAGGATTCTTTCCGACTTTCAGCCCAGTGATCCGCTGCCGAAAAGACAACTGAATCGCCTCGACACCGGCTGGAATGGGAATCTCCTGATAGAGCATCACCATTGCACCAGGTGATGTGCTGGTCAGCCGCAGAAAATGATTGCCGTCTTCTGCAACCCACTCACCACCTGGATTCACACTTGCCCAACCGTCCGGCCAGTTGTCGCTGTCGTTGTCGTCTTCAAAATTACCGTTGGGCTTCAGTTCCTTGGTGTCATCGGTTCGGGCAAATGCACTCGATGACAACCCGTTAACGAGAAACATCAACAGCAGACCCGTCAACAGTACTCTGGACAGTGAGCGAAGTGTCATATTCAATTCTTGATCAGGCTAGGCATGAAGTTCATTGTGAAACGTGTCATTTGGCGAGAATAATTCATACGGATTTGACATGGAACTCCGCAATGGTTCCACGCTTTCGGCTGACAAATTCAGCCTTTGGACGAATGCAAAGGGGTGATGGTAAGACACTCGCCGATCCATCAAGGTGGCCTGCGGGTCGGTGACGTAGTGACAAGCCCGATCAGACGTGTCTAATGATTCATCAGTTTGTGGCGGAGCCGATTCGCTTTTCCGGATTTGCAAACAGCCAACAAATTGCGCCGGCAAGATACACTCCCGCGAACATCACCAAAACCAAATTCCAGTTCTCGGTCCACTCGAATAGCATCGCAACCCCGACCGGGCACGCGGCGGCCGCTAAGTTGCCGGTCATGTTCATGATGCCGAATACTTGAGGCACGCGTTCGCCACCGATATCAATTGTTGTTGCGAACGCACATGGTCCCGCGATTGCGGCGAACACAGCCCCTGCGGCGAGCAACCCCACCGCCGTGTTCACATCGCGGATGAACCAGGCGGCGAGGATCAACAAACCACAGGCTCCCAACGCAGCGGCTCCCACACCACTTCGACTCAATCGAAGACTGCCGGTCCGGCGCCAAATCCAATCGATAATCATTCCACCGAACACACTGCCCAATAGCGTTCCTGCCAAGACGACGCCTTGCAAGTAACCCGACTCCTCCACAGAGGCACCGCGTGTTTTTTGGAGAAAAGTGGGGAACCAGCTCGCGAAGAACATGTATCCAGCCGCCCGGCAAATCTGCTGACCGCACAACCACCACATCACTGCATTGTGAGAAATCTTCCCGAGTACTTGGAGTTCGTCGGTCGCCACTTCGGATTCTTGACGTTGTTGCTTCGCCCGAATCAGTTGGAGTTCCCATTCGTTGACGGCCGGCGTTTCGTCGGGATAGTTTCGATAGCGACGCAGGAAAGTAATCGTCCACAGGATGCCCGGTACCGCAAACAAGACGAACACCCAACGCCAAGTCATCGAAAGCAACATGCGACCGCTTAACCAACTGGCAAGAATCGCACCAAGTTGCATGCCGGCGGCAAGTATGCCACAGGCGAATGATCGCTGTGCCAACGGCATCCAATGGCCAATCGCTTGGCAAGATGCCGGGAACAAACCGGCCTGGGCCACACCCATGACGAGTTGAGCGATAATCAGGAGCCAGAAACTTTCCGCCACGCTCATCCCGACCATCGCCAACGATGAACCAATCACAAAAACGCTGATCGCCACACGAGTCCCGGTGCGTTCCGCGAACCAACCGGCTGGCACTTGAAAGACGGCATACGTCCAGAAGAACGCCCCCATGAACCAACCGGACTGCTGCAACGTCAATCCGAGATCGCTGCGAATCGAACTCTCAACAACGCCGACAACATTCCGACACAGGTACGCGAGCGCCGCCGCAAAAGTCAGCCATGCGAGGACACGATATCGGATTCGAGTCGGACGTTGCTCCACTTAGATCACCGCCTGGAGTCGTTCGAACAGGTGATCAACTTCGGCTTGCGTTTCCGAATCTAACTGCCAGCCCACGGGTTGTTTCTGTGCCGTATTCGGGAACAAGCCGCGTTTGTTGAGCAGGTATTTTTCGATAGCCAAGAACCCGTCCAAGCCGGCTTGAAGTTGCAGAGCTACGATTGCGGAAATCGGTAGGGCGAGTTCGTAGATTCGGTTTTCGTCACCGGCTTCGAGTGCCCGCCAAAGTGCAACAATGCCATCAAGCAAATCCGTTCCCGGCATCGTGCCAACGATGCCTCGACGATAGCAATCGACCAAATTGATTCCACCAGACCCTTCAAAGATTCGGGCTTGCCCGGCGGTGGCGTCACGGAGTTTCGAAAGATTCGGCCCAAGCGGACTCGCTTCCGGCTTGAAGAGAATTCGCTCGGAACCAAACTGATCGAGCAACTTCGTGTAAACACTCAAGTCAATCGCGGCCCCGACGTAACTCGACGCATCCTGAACCACGAGCGGAACTGAAATCGAATCGGCGATCGCCACAAAGTAATCGTATGTCGCCTCACTTCCGAGGGATGTTGCGATCGGCGGGATCGCCATGACCGCCGTCGTACCACACGTTTCCGCGTGTCGGGCGAAATCCACCGCGGACGATGTACTTTCCGCACCGACGCTGATCACAACAAAACCACGCCTACCCGCAAGTTCACACACAAGCTCGACGAGTTCAATTCGCTCGGCGTGCGAGAGTCGAAGTATCTCACTGACCATCGCAACGACAACACCATCCGCACCGACTTCGAACGCCCAATCGATTTCGCGAGCCAACACGCTACGGTCAATCGCGGCTTGAGCGTTGAACGGAGTTTGCAAAACAGGCAACACCCCTTGGAGAGAATTCTCAATTTTCGAGGACATCTTGAATCGCCCGCGTCATGGTTTCGAGGGTGAGTTCGAGGCTACCCCGATCAAACGGCGTTTGCCAAACCGGGTAGACATCGACGTCGTACAAGTCCGCCGGCGGTAAATAGCCGATTGAACCATTGAGCAGGTTCATGCAGATGATCGTGTGTTCCGGAAACCGCGACCGTAGCTCTTGCTGCAAACACGAATACGCCTCACCACAACACCCCACGATAATCGCGTCGCCAATTCGCCAGGCATAAATGGGCAAAGGAAACGTTGAACCGTCGCCGATACCACGACGAATATCACGTTTGCGGCGGAGTCGTTCTTCCAAGGCTCGATCTTTGCAGGCCGTGCGTTGTTGTTCGAGTTCGTCGGCAGACGGCCAATCCTTGAGCGGCAACTCGGCTTCGGCGACCAATGCTTTTAGATCATTTGAAACGGATCGTTTCGTAAGCTGCCAGACGGCGAGCGGGGCACCAGATTCGACCGTCCCGACATACGCGAGTTCCGTTCCGGGCGGTTCCATGTTTTCCAAAGTTGCCAAGGCCGCGAATGCGAGTTGACGGCCGTGCCGATCGGCAACCTCCGTGTCACCCACATACTGAAATCGGGGTGCCAACTCCCCGCACGCCCCCAACAGGAACAACGCGGGCACTTGTGTTGCTTGTTGCATCGTGTCGCGCATCGCACCGACGTAGTCTGGCGAAATGGCCGTATTGTCCCAAGCAAGTGTTGTCGGATGACACGCATAATTCGTGAGCGTGGCCCGCAACTGAGAGTTCGAATCGGTGATGCGTCCGACGAGCAATGTATCGTCGGCTTCACCTTCGGGATTGAACCCGCATACGATGCGACCAGAATCCGAATTCGGCTCCGGAAAATCTCGCATTGTTGCCAATCCGCACCGGCCGGTTTGCCAGTCCAGCGTCCCTTCGAACGCCGTTCGCAACGCCTCCCGAACGACCTGCACGCTCGATGCAAAAAGTTGTTCCATCCACTCTTTCAATAAGCCGCTTCCCGGGAGTGACTCTTCCGGTTCCATCAAGGGTGGGCCCGCGTGGGTGTGGCTGAGCGCGAACAGCAATTGAGCCGGCTCAAGGTCCAGTGCTTCCAAAAGTCGGTCAAAAAACGTTTGGAATGTTTGCGGAGTTTTCCACCATCCCAAATCCGCATCGAGCAGCACCAACGGTTCGCCGTGCGTGTTTGCGGCTAGCGTCAGAGCGGTCAGAGTTAACGAGCGATGAATCGTCGTAGCCGTGTCGTCTTTGGCGGCACCCCAGTTGCGGGCATAAATGCCGACTGGAGGTGTAATGTCCGCACGAGCGACACCGATATAACCGCGATAGGATGGATGCGAAAAAGCAGCTGTTGCATTGGGGGGCATAGAAAGTGAGTTCGTTCGCAGATTCAAAATTGCATGAGTACGGTTTTCGGTTCGATTGGGGAACTACCAATCGCCGACCGCACCATCCCGGTAGAATACACGTTGTGGGATCTCTTGTTGAAACGGGTGTTTCTTGATTTCGTCCTCGTTAATCGTGACGCCAAGTCCCGGCTTGGTATTTGGCGTGACTGTTTGCGTGGATCGGTCCAATGTGAACCCTTCTTCCACGATGTCCGCTCGCCAAGGGACGTCGTTGTGAACCGACTCGCAAATGATGTAACTCGGTTGTGAGAATCCGAACTCGATCGAAGCCGCCGTGCTGACCGGTCCCTGCGGGTTGTGCGGAGCAAGGGCGATGCGATAGGCATCTGCAAGTGCCGCGATGCGGCGGGCTTCCGAAAATCCGCCGCAATGTGTGAGGTCAAGCTGGCAGACCTCGCAGCCTCGGACAGCGAACAGATCCCGAAAGGCCGCCAGATGGGTCAACCGTTCGCCGGTCGCAATGGGTGTTGCAACAGCAGCGTTGATCGTCGCGAGACTCTGCACGTTCTCAGGCCAGCACGGTTCCTCGAAAAAATAGAGGCCGTAGGGTTCCAAAGCTTTCGCAAATTGCAGACCCATCGCCGGAGACGGACGGGCATGGCAGTCCACCATGATGTCGATGTCATCGCCAACTGCGTCTCGCATCGCCGCGACACACGCCTCGGCCGACGAGATGGGTCGCAAGCCTTCAATCGGCATCGTGGGCGGAACCGCCATCGACTTGAAGGCTGTAAAACCTTCCGCGACGGCCTGCTCCGCCAACGCGGCAAATTGCTTCGCATTGTCGACCGGGGTTTCGTAAAAACTTTCGAGATTCCCGCCACCGAGATGGCAATACAGTCGGATGAAATCCCGAACCGGCCCGCCCCAGAGTTGATGACACGGTACGCCATGAACCTTGCCGACGATATCCCAAAGCGCGAGATCGATTCCGGCGATTGCGGTCGAGCGGGTCACGCCGTGCCCATGCCAGAAATGTTGTCGCCACATCATCTGCCAAAGATGCTCGACCCGCGTGGGGTCTTCCCCGACCACAAGTTGAGCGAGATCGTCGATCGTGGCCGCCACGCCGCGGGTGTGCCATTCGAGTGTCGCTTCTCCCCAGCCGAACAACCCGGGCTGATCGGTGAGAACCTTGACAAAAATCCAATTCCGCATCCGAGCATGACACACGAATGTTTCAATCGCCGTGATTTTCATGAAGTCTCGTCTTGTGCCCGCCTGCGGTCAAATTGCTGGCAGTGGGCGGTGCCAAACGCGCTGGTATCCGGTAACAACGTACTCAGTTCTGCTTCAAAGGCAAGCCGCTCGCATCAAAGACAGACAATTGTAGACTTTGAAAAACGCGTTGCCGGAATCGGGAAACCGACGAATCGCCGGCCCAGCGAACGATTCAATGCGATCTTGCCAGACCCTCTGCGGGATGCGAATTTCATCCGTCTCAGACTCGGCAACCTTGGGTCGCGTTATCTGGCGACCAACGGAAAGAGCTACAACGTACGCAAGCTCCTGAGGTACGTGGTCGCAACTCCATCACGACCACATTCTACACCAAGCTTCGCCAAGTTTGCCGAAGCGCCACTATTAGGCCGTTGTTCACATCAGAACATCAGGTTTTCCTTCGTCGTCTAAGCTGTCTTCGTGCTTTTGACATTCACCGGCTACACCTCTCTATAGGCAGCGATTACAGCCGACGCGGGAACTTTGCTACTTGTGATCTTCAACGGTTTTCGATTGTTGAAACCTAACGAGACGAGCGAGACGAGCGATTTGCTCCGCGTGTTGGCAGAACTCATGCAAGGATCTCTTCCACCACGTTGCCAAAGACATCCGTGAGCCGATAATCACGCCCCGCATGTCGATACGTTAGGCGGGTGTGATCTATTCCTAGCAGGTGCAGAATGGTGGCGTGGAAATCGTGGACGTGAACACGCTTGTCCGCGACCGCAATTCCATGTTCATCAGAAGCCCCATGCGTGATTCCACCTTTAATCCCGCCACCTGCCATCCAACTTGAGAACACCATCGGATGATGGTCGCGACCACCGGCATTTTTAGCCGCCATATACGGGGTTCGTCCGAATTCGGTCGTCCAGACAACAAGCGTTTCATCAAGTAACCCACGCAATTTCAGATCTTTGATGAGCCCGGCGATCGGTTGGTCAACGTTCTTTGCAAGTCGAGCGTGATCGAGCATGTTACCATGGGAATCCCAATTGTTGCTCGAACCCACATCAATACACTCCACAAACCGAACTCCCCGCTCAACCATCCGACGAGCGACTAGACATTGCCAACCAAATCCCGTGTTCTGTCCCGGTTGCAGACCATATAAGTCTAATGTTGCTTGCGTCTCTTTCGAAAAATCAAGGACTTCCGGAGCCGCCTGCTGCATTCCAAATGCCGTTTCAAAGGACCGAATACGAGCATCAAGCTGATCGTCCAAAACGCGTGTTTCCAAGTGCTGTTGATTGATCTGCTGCAATAGTTCGAGTTCCGCCGATTGGAGTTCCGATGACGCAACCCGCCGCTTGACATTCGGAATCGGCGTCTTGCCGGGAAACACTTGGGTGCCTTGATGGAATCCCGGTAGGAAATCGTTGTTCCAATTCTGTCCTCGCGCATAGGGCGTGGCCCCTGTGACCACGACGAACGAAGGTAGGTTTCGATTCTCTGTACCAAGTCCATAACTAATCCAAGACCCCATACTAGGTCTTGCAAAACTGAAGGACCCTGTGTGCATTCCGAGTGTTGCTTCATAGTGCGCGATATGGTCGGTTGTGAGTGAGCGAATCACACATAGATCATCGGCCACTTCCCCGACATACGGGAACAAATCACTAATCTCGATTCCCGATTCCCCTCGCGGACGAAACTCCCACTGCGGACGTTTGAGGTACTGTTTGAACTCGCCGATTGATCCTCGATAGTTATGAACCGTCAGCGACTTATTGTGATCTTCGACGAGCTTCGGCTTCGGATCGAATGAGTCGACATGCGAGACACCACCACCCATGAACAGAAAAATCACGTTCTTAGCTTTTGCCGGAAAATGGGACGGTTTCGGAGCAAGCGGATTCGTCGACATCGGCCGCGCTTCACTTGCTTCCAACTCCGCGAGCATACCTCTCAAGGCAAGCGCACCAAATCCACCAGCGGCCCGATTTAGCAACTCACGCCTGGAGATCGGTTGGTTCATGTCTGGCATTCTTCAATACTCACTGTTGAAGTCTCAGCGGAATTCAAAGCACTGAGTGAAAGTCCCCTTCGGGACTTGTTCAATCGATGTATAGAAAGGCATTGCTGCTCAGCAAGACACGAGTATAAGCTGCTAGACTCTGCATCTCACGAGTTGCAGAGTTTGGCAACTTCGCGGCATAAGCACTTAGGAATTTCTCAGCCGATTCAACCTGGACTGCGGTTGGTGTTCTCGACCAAACCGATTCATGCAAGGCATGCAATCGCTGAGAGTCTGTATGATACTCCCGCAGGAACCGGTCCGCGATTGTCTGTGATTGCTCATGCGTGAATCTATCATTCATGAGAAAAAGGGCCTGCAACGGTGTTGTGGTTGAATCACGTCGTGCAGTGCTCGAATTCGGATCCGCTCCATCGAACAGACCGAGGAACGGGTGTCGTTTGATTCGCTGAGTCATCAGATAGACAGACCGCCGTTTCGACGCGTAGACAGCATCAAAAGGGTTGTGCTGAGAGTATCGCCACTTGCTCACAGGGGGGAATGGGTGAGGTCCGGTGGGGCCTAATTGAAGTTCTCCGCTGAGTTGAAGAATCGAATCGCGGATCTCTTCCGCAGTGAGGCGACGGCGAGTGAAATGCGAGAGCCAGCGGTTTGCCGGGTCACGTTCCATTGCCGTGAGAGTAATTTCGCTGGATGATTGATAGGCCCGACTCAGCAAGATTTCCCGATGCAAAGACTTGAGAGACCAACCGTTTTGGATGAGTCGAATCGCGAGATAGTCTAGCAACTCCGGATGAGTCGGCGGTTCGCCACGCACGCCGAAATCATTCGCAGTAGCGACGATCCCACGACCAAAGTGGTACTGCCAAACCCGGTTCACAATCACACGCGGGGTCAGAGGGTTATCGGGCGAAGTGAGCCATTGGGAAAGCTGTCGACGACCGCTCTCTTGGCAGTCATCGTTAAGTTGCTGGCCACCTAACACTGTGAGAAACCCGCGGGGCACCTCCTCACCGAGTCGGTCTGGCTCGCCTCGCAGTTGCATCCGCGTGTCAGACGGCGTGCCTTCCCTTACAGCGTACGCAGTGGGGTAGAGCGTTTCTTTGTCGAGGGCAGCTTTCCGCCCTTCGATGGCAGCAAACTCCTTCCGCAGTCGTTGGACCTCTTCCTGAATGTCTTTGATTGCATAGTCAATTTGTTCATGAGCCGCTAGGAAAGAACTCGATTGGACTGCGAGGTTATCGACCTGTCGTTGCGGCTTCACTTTTTTCGCATCTGTAAATGCAGCATCGATCACAATGGAGTTGGCGACTCCGTCCCAGCGTGGATTAAACGGCAACTCCTTGAATGGCCATGTGTTGCTTTCGCTAGACACAATTCCTGAAAACGTTTTCTGTTGCCAATCGATGCGAAACTGTAGATTGTACCATTCCCCGAGTTTCAAGGGGGCAATCTCGTTCATCTTGACGCCATCACGTGCAAAAACGCCATGGCCATTGATAAAGAGTTCAACGCTGGGGGAATAGTTCTGAACATGGTCTAGGCAAATACGATAGTAGCCGTCGCCACCGGATTCGACATTCACATTTCGGAAATCAAGGTTAACAAAAGTGGTGTCAGTGCTTTCACGGTTTTGCATGGGGATAGGTCTTCGGAAGCCTATATTTCCGGGTGAGTTCGGCATTTCAATCGAATGATTCCCTTTAGGAAATACATTCGTGAATGGACTTGAGGCTTCCGTGACAACTTTGACGTCGTTGTCTGCACGCCATGGTGAAGTCAATTTGTCACTAGTTTCAAAAGACCCTTCAAGCGTTAACAATGCAAACTGCTGTTGATTGAGTTCCTGATCCAGTTTCGCCTGTTCTATGGCCCGTTTCTCATCGTACTCTTTGACCACTTTCGGAGGGACTAGCGGGATGAGTTCCTTCGGGGTGTTGACTTCCTCTGCCCCGGGGAAGGTGAACTTTGTACTCTCAAAAATCCCATAAAGGGCGTAATAGTCTTTCGCAGAGATCGGCTCGAACTTATGGTCGTGACATCGGGCACAACCAATTGACAGGCCTAAAACGGACTCGCCGAGATTGCTGATCAGATCATGGATTGTGAGGTGAAAATAGAGGAAGTTGGTGTCGTTGTAGCCAAAGCGACGTGCCATCGCGAGGTAGGTGGTCGCTGTTGTCAATTCCTCGAACTTTTCTGGTTGGCTTTTCGCCAATAAGTCCCCCGCGATCTGCTCTTGGATGAACTCATTGTATTGCTTGTCTTGATTGAACGACTCAATCACATAGTCGCGATATTTGTAAGCATCGGGGACGGGATGGTCGCTCGCATTCCCGGCGGTGTCAGCATATCGGACGACATCCAACCAGTGCCGCCCCCAATGCTCTCCATACCGGGGCGATGCTAGTAACCGATCGACCACAGCTTCCCAGGCCTCGGGGCGTTCGTCGGCTAAGAAGTTCGACAACTCGGTCGGAGTTGGCGGCAATCCGGTGAGATCGTAAGTCACGCGGCGTAAGAGCGATTCGCGATCGGCGTGTGGCACGGGAGTGAGGTCTTTTGACCGCATTGCTGCAAAAAGAAAGCGATCAATTGTTGTGGTGTTCCACGCCGGATCAGCAACATTGGCTGGCGTCTGCAATTTCACAGGCTGAAACGCCCAGTGGGCTTGTTGCTCTGGGGTGACGTGAAAGTTCTTGCGGTTCACCATCGGGGCATTATCATCGTTTGCCGGCCAAGGCAGCCCCCTTTCAACCCATTCAACGAGTTTTTGGATGTCCTGTTCGGGCAGCTTTCCGTTAGGGGGCATTTCTAAGCTGCGGTACTGAACGGCTTCTATCAGTAGGCTCTCTTTCGGCTTTCCTGGCACCGCAGCGGGGCCGCTCGCACCACCATGCAACAAAACGGCTCTGCCGTCTAGTCGTAGTTCGCCTTCTGCCTTTCCGTCGTTGCCATGACAGGAGAAACAGTGCTTTGTCAGCAGTGGCCGAATCTCATTCTCGAAGAACTTAACATCGCTTGATGTTGGTACTGCATCGTCCGCGAAAACGGAAACGCGTTGAACTACCAAAGTGACTGCGACTACAGTCGTCAACAGTTTGGCAGTTCGCAGTATTGAACAAGAATGCATTGCAGAGATCTCAGTTTCTGGCTTCGCTAGATCGTCTCGTTGCCCTGTTTGGCGACATTTGCTGGCGGTGCGATACTCTAGTTCTCGTGATGAAAATTAGGGACTAGTGTGAACTCAAGTTTTGCTTCATTGATATTTCTTCGATAAGCGTGAACCAGGGACGAGCCCGCCATTGAGATCGATGAAGTATTCTCAATGGGAAAACTGATCAAACGCGGAATGGCGAATTGTTATAGCAAGAAACTTGCTGCGTGATGTTCATCATCAAGTCGACTGGGCTCGCCATGTGTTGTAGCGTTGCGAGTCAGTCGATTTTCTCTTCCAGTAGTGACACCGCTTCCTCAAGTGTTCCGCGACGGAACGACTCGAGAATGGTGCGGTGTTCTTCGTAGATTTCCATTAGGTTGGAGTGACGCCGACGTTGGACGCGGCGAAAGTGCGAGCGAATTCGACCGACGAGTAACTCCCAAATGGCAGTCATGTCCGGTTGGTCGAGTCGCAATAGCAAGTAGTGATGAAACGCAATATCTTGTTCGGCGATTGCGTGCAGATCTTCTGCTTCACAGGCTTTCCGCATGTCTGCGAGAATTGAGTCCCACTTTTGGAAATCTTCGTCAGTCAGTTCCTCGAAGATTTCTTGAAGAGCGTAAACTTCAAGCGTCCGACGAATGGGAATAATTACGGCTCGAATTGCCTTGGGAGCTTCGGGGGCGACAACGGCACCACAGTTCGGGCGATTCTCAAGCAGTCCTTGCAACGATAGCCGCTGCACCGCTTCACGGACCGCACCGCGTCCCACACCGAACCGCTTGACCAACTCAGCTTCCGTGAGCCGCAAACCCTCCGGCATGCGACCAGACAGGATTTCCCCGCGGAGCTGTTCAGCGACCTGAAGGGAGCGGACGACGGGAATCTCTTTGGTGCCCATGGATGACGTCTCAACTGGTTGTGTCGGCATATGTGCCGTGAATATCGTTTTCGATGAAATCGGCTCAGTCAAGACGGGTCGCGAAGTCATCGGAGTGAACTAACGCGTCTATTCTGTACTCAATGAACCTTAGATTGTCAACAATTTGCTCAAAAAATATGCCGATTGTTGACAATCGATTTGTGGTTGCTGACAATCATCCGCGGGCTGTTTGATTACGGATGGTTGCTTCCTGGTGTTTGGGACAGAACAATGATAACTGGAACCGGCCATCAGCAATGCAGACTGAGTGACTGACTGGAGAATTCGGATCATGAAGCGGCATGCGATTCTTGGTGTGATAGCTTTGGTGGTCGGGCTGTCGCTATGCCATGTCGGATCATGTGCCGAGGGTTCTGCACAGCAGACGGAGATTTCATCCGCCGATGCCGAGTTTTTCGAGAAATTGGTGCGGCCGCTTTTGGTCAATTCGTGTAGCGAATGCCACGGTGCTAGGAAGCAGTGGGCCGGTTTGCGGATCGATTCCAGAACGAGTCTTCTCACCGGTGGAGATTCTGGTCCGGCGATCGTGCCAGGTGATCCCGATGAGAGTTTGCTCATCTCCGCCGTTCGCCGAACCAGTTTCGAGATGCCCCCAGAGAATCCACTGACGGAGTCTCAGGTGGCAATCCTTGAACGATGGATTCGCATTGGTGCTCCTTGGCCGAATGCAGCACCGGTAAGTCCGGCAAAGTCCAGCCTTCTCGAAAGCCACTGGGCATTTCAGCCTGTGACTGATCCCGATGTGCCGAGTGTTGCCCACGCGGAATGGGTGCGGACTCCCGTCGATGCGTTTGTGCTCGCAAAACTTCGGGATTCGCATTTAAGTCCGTCTCCTCTGGCGGATCGACGAACGCTGATTCGCCGACTGTCGTTCGATCTTACGGGGCTTCCCCCATCTCCCGAAGACGTCGAGCGTTTCGTCAACGATCCCGATCCCAACGCTTACGAAAAGCTCGTGGATGATTTGCTGGAATCTCCGCAGTATGGAGAGCACTGGGCGAGAAAATGGTTGGATTTGGCCCGCTATTCGGACACGAAGGGGTACATGTATGGCTGGGAAATTCGCCCATTCGTTCATGCTCCCGCGTACCGAGATTGGGTGGTTCGGGCTTTCAACAATGACCTGCCTTACAATCAGTTTTTGCTCTTGCAGATTGCAGCCGACCAAGCTGCTCCGGAAGATCCAACCGCGCAGTTAGCGATGGGGTTTCTGACAATTGGACGGAGATTCTTGGGCAACGAGCATGACATCATCGACGATCGCATTGATGTTCTCGGTCGCACGACGATGGGGCTCACGTTTGGATGTGCACGCTGTCATGATCACAAGTATGACCCGATTCCCACTGCGGATTACTACTCGCTGTATGGAGTCTTCTGGAACAGCGTCAAGGAACTGACACAGGCGGTGGATTCATCGAAATCTCTTTCGCCGCAGTTCAAGCAGCAGTTGGAAGAAAAACAAAACGCACTCCGCAAGGAAGTGGATCGCATGCGTGGTGTGGTCGCGGATCGGATGCGGGCTCGCATTACCGATTATTTGATTGCACAGTTGGAACTTGAAAAGCATCCCAACATTCCATTTTCGCAAATCCTGTCAACGGATGACATTTTCCCGGTTTACGTGGAGCGTTGGGAAGCGTTTTTGCGAAAGACGAATTCGGAGAAAAATCCCGTGTTCGTGCCTTGGCATCGGTTTGCGGCGATCGAATCCGAGTCGTTTGCTACCGAAGCACCACAGGTACTCCAAGAGTTGCAGGAACTTGGTGCGGACGAGGTTTCTCCGTTGGTGATGAAATCGTTTTCCACGCCGCCGAAATCGATGCGGGAAGTCGCGGAGCGATACGGAGCGTTGTTCACACAGATTGATCAAGAATGGCAGCAAGCATTGGCGGCGGCAAAAAGTTCCGGCAGCCCGCGACCAGAAAGGCTTGCCGACCCGGAACACAACGCGATTCGTGACGTGCTGTATGCCGAAGGTTCACCCTGTGTTGTTCCCGATGTGCACCTTGCTGAGATCAGCACCTATTTTTCCACGCGATCGGAACTTCCTGGCTTGTGGAAGCACCAAACCGCTCTGGAAAAATTAATTCTGGATTCACCCGACGCCCCGCCGTTCGCGGTGCGACTGGTCGATCGAAAAACCATCGAAGAACCCCGAATTTTCCAACGTGGCAATCACCTCACCAAAACCGAGGACGTTCCGCGTCGGTTGCCGCTGATTCTTGAACGGCAAGATCGCGAACCGTTCCAGCACGGTAGCGGGCGGTTGGAATTGGCGGAGGCGATTGTTTCGCCGGACAGCCCACTGACGGCTCGCGTGTGGGTCAATCGGATTTGGCAGCATCATTTTGGCGTGGGGATTGTCCCGACTCCGAGTGACTTTGGCGCTCGGGCCGCGAAGCCGGCGCATGCGGAGTTGTTGGATTGGCTCGCGACTCAACTGGTCGAGAGTGGATGGAGCACGAAAGCCATCCACCGTCAGATTCTGCTTTCGTCGGCATATCGACAGGGGTCACGCGGGCCGGTTGACAACGCCACTCAGGAGCTTGCGGAACGGGTCGATCCGGGGAACTCTCTCATTTGGAAGAATCCTGCACACCGATTGACGTTCGAAGAATTTCGAGATGCGATGTTAGCCGCATCGGGCGATTTGACGTTGCAACTTGGTGGCCGTGGAAAGCCATTGTTCGGTGGCAACGACGGAAATCGGCGTCGCTCACTTTATGGATACATCGACCGCGAACGTTTGCCGAATGCGTATCGAGTTTTCGATTTTGCCAATCCCGATCTGCATATTCCCGAACGCTCGCAAACAACAGTGCCGCAACAAGCCTTGTTCGGTCTGAACCATCCGTTCGTGGCCGTTCGAGCACGGCGGTTGGCTGCATTGATCGAGGCCATGCCGGATGCGTCACCGGAAGAACGCATCGAACAACTCTTTCAACGCGTCTATCAGCGGGCACCCACGCCGCGGCAAAGTGAGGCGGCGTTGCAATTCGTTTCGGCTCCCGAATCCGAGAGACAACACCCGCTGACTTCCCGTCAGTTGGCGTGGCAATACGGTTATGGGGCCATCAACGAAGCCGGGACCGCGATTCAGAGTTTCCAGCCGCTGCCGCACTTCAACGGCACGGCATGGCAAGGCGGCAGCAAATGGCCCGATTCCCAACTTGGCTGGGCTCAATTGACCGCGAGCGGAGGGCATCCAGGCAATGACCACAAGCACGCGGTGATCCGTCGTTGGACCGCAAAACGGGATGCGACGGTTTCGATCGACTCCGACGCACGGCACGAAGTCGCTGCGGGCAACGGGATTCGGTGTTGGATCATTTCCAGTCGGCAGGGAGTGTTGAGCCAGTTCACGCTGCATAACTCCGCACAGGCTTTGCAGATCGAATCGGTGAAAGTGCAAGCCGGTGATACCTTGGATTTCGTTGTCGACATCAACGGCAATCTCAACAGCGATCAGTATCTCTGGTCGATTGGCATTAACGAGCTCAGGGCGGTGGCTGGAACACCGGCGGATGAGAAATCGAATCAGTCATGGAATTCGGTCGAGGACTTCATCGGCCCGAAGACGCAAAATTTGAAGCCCTGGGAACAGCTCGCGCAAGTGTTGTTGTTGTCAAACGAATTTCTGTTCGTGGACTGAGATACTTGAGAGCGATGAGCCACTTATCGAAAGCGACGGGATTGCCGATGCAACAAAAACAGGCGATGGAATTTGATCGGCGTTCGCTTCTGCAACGTGTGGGGATGGGGTTGGGAACCTTGGGGCTGGCGGGCATCATCGGCGACCCGAATGCACAGGCGACCCAGGCGGCACTTACTGGGGGAAAACAGCCGCACTTTCCGGGCAGAGTGAAACGGGTGGTTCACTTCTTCCTCAACGGGGGACCGTCCCACGTCGACACATTCGATCCGAAACCGATGCTCAAAAAGTACGAAGGTCAAGCCCCGCCGGTGAGCTTGGCCACCGAACGTAAAACAGGGGCCGCATTTGCATCGCCGTTTTCGTTTCGGAAGTTCGGGGAAAGCGGCATCGAAGTCAGTGAGTTATTCTCTAAGACGGCGAAGCACATTGACGACATCGCTCTCATCCGCTCGATGTACGCCCAGGTTCCGAATCACGAACCGTCATTGATGCTGATGAATTGCGGTGACTCGGTGCTTCCTCGGCCGAGTGTGGGTTCGTGGGTGTTGTACGGATTGGGATCGGAAAATCAGAATTTGCCGGGCTTCATTGTCTTGTGCCCGAAAGGGTTGCCGATCAAAGGGGCCGACAATTGGCAATCGGGGTTTTTGCCGGGAGCGTTTCAGGGCACGTACGTCGATCCCCAACATCAGCAGATCGACAAGCTCATCGAGAACATCCGCAGCACACATGCAACACCGCAGATTCAAACTCGGCAACTGGAACTATTACGGACACTCAATCGGGAACATCAGTCCGCACGCGACGATGATCGACTGAATTCACGGATTCAATCATTCGAGTTGGCGTTCCGCATGCAAATGGAAGCAGCGGATGTCTTCGATATCCAAAAGGAACCAAAGTCGATTCAGGAAATGTACGGCAGCGGTGTGCATGGTCGGCAAACCCTGATTGCTCGTCGGTTGCTCGAACGTGGAGTGCGATACGTGCAACTTTGGCACGGAGGGGGTCAACCGTGGGACAATCACACGGATCTCGAAAACCATCACCGTAGACTAGCCGGGCAAATTGACCAGCCGATTTCCGCGTTGCTGACCGACCTGAAACAACGCGGCATGTTCGATGACACTTTGGTTCTGTGGGGCGGTGAGTTCGGCCGCACGCCGACAGTGGAACTGACCGGCGAAGGGAAGTCGCGGTTGGGGCGTGATCACAATCATTACGGCTTCACGGTTTGGATGGCTGGCGGCGGTATTCGCGGCGGAACTGTCCGAGGAGCCACCGACGACTTCGGTTTTCAAGCCGTCGAAAAGCCCACCGCCGTACACGACTTGCATGCCACGATGTTGCACCTCTTAGGCTTTGATCATGAGAAGCTCACGTATCGCTACGCCGGACGCGATTTCCGTCTGACCGACGTGCACGGCCATGTGTTGCACGACATTTTGCGTTAGCTCTTGAATTTCATTTCCATCAGCAGAGTCATTCTCGCATGTCCCGAACCATCGTCCGACCCGAGTTGCTCGATTTCGAATCCCCAGGCCGCCGCGATTATTGGGTGGCCTTGGAACACGATAGCATCTGGGGGGACCATCTGATTCCGCTCACCGTTTGGGTGGGGCCGGAAGCCCGTGCGGGCGAAGGGTTGGTGTCGTTCGGTTCGAATCATGGCAACGAATACGAAGGACCAGTCGCGCTGAAGGGATTAATGGGGGACATCCGCACGGAAGATGTCCGGGGACGCATCATTTTCATTCCGGTATTGAACCCGTCGGCATTCCGGGCCGGGACACGGGAAAGTAGTCGATTGGATGACGGCGTGAACCTCAATCGCGCGTTTGTCGACGGTGCTGGGAAAACGCCCGCGTTATCGGGGATTACCCATCGCATTGCCGACTTCGTTCGCCAACACATTTGGCCGCAAGTGCATATCGTGATCGATTTGCACTCCGGCGGCCACGTCGCAAGATTCTCCCACTGTGCGAGCTTTCATCCGGTCGACGATCCCGGTTTGTCTGCCAAGATCGAAGAAACCGCGCGTTGGTTTGGCACTCCGAGCTTGATGGTCTATCAGAACGTGACGCCGGGATTGTTGCCCAGTGAGGCGGAGCGACTTGGGAAAATCACTGTCGGTACGGAACTCGGTTGGGGGGCCGCTGTCGATCCGGTGGGCGTGCAATATGCTCGGCAGGGAGTTTTGGCCGCTTTGATTCACAACGATTTGATGCAAGGCACGATCGAACCCTTTGCGTTTCATGCGGCGGGCACGCAGAAGAAGTTGGAAGTCGTCGATCGCGATTGCTACACGCTCGCACCGTTCGATGGACACTACGAACCGCTCTTGGAATGCGGCACAGTTGTGAAAGCCAATGACACCATCGGACGACTTCACGATTTCGATCACATTGACATGGAACCTTGGCCGGTGAAAGCCGGCGTCGATGGTGTGGTGCTGGCTCAGGCGTGGGGAGCGGCCGTTCCGCGTGGGCAGCACATCGTCGTCGTTGGGCGGGTCATCGGTTAGCGACACACACAGACCGTCATCGCAATCAGCGATCGACGAACACTTCCTTTTATTGAGAACCGACTCGATGAAAATCTCTCAGATTGTCGTCCAAATTCTTCGTATTAAAAACGTGGAGGCGAAAACCGCGAGCAGCCAGGATTCCGTTTTGGTTCGTGTCCGTACTGACAACGGGTTGGAAGGCGTTGGCGAAGCAGACTCATCACCCGAGATGGTTAAAGCCGTCATCGACGCTCCGTTTAGTCACAACGTCGCCACGGGACTTCGCCAAATCTTGATTGGCGAGAATCCGTTAGAGACTGATCGACTGTGGGAGAAAATGTACCGCAGTACAATGTATTGCGGACGGCGGTCGGTCACGATCACCGCGATGGCCGCGATCGACATGGCGTTGTGGGACATCAAAGGGAAGCAATTCGGCGAACCGATTCACCGTTTGTTAGGCGGGAAGAAACACGATCGCATTCAGGCGTACGCGTCGATCCTTTTCGGCAAGGACGGAAACGAAACCGCGAAGATCGGCGAACGCTGGCGGGAATACGGTTACAACGCCGTCAAATTCGGTTGGGAACCCATGGGGCAAAGCGAAGCGGTCGACATCGACTTGGTTCGGGGCGCTCGCGAAGGACTCGGAGACGATGCGACCTTGCTCGTCGATGCCGGTTGTGTGTGGGATGCTCGCACCGCACTTGATCGGGCCAAAGCCTTCGCGGATTACCGAATCGGTTGGTTGGAAGAACCATTGCGGCCCGATGATTACGAAGGTTATCGCTGGCTCCGTGACCGCTCACCGGTGCCGATTGCCTCAGGCGAAGAGGAGTGCGGACGATACTCGTTCCGCCCGCTGATCGACGGACGTTGCTTGGATGTCTATCAAGTTGATTTGTCCCGCAACGGCTTCAGCGAATCCCACTACATCCGCCAGCGTGTCGAAGAGATTGGGGCTCGGTTGTGCAATCACTGCTACACCAGTCCCGTCACCGTGGCGGCGAGCATTCACTGGCTGAGTACGTGCCGCGACGCGTTCATCTTCGAAGACTGTGTGGAAGATTCGCCACTCCGTCACGAACTGACCGAAGAGAAGATCCAAGCGGTCGACGGATGGATCTCACCGCCCGATCGTCCCGGCTTGGGCGTCACGATCAATGAGGACTTCGTGAAATCGACGTTGATCGACGAGTCTTGTTAACCATCGCTCACCCGATTCCCAGGGACCTTTGCTCATGCGCGGGCTGCGGATTTTGGTGGCGGAGTACATCCACGAGATCTCCTCGTTCAACCCCGTCCCCACACGATACACCGACTTCCTGATGAACTTCGGGCCAGACATTTTCTCGCACCACGAAAAAGTGGGAACCGAGGTTCATGGGGCTCTCGGGGTGTTCCGGCAGCGGTCGGACGTGGAGGTGATTCCCACGTCGAGTGCACGTGGAATTACCTCGGGCGGCGTCATTCCGGCTGCGGATTTTGCTCGGATCGAAACAGAGTGGCGGGAGAGCATCAAAGCCGCCGGTCCAGTCGATGGTGCGTATTTCGCATTGCACGGGGCAACGGCCACGGAAGACGAAGACGACCCCGAAGGCCGGTTGCTGGAAATCGCTCGGGAACTTCTTGGTGAGTCGATCCCGTTTGTCGCGTCATTCGACATGCACGGCATCCTGACGGATCGAATGATGCAGCACTGCGATGCGATTACGGTTTACCACACGTATCCGCATGTGGACTTTCAACGCACCGGCGAACGAGCGGCCCAATTGTTGATGGATCGACTGGATGACAAGATTCAACCGGTCATGGCGAAAGTCGAAATCCCGGCGCTTGTGCGTGGCGATGAACTGATTACGGAAACCGGCCGATTCGGAAGATTGATCGATCAAGCCAAGGAGATCGAACAAACCGACGCGGGGCTTTCGGCGGGGTTCTTCATCGGCAATCCATTCACGGACGTGCCGGAACTGCGGAGCTACGCCATCGTTGTCACCGACAATGCTCCGGAATTGGCGGCCGAGCACGCCGAACGTCTGGCGAGTCAGTTTTGGGAACAGCGAGCTCACATGCAGGCTCAGCTCACACCGATGACCGAAGGCGTTCGGCAAGCATTGTCGACCACGAAGCCCGTTGCACTTGTCGATGCCGCCGATGCGACAAGTTCGGGAGCATCCGGAGACAGCTTGGAAATCGTCCGCGAATTGCTAGCACAGAAATGCTCACGCACCGTGTTGGCTCCGGTTGTGGATCGACAGGCAGTGGATGCCGCATTCGATGCAGGCGTGGGAGCAACGATTTCGATCGAAGTTGGTGGGGCGTTGGACTCACGGCGATTCCAACGGATTCCGCTCACAGGACAAGTTCGATTGTTATCGGACGGCCGTTTTCGGAGTGAGTCATTCACTTGGGAATGGAATTCCGGTCGAACCGCCGTTTTTGAATCGAGTCCATTGACCCTCGTGATCACCAGCCGCCCGGTGCACTTGTTCGACAGTTCGTTGTTCTTGGCACACGGTCAAGACCCGCAAGACTTCGACATCACAATTGTGAAATCGCCCCACTGTCAGCATCACATGTACGCTGCATGGTGTGACATGATTCATATCGACGCACCAGGGGCAACAAGCGCCAACTTGCCTTCGCTCGGGCATGAGAAAAGCCGGCGACCGGTGTATCCACTGGATACCGAGATCACTTGGAAACCGGTGGCCCGTCTCTTTAGTAGGAACAAGTAGCGATGCCGAAGAACAGTCCGCCGGCGGTTTCCCCGTTCGATGTCACTCCTCAAGGCGACGTACTTCGTACCCGCGCCAAGCGGTTGGGAACTCAGAGTTCGCGAGTCGTGTTGGCCTTGGTTTGTACGTTGTCGATGATCACCTATCTCGACCGAGTCTGCTTCGGCATGGCGGCTCCATCGCTAGCCAAAGACTTGAATCTCAATGGCGTCGCCGAACTCAAATGGGCATTCACAGGATTCGCGATTGCCTATGCGATTTTTGAGGTTCCCACGGGTTGGCTCGGCGATCGTCTCGGCCCGCGTTCGATGTTAATTCGCATTGTCGTTTGGTGGTCGGCTTGCACAACATTGACAGGTTTGGTCGGCATTCAGGTCGGCGGTTGGACACTCGGCGGACTCGGAACGCTGATCGTACTGCGATTTTTATTCGGAGCCGGAGAGGCGGGAGCTTATCCGAATATTACGCGGGTGCTCTACAATTGGTTTCCAGCCCATCGATGGGAGTTTGCCCAGGGACTCGTTTGGATGTCAGGCCGACTAGCAGGCGGGGCGACGCCTTTGATTTGGGCCGTCCTCGTTGGTGGAACGGGGGTTTCTTCTCCGCTACTGAGTTGGCGAGGAGCGTTTGTGCTCTTCGGGCTAATTGGGCTCGTGTGGTGTGTCCTGTTCGCGACTCTTTTCCGCAACCATCCCGACGAAGCCAACTCCGCAAAGGAGACGGAATCACCCGAAGTCCCACCAAGCCCGGGTACTGAAATTATCGGACATGCGAGCGTTCCTTGGCGAGCACTCTTCACCAATCGGAGCGTTCTCGCACTTTGTGCGATGTATTCGCTAATCAACTATGGTTGGGCGTTCAATATCACCTATCTACCGTCTTACTTGGATCAACGATTTGGTATTGCCGATTCCGACCTGCTCGGTGCAGTTTACAAGGGTGCCCCCCTCTGGGTTGGAGCAGTCGGATGTTTGACGGGTGGCTTGATCGTGGGTTTCTTTAGTCGGAGACTCGGCAGCAGAAGCAATGGACGGCGAGCGGTTGGCATCCTCGGGATGCTAGTATGTATGTTTTGTTGGCTCGGAGCGTGCGTGGCACCGAACATTCATGTGTTCTGTTTCTGTGTCTCGTTGGCGGCCTTTTGCATCGACTGCACTCTGGGAGCGATTTGGGCCACCTGTCAGGATTTAGGCCGTGAACACACCGCTGTCACCGCCGCTTGCATGAACACGATTGGCACAATGGGGGCAGCACTAGCCGGTTGGGCCACCGGGACGATCATTCAACAAACTGTTGCCAGACGTGCTGCAGAACAGTCAGCCCCACTCTCAAAAACTCTAGAACAAGCAGCCCTAATCGACGGTTACCAGTTCGTGTTTCTCACCTATGCCGCAGTCTATGCAATCGCCGCCGCAATCTGGCTGTTCATTGACTCCAATCGTCGTTTAACAGAAGACTAATCAAGTCTGTCGCAGTGCTTCCGAGTCTTTTCAAGGTGCGTTTTCTTCAAATACTGATGATTCGTCCGCCGCTGAAGTCTCAGCTGGCTCTGTGCCGCGCAGCTTCGCCCCCAATCGTTGATAGGTGTCACTTGGGCACAGTGCAGCCGAGTGGACGGAAGCGTCATGTCTACAACAATCAACAATCTTGCCGTTGACGATCTCCGCATGAATCGTTTTGAGCACAAGTCTTTAGCGGCGTCACATCACTTTCCGGCCGCGCACCGGTCGCAGTCGTAGGAACGCTGCCGTTAGGGTTCAATCGGCGGGGATTGCAAGGATTGCAGAAAGCTCAGGAGGTCCGCCAATTCTTTGGCTGTCAAGTCGCGGGCGAGCAAGTCTGGCATGAGCGACTTTTGCGCTGGGACCAATTGCTCGACATCGGCTGGTGGCATACGGATGTCTTTTCCGTCGGTGCGGCGGAGCACGACCATTTGGTTCATCCGCTCGATCAGCAGTCCAGTGATTACACGACCGTCTGTCGTTTGCACGAGCCAGGTGCGGAACTTCTCGTCGATGACCGCGGAGGGCTCGAGAATGCTTTCCAGCAGTTGGCGACGCGAGAGTCGCTTGCCGACGCCGTCCAGACGCGGTCCGACGTTTCGCCCCTGATCGCCGACCTGATGACAGTTCCGACATTGGACGCCGGTGGCGTTCAAGAACAAATCCCGGCCGCGTTTTGCGTCGCCGTTGAGGCTGAGGATCATTGCCGGATCGACCGATTCCCCCAGCCGTTTCGACCGCCGCGATTCCGGCAAGAAGCGCTCGAACAAGCCGCGGATGTGCGGCGGCGTGTCTGCGGTCGCCGCTTCGATGATCCGCTGTTGTTCCCTCGGCGGCAGCGTGCCTTTGTCGAGTGCAGTTAGCAATAGCAAGGCACCGCTCGTCGATGCCAGCAGTTCGCCGACCGCTGATTCCTCCGTCCGCAGTCTTGACAGCGCTGCCGCTTGGTCTCTCCGCAATTTCCGAACAGCCGGTGACGTTGCTTCCGCGGACAGTGAGTCGATCCACTCGCGAATGAGACCAAGACCTGCTGTATCAATGACACGTGAGCCGACGTGCGGCATCCGGCCGCGTCCGAGTGTCGCCATCCGGTAGAACAGCACGCTGCGGTAGGGATCGCCGGCAGCCACGATCTCCGGAGCAAACAATTCGAAGGTCCCCTGCGTCGGGCGTTCGCCGACGAGACCCGTTTTCTCCAACGGCAACTCCCGACGCACTTCAAAATTCGCCGTCCCTCCACCACCACGAATGTGGCAATGAGCACAGTTGAGGTCCAAGTAAGACCGCGCCCGGGCCTGCAGGTCTGCACCGGTGTCGGACGGATCGGTCAGCGGGTGCGGCTGGACCTTGAGCTTCGCGAGCAGAGCGTAAGGATCCTCGAACAGACCCATCTCGACGAAATTTGTCAACTGATTTTGACCGGAGCCGACCGATCGATCGAGTTGCTCAACGCGGAAGCCCTGGATCGAACCGCTACGGGTCGTATGACAGACGAGGCATTCCGTCCGGCTTGCGAACCGCCACGTTTGCGGTCGACGACCATCGGGCATCGACTCGTCGACAACGTGGTAGATTTTTTCCGTTCCACCCGTCGGCACGAGTTCGGCATCGGTGCCGTCGTCGTTCCAG
>NZ_CFHRBF010000034.1:0-25092 GCF_984380535.1 Thalassoroseus sp.
TGAATGTCCAATCATGCCCACGTAAAACCGTGGGCATGCCACCCACGACGCTAAATCGATGCAATTTCCTGCACTGCTGGCTTGTCCAGCAGTGTTTTCAGCGACTCGCGGTCAACTGGTGACTCGCACTGCTACGCAAGCTAGCAGTGGCACACAACTTCTTTTACTGTAAATGGTTGTGTTATTCACGATCTCGCAGATGCAAATTCCTAGCTACACGCACGCTACAAAATCTATTCTCGGGTAATGAATTCGTCGAGGTTGATCAGCACGCGGGCGACGGCAGTCCAGGCGGCGGCCTCAACTTCGGTGGTTTCGCTGGGCATGTCCGACGGAGCGGCGGCGGTTGCGGCGGTGGGGTCGGCTTCGAACCGAGCGTGTTCGCTTTCATAGAATTCCGTCAGCGTTGTCAATTCGGCTTCACTCGGTTCGCGTGACAACGCTGTGCGGAAGGCGTATTGCAGACGGCCTTCGACGTATGACGGCGCTTTGGTGAGAATTCGCACCGCGAAGGCTTGTGCTAGTTCGTGGAAGGCAATGTCGTTCGCCAGCGTGAGGGATTGCAACGGCGTGTTCGAGCGAACACGGCGAGTGCAAGTTGTGATGCCATCGGCGGCGTCGAACGTCATCAACATGGGGTACGGTCTCGACCGCCAGAAGTACGTGTAAAGTCCCCGTCGGTAACGGTCGCCATCAGTCTCGGTGTTCCAGGGTTTCTTCTGCTGAGTCAGCACATAAATGCCCTGCGGTTGCGGCGGGTGGACGCTCGGGCCATTCATCTCCGTAGAGAGTTGGCCGCTGATCGCCAATGCCACATCGCGAATGGCTTCCGCCTCCAACCGCATCCGACTTTGGCGAGCCAACTGCCGATTCCGCGGGTCACGTTGCCAATTCTCATCTGTGATTCGTGATGATTGCCGATACACCGCCGAAGTCACGATCAAACGATGCAACGATTTCAAAGACCATTGTTGCCTCACAAACTCGGACGCCAACCAATCCAAGAGTTCTGGGTGCGACGGTTTCGCACCTTGGCGTCCGAAGTCGTTCTCGGTCTCGACCAATCCCCAACCGAAATAACGTTGCCAAATCCGATTGACAGTCACACGGGCGGTCAACGGGTTGGCGGGATCAACCAGCCACCGGGCGAAGTCCAACCGATTCGGCGTGCCTTCACTTTCGATTGGTGGAAGCACATCGGGCACATCCGGGTAGACACGGTCGCCGTGACGGAGAAAATCGCCACGGATGTGAATGAACGTCTCGCGTGGTGTCTTGCGTTCACGGAGCACCATCGTCGTCGGAACCGCCTTTTCCAAGTCTTCCAGTTCGCGTTTCAACGTATCGACTCGAGCAGCCAGCGGTTTCCGGTCGGCATCTGCGTTCTGGTAGGTTGCGACCAGTTGATCGGTCTCGGCTTTGCTCCGGTCAGCCCCCGCTTTAGCGAGAATCTTCCGCACCGACGCGGGAATCCGCAGCGAGTCCGTCGGGGCATCGGTGATGGCCAAACGGAAATGTCCGAGCACGTACCGGGAACCGTGATTCTGATGCAGTTGAACTTCCAGCGTCTCACCGTCTGCAAACTCAACCGGTTCCGCTAAGAAAAAGACCGCTTCCCGAGGCACGTTCGGATTGCCACGTTGGACGTTGATCGCCCAACCGGTTTTCTGCTTGTCGCCGTCGATGGCATCGATGACCGGGTACCCGGACTGCGAGTGATCGGCAATCGCGTCCGCCAAACGAAGTTGCCGACGTTTCCCTTGAGCATCCACCGCAAAGACTTCAATTTCGTTCAAGACGAAATTCCCATTTCCCGCGCGGCCCGGTCCGTTCTTTGGCAAGCTGGGATGCGTGAGCGTCTCCAATCGAATGGCAGTCGGTTTTGTGACCGGCGATGTTGCAGCGACGACAAACGTGTCTTTGTCCGGCCCGCTAAAATCAACGAACAGAGCTTTGTTATCTTGAGGTGCAAGGGTAGAACCGTTGGTTGTCTTGTAGGAACTCGGATCCAGAATGGACCACGTGGCGGTTTGATCCATGCGATTTTGCAAGCGATCAAGCCATGCTTGAAAACCTGACCGCGTTTGTTGGTCGTGCTCGCTGAGCTTGGCTCCTGCTTTCGCGAGATCACTTCGGAGTTGGTTCAGCGTCGCGGTTTGCTCGGCTGTGGGAACTTTCAAGGTGGGTTCGTCTTGGTTGTTGAAAATCGCGAACAGCTCGTAGTAGTTCCGCTGGGAAATCGGATCGAACTTGTGTTGATGACAGCGGGCGCACCCCAGCGTTAGTCCCATCCACGCCGCCCCGGTGGTGTCGACACGATCGGCAACAGCATCAACACGGAATTGTTCCGCATCGGTGCCACCTTCCTGATTCACCAGCGTGTTGCGATGAAACCCGGTGGCGATTTGGTCGTCAATCGTTGCGTTCGGAAGTAAGTCACCCGCCAGTTGGGCGATGGTAAATTCGTCGAACGGTTTGTCGGCATTGAACGCGTTGATGACCCAATCGCGATACAACCAGATTTCGCGAGCACCATCGATAGTGAAACCGTGCGAGTCCGCATACCGTGCCACATCCAGCCAATGTCGTCCCCAGCGTTCGCCATACTGCGGCGAGGCAAGCATGCGATCGACTAGGCTTTCATACGCGTTCGGCGAACGGTCGGCGAGGAACTCTTCGACTTCCACCCAACTCGGTGGCAACCCCCGCAGGTCCAGACTCAATCGCCGAATCAGCGTGCGACGATCCGCAAGTGGGGCCGGCTGTTGATTCGTTTGCTCTAACTGATGAAGCACGAATCGATCAATCGGCGTGCGACACCAGTCGGCTTGCTTGACGACCGGAACCTGCGGACGCGTGACCGGTTGGAATGACCAGTGTTTTGTCGCAGACTTGTTCTGCGAGACTTTCTCATCGTCCGGGAACGCAGCACCCGCATCGATCCACTTCTTGATGATCTCGATTTCTTTTTTCGAGAGGGGATCGGAATCCAAAGGCATCGCGGTGACGTCTTCCTCACCTTCACCAACAAGAGCCTGATACAACAAACTCTCTTGGCTTTTGCCAGGCACGATCGCCGGTCCGCGGTCTCCGCCGTCCAACATCAATTGACCAGCATCGACCCGCAACCCGGATTCCGATTCATCCGGTCCATGACACATCACGCAATGCTTTGCAAGAATCGGTTTGACGTGTTTCGTGTAGTCGACCGCATCCGCCGCAAAGCTTTTCAAAGTGCATGTGAATACAACAGCGAAGATCAAACTGCGAAACATGGTGTGTTCCAATTCTCTTGCGAGCCATCCCATCATCAAACGTTGATCTTATCGCGCCAGCGCAAGAGAAACCACGGAAACCAGTTTGGCTCCCGTGGTTTTCACTCGTGTCGTTAGTTCCGCGTCATACGGCCCGGCTTAGTTCTTTTTGCGTTCGGCCAGACGTTTGAAGTATTCTTCCATCGCTTTGCGGTAGTGTGGCGGGAAGTTTTTGTCCATGTACTGTTTGGCCGCGGCTTGTTCTTTCTCAGGGAGTGTGCCCCAGCCGGATTGTTGGGCGACGCGTTTTTCGTCGGCATCGCCGGGGGCAGTGCTACCTTTGACAGAGCTATCTTTCGCAGGGCTGTTGGACTGATTCGACTTACCGCCGAGACCGTCGCAGGGGCATTCTCCGCTGCAGGCTCCGCTTTTTTCGGCTTTCTCGATCAGGTAATCCAAGGCGGCGATGATTTCCGCTTCCCGTTTTTGGACTTTGCGACCGGCCCGAGCCAAGTCCAAACGCCGTTCGACGTCGCTCATCATTTTGGCAACTTCGTCGAGCGTGTCTTTGCGGAGTTTTTCGAGTTCGAACTGCATCAACTTCGCGACCGACGAATATCGCACGGGCACGTCTTCGGTGTGACTGAGCAGCAACTCTGCCGATTTCAAGCCGTCGTCTTTGAGCATCAACTCATGTTCGGCCACGGTCTTGTAGAATAGTAGCGTGGCAGGGTCGATGACGGTGGCGGGGTCGAGTTGCGTAAACTGCTCCAACGCTTCGTCGTACATCCGACGTTGAGCCAAGTAACGGCCGTAATACAGACGCATGGTGTTGGTGTAGAATTCATCTTGCGAGTCCACCGAGATGAACTCCGGCGGAGCAAGCGGGGCATCGATCAATCGGCAATCGTCGACGAATTTTTGCGAGACGGGATCGACCAACGCGAACGTCCGCACGACTTGGTCAAACCGAGCCGTCGAGGAACTCAACTCGGTATTCGCCCAGAGATCCTGAATTTGTTCACGAAGTTCCGGAGTCGCTTGCCGAGCTTCCACCCACTGCAGGGTTTGCTCTTGGAGTCGTTGGGCCGCTGGCGGAGCGAAATGCTGGTCGCCAGCAGCAAATGCGGCTGTGGCCATCAACATAGTTGCCGCGGAGAGAGTTCCGATAAGACGTTTCGGCATCGATTCGACTCCTACAGAAAAATGGGAGTACGACCCGGGGTGGGCCACTCCTTACGGTATCAATGTTCGCTCATGCGTCAAGATCTGTTTTCGCTCGGCTATCGTCGTGATTAACTTTCCGGTGCACTTGCCGCCTGGATTTCGACGTTTGGAAGTTTCTTCTGCAATTCGTCCATCGACGACTGTTCGATGGAGGCTGTATCAATTTTCAAAACCTCAAGTTGCTCTAGAGGATAGAGCGATTTCAAACCGTTGCCGGTGATCTTGCCGGTCGTTGCCAAGTGCAACACCTCCAACCGATCCAAGGACGAGAGATGTGATAGTCCCTCATCGCTCACGGATGTCTCATCGAGACAGAGATGTTCCAACCGTGGCAGCTTCTCCAATGAAGATAAACCCTGGTTCGTCACCAAGGTTCCGTACAAAGCGAGACGCCGCAAATAATCGAATTGTTCCAGATATTTCAGCCCTGCGTCGGAAACCTTTGATTCTGATAGGTTTAGGTCCGCGAGCAGGAAAAACGGTTCTAAAAGTTTCAAGTGCTCGTCTGTGACGGGCAACGATCGGAAATCGACTTTGTCGACATCGCCGTTTTTATTGAATGTGACTTCCGCCCCTAACTTTTTGAGCTCCTCAGCTGCCAAGTCTTGCGTGGAAGGCAACTTTGGCGGCAATTCGGGCAGTCTTGGTTTCGGAGGTTCGCTCGTTTCCGGTGGTTCCGGTGCAGATTCCGTACCCGAATTACCCACGGAATCCGAGGGCGTGGCGTTAGTCGTAACCGAATCCTCGACAACAGGTTGTGTCACTTGCTCTGATTCGGAATCCGAGCAACCGATTAAAGTGCCTGCAAAACAAGCAACACCTGTCCACAAGACGAGCAGTTGGCATCGATTCGTATTGGACCATCCGACCATGTTTGGCCTCGCGCAGTATCTCAACGGACGTTGGCAGAACGTCCTCTATTAACAAGACGTAAACGGTTCTCAATTCTAACCGCGTGCCAATCGGAAACGAGTGGTTGATTTTTCTTTAGCGCGGAATACTGAGGAATTGCAACTCGTCCGTCCGTAAATCCAACGTGGCGACCGTAAACTTGGACGCGCGGAACAACGCTCCGGGATTAATTCGTCGGGTCGGGCCTTCCATCCAATCGCCGGGCGTGTGGGAATGGCCGGTCAAGAGAAACTCTGGTTGGGCAGCGAGAAGAGGTTGCAAGTCGGATCGCAGATGCCCGTGCGTCATGGCGATTCGTCGGCCTGCAAGTTCGACTTCGCCTCCCCAAGCCAAACACGTGGCCCCCACGTCTTGGGCGGTTCGGGTCAGATAGGGCACTTCGTCGGCGTCATGGTTTCCGAAAACGAAGTAACACGGTAGCACCGAGCAGGCCACAAGAATCTCCGACGTGGCCAAATCGCCGCAATGAAACACCGCTTCGACACCGTGAACTCGAAAAATATCCATCGCTGCTTGCGTGCGATCGAAGTGATTATGTGTATCCGACACAATACCAATTTTCATCTCAACATAACTTCTGAAGACCCATCTGGTTCTGGTTGTTCACTTAGCGCATTTTGCAACGTTTCCTCGCGAAAACCGCACCAATATCAGACATGGTGGCATCTGTTTGTCTGCCCTCAGAACATGAAAGATTCCAAGGAATTATTCGTTATATCAAGATTTTCTCGCAGTTGTGATTCAACCCGAGCAACTTGCATAACCGATACATTCAACAAGTCATAGCTCGCTGTAAAGCTCGGTCGAGTTCCAAACAGCGCAATTCGACCTGATCCCAAGAGACATCCGGAAACAGCGAGCGAAGCTGTGGGTGTCGGTTTCTGAGACCGAAGGAGTGGCAGTCCATGAGGTGCTTACACGGCTGGAACACGTTCGGTTCAAATTACACCGGACAGCGCAAAATGCGACAGATCGGAAAACGGCTTTTGCTTGCCGCTCTCTCGGGCCCTGTCGCACTCAGTGGCCTTGCAATGGCGCAAGCACCGAACATGTCGGCTCCTTATAATCCTGTTTACGGCCCACCGGGGTCTTACCAACAGGTGCAAGCGGGACCACAAATGGCACCGATGCCACGCGGGTTGGCCACACCACAACCGTTGATCATCGGCCCCGCATCGGACACGACACAGTTCGATCAAGAACAAATGCCACACGCCGCGGATGTGGCGATTCAATTGGCACAAAGCCAGGCGGCTCCGCAAAAGCCTCTTCCGCCGGAAATTGCGGCCATGCCGAAGCCGCAGGAAGAGTTGGAAATCATCAACCACCGCAGCCAACTGATTGTGACTCGCAAACGAGTCAGCAAAGTTGCCATTGCGGATCCCAGCGTGATCGACGTCGTGCAATACAGCCCGACGGAACTTTCGGTCATCGGAACCGAACGCGGTAAAACGAATCTGATGTTCTGGTTCGAGGGCGAACAGAACCCCTTGATCTACGAAGTCACCGTGATTCGCGATCCGGACATCGAAGATCAAAAGCGAATCGATTACGGTCGGCTCGAACGAAAACTTCAAATCCTGTTCCCCGATAGCAAAGTCTACCTGATTCCGCTGTCGTACAAGATTCTCGTCAAAGGCCAGGCTCGAAATGCCGAGGAAGCCGCGCGGATTTTGCAAATCATCCGTGGCGAGTTGATCAATCAAGACGGCCAACTCAACGGGCCACAACCAGGTGGGATCTACGATCCGAACAACAACGCCTTGGGTCTCGGATTCAACGGAAACTTCGGGGCCGATCGGTTGTCGTCGTTGATCGTCAACATGCTCGAAGTGCCTGGCGAACAACAGGTGATGCTCCGGGTGCGAATCGCCGAACTCTCACGCTCGCAATTGCGGCGGATGGGAATCGATCTCAACTACATCTTCAACAATGCCGCTCACACCGTCACCAGTACGGTCGCTGGAAATCCGGCGAACCTGTCCGGGATTTTCTCGAACGGTGAAGTCTCGGTTTTGTTGAACTGGTTGGAATCGAACGGCACAGCCAAAGTTCTCTCCGAACCTGTGTTGACGGTACTTAGCGGACACTCAGCGAGTTTTCTCTCGGGTGCAGAATTCGCGGTGCCGACGATTGTGGGTGTCGGTGGAGCAGCCGGTCAAACGACGAGTTTCCGTGGATTCGGAACTTCGGTCATCGTGACACCGACCGTCGTCGATCGCGACTTGATCCGCATGCGAATTGTGCCGGAGTTCAGTCAAGCCAACCAAGGTTTGGCCGTCGGTGGCATTCCCGGATTGAACTCTCGACGTGTGCAAACCACCGTGGAACTTCGTGAAGGTCAAACAATCGCCTTGGCGGGTTTGATTCTCAGCGAGACAACCACCGAAGTCAGCCGAATTCCGTTCTTGGGCGAAATCCCTTACATCGGTGCGAAGTTATTTGCTGCCAAGCAAGCCTCGCAGGATGAAACGGAATTGCTGGTCCTTGTGACTCCGGAAATCGTCCGACCGATGGACGCGGACGAAGTTCCGCCAGTGCCCGGTTACGACGTGACTTGGCCGAGCCGTTGGGAACTGTGTGAACTCGGCATGACCGAAGGAATTCCGGACCAGGGCGTCTATCAAGTTCCACCGTTGGGGACCGATAGCAATCATGGCATCAATGTGCCTTATCGGTTGTACAATCCGGCTCCGGCGGCAGCTATGTATTCGCCGGCTCCTACGAACACCTATGGTGCTCAACAGCAACCGGCTCCGAGCATGAACAACGGACCGGCAGCGTATCCGACGCAACCGACTCAGCCAAACCAACCGAGTTACCCGTCGAACAACAATGGATCATTTGGTCCTCCGGCAACAATGCCCTCCACACCGGGTGTTTCGGCCAACAGCTATCCCGGTGCCATTGTGCCGACGGGGTATGAAGCAGCACCCAAGAAAACCGGTGGACTGTGGGGCCGATTGCGAGGCCAGTAATAGTCGATCGACACTGGCCAACGATTGGTATTTCCCGCTCGTTGCCAGTGTTTTCGAGGAACCGAGAATGACCGGCCGACACACTGTCATCGCCCCGTTTTCCCTCGGTTCGTGATGGTCGAATCAAGACCGTTTTCACAGAAGAATCAATCTTCGCGATCATTTCGCCGATAACGGTTTGTGAACCCAAGGAACGGGACGGTCCCCCCGCGGACCATGTGACGGATTACTAACCGCAAGGTAAGTCATGACTCAGCATAGCTTCAAAACAATCCTCTGGGGGACGCTGCTGGTCACCGTCCCGATGCTCGCCGGCTGTGGCGGCATCTTTGGCAAACGGAACTGCGCAGACACAGCATCTTGCCAGTCCGGTGGTTGCCAAGATGGTTCCTGTCCACCAGGAGCAGGGGGTGGCGGCCCTCACAGCCACTCGGCACTTTGCGACGGAAGTTGCATGGCCTTCCTGCATGGGTGTGCTCCGAACCTCGCCATTCCTGATCGGCAGCCGCTCGGCAGCGTCGTGCGGGCCCACTATCACACGATGCAAACCAACGGTGAAGCCACCGACTTCATCCTGCACCGTAACGACTTCATCGGCAAAACCGCCGAGCTGTCGCCGGCCGGGAAAGATCACATCATGGAAATTGCCGCTCGGATGCGAAGTGCACCGTTTCCGGTCATTGTGGAACGTTCGGAACATAACTCCGACCCGGAATTGGACGCACACCGTCGGCAAATCGTGGCTCAAGTGTTAACCCACATGGGCAACCCCGATGCGAACCAACGCGTGTTCGTCTCCCCGAATTACGGCCAGACCCGAAATTCCTCCGAAGCTGAAATCGACTACTATCGCACGATCTACACTCGTGGCGGATTCGGTGGCGGAATCAACAACGGCGGATTCGGCGGCGGGTTTGGTGGTGGTGGCGGATTCGGCGGCGGCGGCGGATTCGGCTTCTAACCCGAAGATCCGAAAATGGACAGCTTCAGAGACGGCGTGGAACACATTCGTTCCATGCCGTCTTTCTTCCTTTGGTGAAACTCGAAAGATTCCCGAACTCCTGCTGGACAAGGGCTTGGAACGGACAGTATATTTTATCTGAATGCCCTAACCTCGCGCGCTAACCATCGCCGTGAGCCTGGTATGTTCCGACCCACCGAAGTGTCTCTCGCAAACAGCAGGAGTTATCAACCGATGAAACGTAGTGCCTTTGTTCTGGGGTTCGCGTTGCTGATCGCAGCATGCGCAACCTCACTCATGCAAGAAAACGAAGCCGAAGCCGGTGTCTACTTCCACGCTGGCGTGGGATTCGGAATCGGCCATAGCTACCCCGCCTACGGCTACGGATACGCACCGGCGTACTACTCAGCCCCGGTCTACGCGGCTCCGACGTATTACACCGCTCCCGTGACCTACGCTGCTCCGGTAACGACTTACTACGCACCGGCTGCTCCTGTCTATCACCACAGCTACTACGCCCCTCCTGCCTACTGGGGTTACGGCTACGGTCCACACTACGGTCGCGGTGAATTGGAAATCGAATACAAATTCCGCAACGGCTACTACAGCGTCGAATACGATTACGACGACTAGCCCCAAAGCCATTGCCGAAATCATTGGAAACCCTGCTTTTTTGAAGAGGCAGGGTTTTTTCATGCGCCTGTGGGTGCGGCATCATGAGCAGCAAGGAGGGAACGCGATGAAACTCTTTCAGACTGCGACATTGACCCTGGTAGTCTTACTTGCGATCTATGTGGGAAGTTATTTGACGCTGACGGAGTATGAACGTTGCGAAGACTTTCCTTTCGTCGGCACAACCATTCACACCCAGCGTGTTTCCTACGAATGGATGAACACATTCTTCCGCCCCATGACCGAGATTGAAAGCATGATGCGAGGCGAAATAGTGATGACTTGGTAGCAAACATTGGGGATACAAACGCAAAAAATCCGCGAAGGGCATAGGCCCGACGCGGATTTCGCTCACGCTCAAGAATCCCGAAGGATTACCAAGGTAGATTGGTGTAGCGGTTGTAGATCGGATGACCGGGGAAGTACCACGGTGCCCGGTAAGTGTAATAAGGGAAGCGGTAGTGTCCGCCTTCGGCATTGCGGTAATGTCCGGGGCCGAAATGGTATTCGTAGGCACTGTGATTGATGCCCCACGGCACACCTTGACGATCGTGGACCGTATACAGCGGACCGTCTTGTCCCTCAGCGGTGTAATAGTAAGGCGAACCAGGAACGCCGTTGCGACCACCGGGCTGATAATACTTCGCCGGAGTCGGCTCAGCGGGAACCAGAACCGGTTGGTAGCTGCCGTTCGTCAAAACCGATCCATATCGTTTCCGCGTGATCGGTGGGGCATCGGTGCTCTCGGGAATGCCGTCGCCGTCGTTGTTGTCGACCAACGGTATCGGACTATCCGGCAACGTGCGGTCGATTGTCGGAACTGGCGGATCAGGAAGCTGCAATTGCAGGATATCCTGTGCTGCCAGCGAGCCGCAGCACGTCGCTGCAAGAACACCACCGGCCAAAAATCGTGTCAAATTACGCATAAGATGCCCTGTCGACTCGAAGTAACTCATTGATGTGCATCAGAGGGAACGAGAATGTGCCACAATCCGATCCTCTCGAATGACTATACACTTCTCACGGGAATGCTTGATAAGAATCCCCATCGTCGACGAAGGTTTCCGAAATTCAACGGTCTCATGTTCCGACAATAACGGTCGGTTCGTCCGAAATTTTTCTAACGGAAACCGGAGTTTGTTGCCGGAGGAAACCGATAACATTGATAGAGGCGAGATTCCGTTGCCATGGGCGTGTGTTCCGTGGTTCTCGTCTTGCCAGTTCGAAAGACAATGGTTATTCGGTTGGGAGTCGGAACATGATCAGCAGTCTCGTCGTCGCCGCTTCGTTGGCGTTCTCAGCCGATCCAATTTACGAAACCCCTGGCTACGGTCCAGTTTCGAACGGCCGTGTCAGTGAGTTCGGTTATTTCGATGGTGCCGGTTTCGGCGGGCAATTGTATCCCTTCGATGCCCAAGAACCGTGGTTGCACGGATACTTCCAAGAGATCCCCGCTTACGGCGGATACTCGGCTTTTCGTCCGTACAACTACAAGCATGTGCTCTCGCAATCGCAGACCGCAGCCGGTTGGGGGATGCAACCGCAGATGCCCTATTCCCAGCAGTTTTGGCATCGCTACCACGCTCCCGCAACCATGGCTCCCGCGACGAATGCCGAATTGGGATCACACGCACCAGCTACCAGCCAAAGTTACGCACCGGCCGGTTATCAAGCCCCGATGCCGGCTCCGTATCGACCATAATTCGTCGATCCAACTTGGTAGCTGTCGTCACACCGAATTACTCGTGAATGTCACGGGATTCGGTGTGATTTCGTTGGTGGGTCCGCAAACGAGAGATGACCGTCGCGATATGATCCGCAGCGGCGTCGATTTCGGACTCAGTATTGAAGCGACCGATCCCAATTCGCAGGCTTGCCCGACTCAATTCGTCACTTCGCCCCATCGCTCGCAACACATGAGATGGCTCTGGTTCACGAGACGTACAAGCCGATCCCGAACTGACCGCCACATCGGTCAATCCCGCCAGCAACGCGGTTCCATCGACACCGGGCACACTGAAATTCAGATTCCCCGCCAACCGCTCCGTGGGGTGTCCATTCCACACCAGCGAATCGCACGCCGCTTGCAAGCGGGACCATAATCGATCACGCAGCCCGCGTATGCGCGACGTTTCCGCCGACATCTCCTGAGTTGCAATCCGGACCGCTTCGCCGAACCCCACGACCAATGGCACCGGCACTGTTCCACTGCGGAGTTGGCCTTCCTGACCGCCGCCATCGAGGAGCGGAGTCAAACGCACTCGTTGCGGGTGTCGTCGCACGAACAACGCCCCAATCCCTGGGGGGCCATAGAGTTTGTGTGCGGAACAACTTAGCAAATCGATCGGCAACGAACGCAGATCGACCGGAATCTTGCCGACCGCCTGCACCGCATCCGTATGGAACCACACCCCGTGTTCTCGACAAATCTGTCCGATGGTCGTCACATCGTTCAATGAGCCTACTTCGTTACTGGCCCAAATGATTGAAACCAGTTTGGTGTCGGCTCGAATGGCATCCGCGACTTGCAACGGATCGACACGCCCGAACTCATCCACCGACAAGATCGTGACATCCACGCCCATTCGTCGCAAACGCTTGGCAGGATCGAGAATCGCCCGATGTTCGGCAGCAGAGATAATCAAATGCCCTCGCGAACCACGCGTATTTCCCGCGAAGATTCCCTTCAACGCCAAATTGTTCGCTTCGGTTGCACCGCTTGTGAAGTGAATTTCGTCAGCCGAAGCGTGCCAAGAATCTGCAAGCTGCTGGCGGGCGTTCTCGACCGCTTCCGCCGCCATCTGCCCGAACCGATGTTGACCACTCCCCGCGTTGCCGAAGTGTTCTGTCCAAAATGGCGACATCACAGAGACGACCCGCGGATCGGTGCGGGTCGTCGCGTGATTGTCCAGATAAATTGGCAACTCGGTCATCGTCAACGATCGATCACGTCCACTTCAGCGGGCACTCGAAGTCGGCCGGTTTGACCGCGAGGATCGAACAAGAAATCTGAGGCAACAACCGCTCCGCCGTGTTCCCCACTAAAATCCCACGCACACCGGATCGGCCCACCGTCCCCATGACAAGCAAGTCGATCTCATGTTCCTCGATCCGATCGAGAATCGCGTTCTCCGTGTCTGATTGGCAAATGTCAATTTGCACGCCCTTGGCCAATGTGCGGTAATCCGTATGAGACAGTTGCTCGTGGAGCATTTGCTCGGCGGCTTTGCAGTCTTTCTCTCGCAACTCCTGAAGGTGGGCGTCTTTGACACCGACATGTGCCATGCGACGTTCCAAGTCGTGTTCGCAAGCATGTACGATTCGCAGTTTCGCATCGACCAACATCGCTGCCGCCACACCGATCTCCAAGACTTCAGCCGATCCATCCTTGAGATCGCTAGCGACCAGAATTTCGACGTCCGACCAATCCGCCCCCGGCTTCGACACCCACACAGGACACGGGCAGTACCGCAGCAACTTCATCGCCGTGCTTCCGAAAAGCAGTCGTGATGCCCGACTGGCATTTCGAGAACCGACAATGAGCACACTCGCTTCCCCTTCCACCGCGAGTCGCGTCAATTCAATCGCCGCTTTCCCGAAGACCATCTCCGATGTCGCGGAAACTCCCGCTTCAGTGGCATACGCTTCGAGTTCCTTCAACAACGTGAGCACTTTGGCACTCGTGCCGTCGGCTTCGAATTCGTTCTTCGCCGGCCCCGCCACGTCAATCGCGGCCGCAAAAACCAACGAAGCACCGGTGAGACTCGCCAACGAAGTCGCCCGTTCGACTGCATTTCGATTGGGCTCACTCAGCCCGGCGAAAGAAATCTCCGAGCCCTTAAAGACGTCGACGCCGACCAAGATTTTGTTGATATGATGCATGGATGAAGTGCTTCCATGAGAATTGAAACGGCCTGTCATGCTAGAAACATTTTAACCACTTCCTGGCCTTCTCGCGAGAAAGATCCGCCTCAGTGGAATTGATTGCAGATCATATCGAACCCGTTAACCACATCTGTCCGCTCTGCCGATCCCACGGAGCGCTCGCCTTCCATTCCGACTCGCAACGCTCGTATCGACGCTGTCGTTGTTGTCGCATGGTTTTCGTTCCGCCAACCGAGTTCCTGCCGATTTCGGAAGAACGCGGCCACTACCGACAACATGAAAACAACCCCGCCGATCCCAATTACCGACGATTCCTGAGTCGGTTATTCATTCCTCTGATCGAGCGACTGTCGCCGAACGCGGTCGGTTTGGATTTCGGTTGTGGTCCCGGTCCGACATTGTCTGTCATGTTTGCCGAGGCTGGGTTTCGCGTCGAGAACTACGACCCGGCATTCATGCCCGACGAAACCATGCTGGAATCTCAGTACGACTTCATCACCGCCACCGAAGTCGTCGAACATCTTCACCAGCCACGATTCGAACTCGACCGGTTGTGGAACCGACTCAAACCTGGCGGATGGTTAGCCATCATGACCAGCCCACTTCCCCCCTCGGAGAAGTTCGCAAGTTGGCATTACAAAACCGAACCCACACATGTGATGTTCTATGACCGGGAAACATTCGATTGGTTAGCCGATCACTGGTCCGCCCGATTGGAAACGATCGACAAAACCGTCTTTCTCTTTCAGCGAAACACGCGGCCATAACGGATGTCATATTAAATAGAAAAAGCCTCGAATCGCCGAAACGATCCGAGGCCTGAAGCTTATCTCACCACTTCGAACCCACTCTCAAGACATCATCAACCCGCTTGCACGGTGACTCGCTGAGTCTGGGCATGTTGGGCTTTTGGAAGTCGAATACGAAGCACGCCCTGGCGGACTTTCGCTTCGATTCCGCTGCGATCAATTTGGTTCGACAGCTGGAACGCCCGTTCGTAGTTGCCCACACGATACTCGGAGTACCCTTTCTCGTAACCGGACCAATCCGGGGGAGTCACCGTGCCGCGTATGGTCAGCACGTCATTTTCGATCGACAGATCGACGTGGTTTTCATCGACGCCCGGCATATCGGCGGTCAACGTGATCGCTTCGTTGGACTCGATGATATCAACGTAGGGACGGAACACGGGGGTCTCCGATTTGTTGGGGACACATGCAACTTCATTGGCTGTCTGCGTTCCGCCATTTTCGGTCGTAATCATGGTATTCTCGCTCATGGATATTGCCTCCTGATTGTCAGTTGATGTTGAAATCGACTTGGGAAGACCAATCAATCAGCCTGCTAGAATGCTGATTTTCTGCGGTTTGAGTTCCGCGGGGCGGGGCAACCGCAGCGTGAGAATGCCGTTGGCTAATTTGGCATCATGCGATTGCGGATCGACCTCCACCGGCCATTTCACCATACGTTCGAATTCGGTCTTGCCGCGTTCTTGGCGGAAGAATGTTTCGCCCTCTTGCAGGTCTTCCGCTTTCCGTGTGCCTTTCAACGTCACATGATCGCGAGTCACGGTGATATCCAAATCTTCCGGTTCCAATCCGGGAACTTCGGCGGTCAACACGACTTCGTCATCGTTGTACCGCACATTCACCAGCGGAAATGTTGCCGGACGCTGAAAGACATCGCCAATATTCCGACTGAACAATCGGGACATTTCCTCATGAAGCTGTCCAAAATCTTGCCATAAGTCAAATTTTTGAGTTCGACTGGTCATTGCATCACTCCTGTATTTAAGGTGCCAACACCAAAACTGCCAAATTGACACTGATTGATTAACTTAGACTCCATCAGGTGAAACCATCGCTGGGATGGTGGTTTCAACTCCGTTTTCGTCCAACGCCACAGGGACAAAGCACGTCTCGTACCAACTCATCACAACAAACACAAAAAATCACGCTAAAAGTACCGCAAACAAACTTATTTATTGCACTTACGTAAAAACACAAAACTTAGTAAACTGATAGAAAAGACAAAAAGGCAGTCAATACACAGTACCAAAACCTCAGCAAAACTGCCATTTTGGCACCTCAAAGCATTCCTTTCTGTCGGCCATGTCATATTGACAAACACTGGTGAATAACCGTCGGTTACGCATGTTGGAGCGAAGCGATTTGTCATCCTAGTTAGGGAAGCTGTACCGGGCGGTTGACAGGAGCACGGACTCGACAATGAAGATGGTCGAAACTAGGAACAGGCTTCCCATCTTGTCGCTTCTCTACGCCGACTTGGTCTTGATTATGTCTGCACGTTTTGCCGGATCTCGTTCGCTCGACGACCGCCGTCGCCGCCGTTTGGCGACTGAAGCCGGTGAAGAGGTCAAATCGACTACCAGACAATCTCGGCAGACAACGCCAGCACAACTGGACGAGGAACCACACCTCCAGATTACCCACTTCCCATTGCGGAAAATCATTTCCCACCGTCAATGGAAGATATGGGCCGTGATCATGGGAGTGTTCGCAGTTAATGCGGGCGTCCTGTGGGGAGCGATTAAAATCAGCCCCGAGGCTGTCAAATACGGCCCCAATGTATTCCGCCTGATCGACTTGCAGTCGGGACGCCTACCCAGTTTGCTCTGCGCGGGCTGCTTGTTCCTGGCTGCCGAGACTGCGATCTTCATCTATTGGATTCGTTCTCGCAGCCCGAACGATTTCAACGGGAGTTTCCGCGTTTGGTTGTGGGCGTCGGCTACGTTCTTCCTGCTCGGGTGCGTCGCGATTTCCCAGGCTCATCTGGTGTGGAGCCAAATCGTTTGCCGACTCTGGGCCGCGCAGTTTCCGAACCGCGCGACGTGGTGTTGGCTGGTTCCGTTAGCGGGATTCAGTGTGCCGGTATTCGTCCGCATGCTTCGCGACATGCGGGCTTCACGGACAAGTACGGCACTTTTCCTCCTCGCGGTGACGGCTTGTCTAGCGTCGATTGGTTGGAAATTCGACCTGTGGGCATGGCCGATCGAGTCCAAGGCAAAAGTTCTTGCGGAATCCGTTGCCTTCGTCGTAGCCGGTTGGGCTGTTTTTGGCTCGATGCTACATCACGCCCGACACGTTCTCCACGTTTCAACCGACCCTCCTGAAGTTCTCATCAAAGCCCGAGCGGAGAAACGGGCCGAGAAGAAAACCACGGACTCGAACGACGACGACGCCCCCCAAAGTTGGTGGGCCCAGCGAAAGGCACGTCGCGAGCAACAGCGAGCAGAACGAGAGGCCAAGCGAGAGCAGCAACGCCAAGCGAAGGCAGATCGTCTTGCGGAGAAAGAACGCGTAAAAGCCGAACAGAAAGCCGCCGCTGAACAAGCAAAGGCGGACGGGAAAGCGGCTGCGGACCAGGCCAAAGCTGACAAAGCTGCCGCCAAAGAACAATCCCGTCAAGACGCACTCGCAGCCAAAGAAGAAGCCAAAGCCAACGCGAAAGCCGCTCGAGAAGCCGAGAAGGAAGCGAAAGCCAAAGCAGATGAAGACGCAAAAAAGGCCAAAGCGACCTGCAAGCCCGCTCCTGTAACGAAAGAGGCAGAACCGCAACCAGTCCCCAAAGTCACCGAACCGAAAGCCAACCGACAAAAAGAACCGGAACCAGCTGCGACGAAATCATCTTCTGAGAATCAAGATCAACCAACGCAGCGTTCACAGCCACAGACCCAGCCAACCGAACAACTCCGAATCGCCGGTGGTGAACTGTTTGACCCGAATAAACCACTCACCGATGATATGTTGCGGGGGTTGAGCAAAAGCCAAAAGCGAAAGATTCGCAAGGCGTACCGGGAGGCTCAGCGTCAAGACAATGCGGCTTAGACATAGGGCAGTCTTTCGTGTCCGTGGAGAGTGTGTAAAATCCGATGCTGTGCCGCACTTTCACGAGACAGAATCCGATAGAAACGGACTGCAACTGCGTGAGCGTGATTTATCAGAAACCGTCGCGGTTATGGTCTAAGATGCCTGAGTGAGGTCGACGATGCGGGTCCTAGTTACTGGTGCCGCCGGTTTTGTGGGCCAGCATGTTATTCGGTCGCTTTCGGACAAATTCGAACTGCGTCTGGGAGACATTCAACCCCTCGACGATCCCCGTTGGGTTCCTTGTGACATCACTCAGCCGAACTCCGTTCGTTCCGCGATGGAAGGTGTCGATGCCGTCTTGCACTTGGCGATGGCCTCAGGACTCGAGGGGAGCCTCGAAGACGATGCCTTCAACCAAATCCGCTTTGATGTGCATGTCCGCGGCACATTCAATGTGCTGAAAGCCGCCGCCGATGCCGGTGTGAAACGGGTCATTCACACCAGTAGCATTATGGTCGTTTGGGGCTACGAACCACCGGAATGGGTCGCCGGTGATGCGTCCGCGAGACCGGTCGGGACTTACGCGATCACGAAAATGCTTGCGGAAGCAACCTGTGCAGAGGCGGCTCGACAGTGGGAGATGAGTATCCTCGGATTGCGAATCGCGAAGCCGGTCGAACTCGATGACCCAATGCTGTACTCACAGCCAATCCGCCCGCAATGGATTGCGATCCCCGAACTCATGCGGGCGTACGAACTGGCACTTCGTGCCCAAATCCCGCCAGGTTCGTTCGAACTTATTACGCTCGTCGGCGAAAGTTCCCGCCGACGCTGGGATCTCTCTCGCGCAGAGTCCGTGATCGGCTATCGGCCGGAAATCCGCCTGGAAGACCTCGGCTGCGTTCTGGGCAGTGAGCGAGAGCCGTTAGCCGATTAGCTGCGTCGCCTCGGATGCGAAATAAATTCTTTGGCTGCATTGACTCATATCTCTCATCGGCTATGCTGTCACACCTTAAGTGAGACTGAGTCTCAGTGTAAGCGATTCCGGTTCGCTAGCCGCCGCCATGCGTCCCCTGGATTCCATCAACCAGTAGCATCCGATTATTGGAGTCAGGTCATGCCTCGTCCGGTCCAACTGCGTCGTCTGACACGCGGTTTCACGTTGATCGAACTTCTCGTTGTGATTGCGATTATCGCAATTTTGATCGCACTTCTGCTCCCGGCCGTTCAGCAAGCCCGTGAGGCGGCCCGTCGTACCCAGTGCAAGAACAATCTGAAGCAACTCGGCTTGGCTCTCCACAACTACTTGGACACCGCAAACGCTTTCCCACCCAGCTTTTGCGTTGACGGAGTCGATGGCACCGGCGGTGAATGGTCCATGCAAGCCCGAGCGTTGCCGTTCTTGGAGCAAGGCAACTTGTTCAATAACATCGACTTCACGATTCCTTACGATGCGGGAACAAACGCGGGAACCGTGGCTCCTCAACGAGTCGATGTGCTCATCTGCCCGAGTGATCCTGGTGACCGTCAACGGACGGATTCCAGTGGAACCGCGATTCATTACCCAGTTTGCTACGGGTTCAACGGAGGAACTTGGCAGGTCTACGATCCCGCCACCGGACAAGGCGGAGACGGTGCATTCTTCCCGAACAGCTCGACGCGGCCACGAGACTTCACCGATGGAACCTCGAACACAATCGGTCTCGCTGAAGTCAAAGCCTTCACCCCGTACCTGCGAGATGGCGGAAGTGGACCGGCCGCTGTGCCGACCGATCCGAGCACCATCAGCAGCCTCGGCGGTTCTTTCAAAGTCGATACCGGCCACACCGAATGGGTTGATGGTCGCGTTCACCAAACCGGATTCACGACGACCTTCACACCGAACACCGTCGTTCCCCACACCGATGGATCGAACTCGTACGACATCGATTACACAAGTTGCCGGGAAGACAAAAGCTGCGGTAGTGCAGTGAGAGCGGCGGTCACCTCCCGCAGTTACCACCCGGGAATCGTTCAGGTCTTGCTGATGGATGGTTCCACTCGATCGGTGAGCGAATCGATCAACTTGCAGACTTGGCGAAACCTCGGAGCCCGCAACGATGGCCAAGTCATCGGGGAATACTAGACGCGGTTCCGGTCGTCTATGTCCCTCATGGTTTGAAGCTGAGACGAGCCAAACTCACCAGATTTTGCGACACATCAACACAAAGAAACGCCCGTCGAAGATAATCGGCAGGCGTTTTCTTATTGATGGATCAGTGATCGACCGAATGCACCTGACGTCCAAAAATCATTCGGCCGGCGCTCGACTGCAACACACTGGTGACGATCACACCGATTTCTTTGCCCACCATATTCGAGGCGTTTTCACAAACGACCATTGTGCCGTCGTCCAGATATCCGACGCCTTGCCCCTGTGATTCGCCCTCTTTGATGACTTTGATCTGCAACCGCTCACCGGGAATATATCGCGGCTTCAGTGCGTTCGACAGATCATTGAGATTGATCACGTCCACACCTTGCAAGCTCGCAACTTTATTCAGGTTGTAATCATTGGTGACAACACGTCCGCCATTTTGCTTCGAAAGTGCAATCAAACGCTGATCGACCGGCCCGGTGGAATCACCGGACTCGTGGGCATCGAGCATCTTCACATCGACGTGCGGGCTATTCTGCAGTTTACTGAGCACGTCCAAACCGCGACGTCCGCGTGTACGGCGTTGTTTGTCGTTACTGTCAGCAATCTCTTGAATCTCGTGCAGAATGAAATCGGGCACGACCAGTTGAGAGTCGAGGATTTTTGTATCCATCACGTCGGCAATTCGACCGTCAATCAAGGCGGAAGAATCGAGAATCAATGGTTTACCGCCTTTGAGTTCACGCGAGAATTCCACGTAAGGAATCACAAACCGGAAATTGTCCCGAGTTTGCAGTAACAGCGTCACGCAGACATACGGAATCATCAGCGTGGCGAGCATGGTGACCAAGGCTTCGGCTCGGACGTCTCCTCCCAGTAACGGTGCCAATGCTTGCATAAGCAGCACGCTGAGGATGAACCCAATAATCAAGCCGAAATAAACCGAAGAGATGATTTTGACATCTTTTCGGGGAATCAGCAGGTCGATCAGGGTCGCCAACTGAGTGATTGCCAACAGCACCAAAAACCATATGAACGGACGTTCCGATATAATCGGATGTGGCACACCTTGGCTGATGTACGTCGCAATTGCCCCCGCACACGCCAGCAGAAACACGAGCCGTACAAACAACAATAACATCGTGTTACTTGCCCTATTCAATCGAGTGATCTTGACTCAACCATAAGCCTACTTAAGACTTAATAGAATTTACGATCATAAAGATAACAAGCAAAATTTGCCAGAGGATCTCAATGTGTGTTGATTGGTCGCCGCGATGCCAGCTCGTCGACGAGCCGAACACGATGCTACAACCGAACTATCACTATCCGCCCGTCCACTTTCACCCCATTCCGACCGGTTGTAACGGACACTTCGTTGCCACGAAGGACTGCACTCGGCCGTCATCGAATTCGATCGTGACTTTTCCCCACCGACCACCACCGTCCGCTTTTGTAACCGTTCCCAGCCCATATTGCGGATGTCGCACTTGTTGACCGACCGTGAATCGCGGTTCAGATTCGGAACTGTTGGCTAGCAACTGCGATCCGGTCATCAACTTCGGCAACTTTTTCGACGGGGATTTCGATTTCGACGAGGTAGACACAGCCGGTTCGGACTGAGCTTCCTCGACGATCTCTTCATGTGCACTTTCTGCAAACTCGTCAGTGGGTGGTTCTTGCGAGTATTCGTCATCGGGGAAATCATCGAACCGAAACTGTTTCGGTTGTTCCGCAAGCATACGTTCTTTTACGTCGATTTCGCTCAAAAATTGGCTACGAATTGTCATCAACCGTCGCCCACGAAATTCCCGTTGTCGAGTATGCGTCAGGAACAATCGCTCTTCCGCCCGTGTGATGCCGACAAAAAACAGCCGGCGTTCCTCTTCGATCGCTCGTCCGTTGTTGTCTTCTTGCAGGGAGCGTTCGTGGGGCAACAAGTTCTGCTCGACTCCCACGATGAACGCGACCGGGAACTCCAAGCCTTTCGCTGCATGCAAGGTCATCAACGTGACGGCACCGGAAGACTCGTCGAGCGAATCGACTTCATTGACTAAACTCGTCACTTCCAGAAAGTTTTCGAGCGAGCCTTCTTCACCCATCGAAAGATCGTACTGCCGGGCCGCCGTGAGTAACTCCTGCACGTTCGCCAGCCGCTGTTGATCGTCTTCGTTCTCGCTGCCTTGGTAAAGATCGAGATAACTCGTTCGCTCCAAAACCCGCACCATCAGTTTCTCGACCGGCCCGACCGCCAGGTCTGTAAACTCCTCGATCATCTCGGCGAACACATAAAACGCTTTAATGGCCCGTTTGGTCAGTCGCGGGACTTCTTTGGCGCGTTTCGCCGCTTCGAGAAGCGTAGTTTCTTGCTGTTCGGCCCAGTTGATGAGTCGGTTCAGGCTCGTTTTCCCCAATCCACGTGCCGGTTTGTTGACGATCCGCCGAAACGCCACCGTATCGCTCGGGTTGTGCACCAAGTGCAAATACGAAAGCGTATCTTTGATCTCGGCTCGTTCGTAGAACGCGACACCCGCCGCCACTTGCAACGGAATTCGCTCGCGAGCAAACGCCTGTTCCAATTCCCGCGAGAGTGCATTCACGCGGTAGAAAATCGCAAAGTCCGACCAGGGACGTTTCTCCGCCTCTGCGATTTCGCGAACGGTCTTCGCGATCATCTCGGCTTCTTGTCGACCGTCCTCACAGTACAGCAACTCGACCGGTTCGCCCTGCAGATTCTCGGTGACGAGTTCCTTGGCCTTCCGATGAACGTTGTGCACAATCAAGCTGTCGGCGGCCAGCAGTATCTCTTTGGTGCTGCGGAAGTTCTGTTCGAGACGGACGACGGTCGCGTTCGGAAAGTCTTGCTCGAATCGCAGAATGTTCTCGATGCGGGCTCCCCGCCAACCGTAGATGGATTGGTCTGGGTCCCCCGTCACGCACAAATTCCGATGCCCCGCCGCCAAAGCCGCCACGATCTGATATTGAGCGGCGTTCGTGTCCTGATATTCATCCACGAGAATGTAGCGAAACCGCTCGCCGAAGGCTTCCCGCAACTCGGGATTGTCGGTCAACATTTGCACGACATGCAGCAGCAGATCGTCGAAATCGACCGCGTTCGCTTCGAGCATCTTCTTCTGATACAGCGGATACACCTTCGCCACGACCGCATCCCAATGCGTGCCGACCGCATCCGCGTGTTCCAGGGCGAACTTCTCCGCGGTGATCAAATCGTTCTTGGCTCGACTAATACGATGCAGGACCCGCGACGGCGAAAAATGGACGGCGTCCAAGTCCAAATCGTTCAGGGCATGACGGACGATTTGTTGTTGGTCGCTGGTATCATAGATGCTGAAGTTCGTCTGCAGCCCAACGCTCTCCGCCCGTTCCCGCAGCAGCCGAGCGCAGAAGCGGTGAAACGTGCTGACCCACACCCGCATCCCGGGCGCCAGCCGTTCGACTCGCTCGGCCATTTCGTTGGCGGCTTTGTTCGTGAAGGTAATCGCCAAAATCCGTCGGGGATCGATGCCATGCTCGATCATGTGGGCAATCCGACGAGTAATCACCCGTGTCTTCCCCGACCCGGGACCGGCGAGCACCATCAGCGGGCCCTCGTGATGCGTAACCGCGTTGCGTTGCGGAACAGTCAAATCCGAAAGATCGTCCGGCACTCCACGCCTTTCGTTTCGTTGTTCGATGTGATGAAATTGCAAGTTGTCCGCCAATTCCGACCGGCGAACATGTCCACCTTATTCCGCACGCCCGCAGAACACCATGCCGACGCTCGCTGAATCTCTCGAAGCCGACGGCTACGCAATCGTTGATCCAATCCTCTCGGAAGACGAATTGCGAATACTCCAAGAATCCGTGAACCGACTTTCGCCAGCGGAAACCACCAAACGCGGCGGCTACGCGGCCCGTCAACTCGCGGAACGTGTGCTCGAAGTCTGGCGGTTTGCGGAATCGTCGGCTCTATGCGGACTGTTAGAACCGCTCATGGGTTCGCCACTGCGGCTCACGCGTTCGATTCTGTTCAACAAAACACCCGTCGCCAATTGGGGCGTGTTTTGGCATCAGGATTTGACGATCGCCGTCCAAGAACGCCACGACATCCCCGGTTTCGAGCAATGGTCCGTCAAAGACGACATCCCCCACGTACAGCCGCCGGTGGAAATCCTCGAACACATGCTCTCCGTCCGACTCCACTTAGACGCTTGTGACGAAACCAACGGAGCCCTGTGCGTGCAACCGGGAACTCACCGACACGGCCGCATCCCGCAAGCGGACATTATGAACTTCGTAGACGATCGCTCCACGAAAAGTTGCAACGTGCCCATCGGCGGACTGGTACTCATGCGACCGCTAATCCTGCATTCATCCCGCAAAATGACGAACCCCATCCAACGCCGTGTCATCCACCTCGAATTCGCGACGAAGGATTTACCGACGCCGCTCGCGTGGCGTGTTTCCAACGTCACCGAATGTCCAACACCAAACGGATTCGAAACGATATGACACGTCGACGCTACAAATCACCGATTCCGCCTGACGCCGTCGAGGTCATCGAAACCTGCTACCTAAGCGGGCAGCCGGAATCCGCACATTACCTAATCGGCGATGAAGTGGTGGGCAAACGACTTTGGGATGAAGAAGGCTGGGTCGACATGGAATGGGGGATCAAGGACGGTCTCAAGCACGGCAATGAATTACGCTGGTGTGGGAAAGATCGATTGTTGTCAGTCGAACCGTATCGCAACGGCAAAACTCACGGCACGACAAAACAGTTCGGTCCCGATGGTGAAATCCTCATCACTTATACCATGCGGGACGGCGTCGGCTTGGATTTGTGGTGTGACGAAGACGGAAGTCTTTCGGAAGAAGCATATTGGCCCGCACGCGGTGAGATCGGCTACACACGCCGGTGGAACAGTGACAACAAAACGGTTTGGCAGGAGTACTTCTACCTTCTCGGCGACGGGTGGCATGGCATCACGCGTGAATGGAATTCGCGGGGGCGTTTGCGTCGCGGCTTTCCGAAGTACTACGTCAAAAACAAGCAAGTTCGTAAACGCGACTACATCAAAGCCTCCGCGAGCGACCTACAACTGATCGCATTTCGTGAGGAAGACAATTTGCCGAATCGGCAACTACCCCAAGAATACTTGGAACAACGATCCTAAAGTATGAGTAGCGACTGTCTTGCGTTTCAAGTTGTGTTTGGTGTTTTGTTCCACATTTT
>NZ_CFHRBF010000035.1:0-23301 GCF_984380535.1 Thalassoroseus sp.
ACCAGTCTCAGGATGACAACACGAGTCGAAAAACGCTACAGAAAACCGTGAATCGCTCTAGATCACACGAACCGGGGCCTCCTGACTGGCTTTGAGCGAATCTCAAATGTGTGTTCTCGCCATTATCGCGAGAGCCCCTCCGGCAACTCTTTGAGTCGTTTCAGTTCGACGATCTCGCTGAAATACCAGGGCTCGTTGCTCTTCTTCTTGTAGCCGATGCACTTCGCAGGGTAGTTCACCCCATCATGTTCCTTCCAATCGCTGAGACGGTGAACGTTCGACTTCCAGTCGATGCGGAGCAGTCGGCTTTCGTTCTTGTCAAAGTAAAGTTCCATGGGTGGCGTCACGGTACCGCTCACTCGAAGCCCAAACACTGGCTTGTCAGCCTCCATGATCTCCGGGAGCACCTCCAGCTTGGACTTAGGGTCGGTCACTGCTCCAAGAGTCCACGCCCAAGCCAGATACCTTGCCGGCTCGTCTTCGTCCCGTTGCTTCTTTCCGATCCACCAATAGGCTGGCGGCTCGATGACCGAAACGCGAACTTTGCCCTTCTTGGCCGGATCGGAACTTACATTGAGCTTCTCCTCAATGCGGAACAGCTTGAGCAGTTTGTACTTTCCTCCGGCAGCACGCACAACTTGTTCAACGAGCTCTTGAGCATCCGGTTCCGTCGCCGAGGCAGGAGCGGCGACGATAAGAGCGCACACAAGAGCGGATAGGTGGACGAATCGCATAGGTTTTTCCTCGGTTACTTTGGTTATCGAATGACAGCGTTCGCCAGGGTGCAGGTGACTCTCGCAAAGTAATCTTCGTTTGGGTTTGGTTTGACAATCTGAAACGGACAGATTTCCACGAATCACAAGTAGAGCCGCGACTATTCTTTCGACTTGAGGAGCTCGATCATACACTTGCCGATCCCCGCGCCGATTTCGTAGTGCGTGATGCCGTTGTGGTTCCAGTGGTAGCCAAAGCCCGACGGCGACTTGGACTTGTCGCGGTACATCGGCCGCGTGTCGACCACCGCGACGTTACCCTTGTGGTCGGGATACTTCTCGAAGTCAGCGACCGCGCCCTGGGCGTTGATCAGATCCAGCCCGACACCCTTCACCTCGGCGCCGCCGATCCCGGTATTTGCGATGACAAAAGGCAGCTCCTTGCCAAACTCGTCCCGCACGTCTTTGATCAGGTCGACCAGGTTGGCCTCGTATTGGGCGACGCCTTTCTCCGTGCGATCGTTCCAGCCCTGATGCCAACCGAAGCCCGCGATCTCGTAGTCCCGCCCCGCGTACTCGGGAAACTCAGTGCCGAGGTTGTCCAGCACGTGCTTCACCGTGCGGAGCATGTGGGTCCACATATAGCCGACTTCGCCACCTCGCTTGGCCACGGCGGTCGGCGAGCGCCAGTCGATTTGCAGGCTGGTCCCGCCGGTCGCGACCTTGATGATCAGTACATCCTCGTCCAGCGCGTTCCCAACGATATGGCCGAAGCCGTACTCCGGTCCGTTCCAACTCCCTTTGCCGAAGCCAACGGTGTGCCGACCCTTTTCGATTCGACCCTCCGTCAGCTTTCCGAGGTTCTTCTTGTCTTTGAAAACCTCAATGCGGGAGTAGACGCTCACATCGTCTCGGACGAGCCACTCGCCGTCTCCATCGACCAACGGGTCGGTCCCTTTCGGGCCGAAGGTTTCGGGCATGGTCTTGACCGCCCAGGCCAAGCCGCCGATCCCGCCGGGAATCTCGCGTCGGTTCGTTGCGGACTGCGGCTGACTCGGGTCGTACTCGGGGTTGAGACCGTCCCGCGTCTTGCCGTGACCGACCATATTAGACTGCCCGGCAAGGATGAAGACCTTCACCGGTTTCTCGGCGGCTGCGGCGAAGGCTGTTGAGATGGTCCACGCCAGTACCAGAGAGAAAACAAGGACGGGTTCATTCCGAGTCGAGTTCATAATATGCCTTTCAACGGAGGCTGCGACTGGCTCTCCAACGAATGTGCCGGGTTTTAATAGGGCAGCTTCGATAACGTTGTGTCCGTCTCAATTTTAACTGCAATGCAACGCTGATAGAATTGACCTGCCATGCCAAACTCTTTTTGCACAACTTGCGGTGCTCAATACGCGGAGAGCTACAATCCGTCAGCCTTGGGCGTTATCTGCGACGATGAACGCCAGTTCTTTGGCTGGAACGGACAGCAGTGGGCGAAGAAAGATGGGGCCGACAAATGATTGTCGCGATCGGACTGATTGTGATCGGACTGGTATTCCTCGTTGCCGGCGGCGAAGTGCTCGTTCGTGGCGCGTCCCGACTCGCGGCAATTATGGGGATTCCACCACTGGTGGTGGGCTTGACGGTTGTGGCTTTCGGCACCAGCGCTCCGGAATTAGCCGTTTCCATCAAGGCATCGCTGGGCGGACAGACCGACATTGCGGTTGGCAACGTCGTGGGCAGCAACATCTTCAATGTGCTATTCATTCTGGGCGTATCCGCGTCGATCTCCCCGCTCGTGGTGTCGAGCCAACTGATTCGGATCGACGTGCCGCTGATGATCGTCGCCTCCGTCTTGGTGCTGTTGTTCGGAATTGACGGTGCGATTGGCCGGTTTGAAGGATTCAGCCTGTTTGCCGGCCTGGTCGTCTATATCACGTGGACTGTCGTCATGAGCCGCAAGGAAGCCGTGGAGGTCAAGGCAGAGTTCGAGCAAGAGTTTGCAGAAACAGAGAAGCCCTCCGCCTCGCCAATCGGGCTGCAAATCGCGTTGATCGTTGGCGGCCTGGTTCTCCTCACGTTCGGATCGCGGTGGCTTGTCGACGGGGCGGTGACCATCGCCCGGTTGGCCGGGATGAGCGAGCTGTTGATCGGTCTGACAATCGTGGCCGCGGGAACGTCGCTCCCGGAGGTGGCCACTTCTGTGCTGGCGAGCATCCGGGGAGAGCGTGACATCGCCGTCGGTAACGTGGTCGGCAGCAACGTCTTCAACCTCCTGTGTGTTCTGGGACTCTCCGCGGCAATCGTACCTGGCGGCGTTGTGGTTTCCGAAACGGCACTCCGACTCGATATGCCGATCATGGTTGCTGTGGCGATCGCCTGCCTGCCCATCTTCTTCACCGGGCATTTGATCGCGCGCTGGGAAGGCGGCTTGTTCCTCGGGTACTACATGGCATACATGACCTACCTAGTGCTGGCGGCAACCGTGCCCGCCGTCAGCCGAACCTTCGGCGTGGTGATGCTCGGCTTCGTCATCCCGCTGACCGCGATTACGTTGTTGCTGGCCGTCGTGCGGTCGCTAAACGCCCGAAAGTTGCAACAGTGATAAACCACAGGGGTTGCCACCGGGAGTCGGAACGCACGAAGCGGTTTTCGGAATTGGCCGACGCGCTACAATTTGGGTGAATACTAACAGGAGAGCGCAAATGCCAATCAAACGAATCGAGCCCGGCCCCGGCCAGGAATCCGTCTGGGAATATCCCCGACCGCCACGACTGGAAGACTGCCCTGAAACGATCAAAGTCGTCGCTGGCGGCGAAGTCATCGCGGAAAGCACGCAAACCAAGCGTGTGCTGGAGACAAGTCATCCACCGGTCTTCTATATCCCGCCGGCGGACATCCGCATGGAGCTGTTGAAACCAACCGACGGCCAATCCTGGTGCGAATGGAAGGGCACAGCTCACTACTTCGACGTCGCGGTCGGTGACCGGAAGATCCGAAACGCCGCCTGGGCGTACCCATCGCCGTCGCGAGCGTTCGAGTCGCTTCGCGATTATGTGGCGTTCTATCCACACCTGATGGATGCCTGCTACGTCGGCGAGGAACAAGTGCAAGCCCAGGCCGGTGGTTTCTACGGTGGCTGGATCACCAGCAATATCGTCGGCCCGTTCAAGGGTGAGCCCGGCACGCGAGGATGGTAGGATCGGTTTCGCAACTCGGAGCATCTCCAGGAACGTAGGATCGCCCATGACATCGAGTGATCAATCCGTTGCCATCGTTGGCGCAGGAATTGGCGGGCTCAAATGTGCGCAGCAACTGAGTGCCGCCAGAGTTCGCGTCCGCGTTTTCGACATGCTGGGCGGTGATGCTGGCATTTGAGCAACCACTGGAACCGCTATGTGACGCCGCGTTCGTCGACGATTCGGCTCTAAACTGGATCGCTCGCAATAGCAGTAAGCCGGAGCGGCCGATACAGTCCGACTGCTGGGTGCTCCATGCAAATCCTGAACGATCGATTCAGCACCTTGATGATTCGAGCGAATCGGTAGTGCCGGAATTGCTCGCAAGTTTCTGAACGGCCCTCGGCGTGTCGCGTCGGCGGCCTGCACGGGCGACTGCGCATCGCTGGCGGTTTTCTCTACCTACCAAACCACTTGAACGGAGGTTTCTGTTCGATGTGGAATCGCGACTGGGTGCCTGTGGCGACTGGTGTGGCGGCCCACGGATCGAGGGCGCGTTTCTAAGCGGATTGGCGGTGGCTCAAGCCTTCGTCGATCTGGCCTAATTGGGGAAATGGACGCCTCGTATCCGGGGCGATGGTATTCGTTCAAGCCGATGGAGTACGTTTTCGGAAGCGGCCGTAGGATTCCGCGCATTGTTTCGGCGCTTGCTTGAAGAATCAATCGACCCGCATATGGGACTTCAAGCTGGAGTTACTCTGGTTGGACTGCATCCTCTTTCATGCGGCTTTCCTCCACGGACCGGCTCCAGGTTGTGAGTAATCGGTTCATGCGGACTGTTCTCTCGGGATCGTGGCGAGCGAGATCGTTTTGTTCGGCGGGATCCTTGGCCAAATGATAAAGAGCAGGGTCCCTCTGTGAGTCTTTTGGATTGGCCCGGCGGGTCACGTAGGGACGCACCAGTTTCCAATCCCCATCGCGAATCGCGGCATTGTGCGTGTAATTCGGTTCGCCGCGATTCCACTGCCAGTACCGGAACGGCGGGCTCTGCTCTTGAGATTTGCCGGCGAGCATCCAGACGACACTTTGACCATCCAATGGCAACTTGGGCTGGTGCTCAATCTCGCACAATTCCAGGATCGTGGGGAAGACGTCCACAAAATGCACGACCTCATCGACCTTGCGGTGGCGAAGCCGACCCGGCCAGCGAACCATCAGCGGAACGCGGATGCCGCCTTCGTATATCTCGTACTTGCTTCCGCGAAGTTGTCCGTTGAACCGTGTGCCCGTGAGCGGGTCGGGGCCATTGTCACTGGCGAAGATCACGATCGTTTGCTCTGACAATTTCAGGCGATCCAGCTCATCGAGCAGTCGACCGATACCGCGATCCATGATTTCGATCATAGCGTAAATGGTCGCGGTCGATTCATCAAGGCCCTTTGTTCGATAAGACGCCACGGCTTCCGCCGGAGCCTCCAATGGTCGATGCGGGGCATAATGCGCCAGATGCAGGAAGAACGGGTTGTCCCGATGTCTCCGCACGAACTCGATGGCCCGTTCCGAAAGATCGTCGGTCAGATATTTGTCGCTGACGTTCACGCTTTGCCGGTTCACGGTCAGCGAGTACCGGAAGTAGGAGAGTTCCTGGGAACCGCTGAACCCCTCGAACTCGTCAAAGCCATGATTCAACGGTCCGAAACCGTCTCCCGTTCCGCAATGCCATTTGCCAATCAAGCCGGTCACGTATCCCCGGGCCTGCAATACTTCGGCGATTGTAGTTTCTTCGTGCTTCAATCGGGTGAGATCGGGATACCGGTTCATGTTGAGCGTGACCACGCCGGTGCGATGCGGATACCGCCCGGTCAAGAGGGCCGCCCGTGCTGGTGCACAAACGCAGGAAGCACTGTAAGCCTGGCTGAACCAGACACTCTCCTCTGCCAGCCGATCCAGGTGCGGGGTTTTGCTGAGCCCCTTGTTCCGCGATGCGAAGTCTCCCAACGCCATGTCGTCGGCCAGTATCAAGACGACGTTGGGCCGCCGTTCCGGCACATGCCTGGCTCGGGGTTAATCAGAATGTGCCTGCTCGGTTATCAAGCAAAGCATGATGAGCAAAGATTTCCCAACAACTTTCATTACTGATCCTTCGGCGCGGGTTTTGTCCGTTTTCGTTTTCTGCGAACGTCGCTCGGCATCTCCGCCGAAACCGATTTGAGAAATGCCAACAACGTCTCCTGCATGCCATCCGCTTTCGCCTTGTTGTCGTTGGCGTTGTCCCGGCCCTCCTCCACAGGATTTTCGCCGATGTTGTATAACTCCCGGCGGGCAATGGAACCGTTCGGACGCCAGAAGACCATCAGCTTGTGGTCGCCTTGCCGGATCACGGAAAACCCACGGCCGGGACGGTGAAAGTAAACCGCGTTGTCCTTGCGATCCAGGTTCGCTTTCGGATCGCTGAACAGCGGACGGATGCTCATACCATCCACGTCGGCAGACAGAAGCCCGCGTCCAAAGTCACCGCCCGCCAGATCATAGAACGTGGGTAGGAAGTCGTAACCGACAACGGGAACGTGAGAGACGCTTCCCGGCTTGATGCCTGGTCCTCGAACAAAGTACGGAACACGGATGCCGCCTTCGTAAAGGCTGTGCTTGGCGCCGGTGAGCGGATGATTTGTCGGCTTGCGATCGGTATCGCCACCGGGAATGGTTCCCCGGCCACCGTTGTCCGCCGTGAAGAAAACGTAGGTATTGCCTTCAATCCCCAACTCATCAATCGAATCGAGGACGCGTCCCACGGCACGATCCAGTTCTTCCATCATGGCGGCCCACGCCTCGGTGTAGCCGCGATCAGGAACCCCTTTAGCCCTGTACTTCGCCAGCGTTTTCTCGGTGCAGACGACAGATAAATGCTGAGCGTAGTAGCTGAGTTGCACGTAGAACGGCGCATTGGCTCGCGTTTGGTCCTGCATGAACTTAATGGCCCGATCAGTGACCGTGCGGGTGCGTTTGGGATCGTTGTTGTCGATGAAATGCGGAGGGCCGTTTTCGTGGCTGCCTTTCACGCCAAGCGTGGCCGGCATCCCGCCCGTGTTGTTGCCGGTCATGCCATCGCTGTTGTTGTAGCCGCATTCCTCCGGCGTCGAGATCATCTGCTCGCCCCATTTGCCAAAGTGAGCGCAGACATATTCCGGCTCAACGAGCTTGAGGGCTTTGGGAATCGTCATGTGCTCGGCGGGAATCCATTTGCTGCGAAACTCGCTCCCGCATCGAGCGGTGGCGGCCCCGCAGAGGATGCTGCGGCGTGTGGGTGTGCAAAGCGGGGCCGGCGAATAGCCGCTCGTAAACCGCATCCCTTCGGCCGCCAGCCGATTCATATTCGGCGTTTCCAGATAGTTTGAGGCCGAGGCCGGCACACGCGGGTCCACGACCTGCGACATCTGACTCCAACCGTGGTCGTCAGTGAGGATCAGCACAATGTTCGGAGGTTTGGCCGGAGCGGACTTCTCGGCCGCCTTGAGCGTCGGAAACGACACGACAAGGAATGCCGTGGCGATGAGAAAGCGGGTGATGGTTGTCATCGTTCGATGCCTCAGTTGGGTATCTGGTTGATTCAATAGGGAAGCCCACTACCTGCCGCCAGGTTGCTGGGTGGCAGTCCGCTGGGTGTCGGCATACCAATTTTTCAATTCTCGAAGCATGGACGCGGTACGGTCCGGTTTCGCGGCGGATAGGTCTGCCTGTTCACTCGGATCGCGATCCAGGCGATACAACTCAACTCGTTCGTTCTCGAAACTGCCGGGCTTCGCTTTGGGATGTTGGACGACCAGTTTCCAAGGTCCTTCCCGCATGGCTTCCGAACGCGATCCTCCGTTGCTCAACGACGCCCAGAATAAAGGACGATCGGGCAGCGGCTTGCCGTCGAGCAACAGCGGCGAGAGGTCCACGCCATCCAGCGATTGTTGCTGGGGAGTCTCAATGCCGGCCAAAGCGAGAAGCGTCGGCATCACGTCGAGCGTGATCGCTGGCGTGTCGTTCGCCGTGCCAGCTTCGATGTTGCCGGGCCACCAGGCAATGAACGGCACCTTGTGGCCGCCCTCGTAGACCGAGCCCTTGCGGCCGCGCAGTTTCCGGCTGCCGCTGGGAAAATCCGCCGAGGCCCCGTTATCAGAGAAGAACAATACCAGCGTGTTCGTCTCTAGCCCAAGTCGAACCAGCGCCCGCTGGATCTGTCCCACACCCTCATCAATCGGCAGCGTGATGCCGCGAAACTTCTCAATGCGTTCCGCTTGGCCCACCGGCTTCCAGCGTTTCCAGCCTTCGGCTTCGGTGCGCCGCACAGGATCGCCGCGGACTTGCACCGGGTTGTGAATCGCCAGGTGGGAGACATAGAGGCAAAACGGCTTGTCACGATGCCGCTCGATAAACTCCACAGCGTAGCGATTGATCAAATCAGTGGCGTAGCCTTTCTCTTGCGTCTGCTTGCGGCCGTGCCACCAGTCGTGCTTGTTGTGATCTCCCACGTGGCTTACGAAGTCGATATTCCCACTGTGGTAGCCAATGAACTCATCGAAGCCATGGTTCTGCGGATGATAATCGGCGAGATCGTGCGGATAGCCCTGATGCCACTTGCCGACGATTCCCGTCGTGTAGCCAGCCTGCTTGAGCAGTTCGGCAAAAGTCGTTTCTGACTTCTGCAAGCCTTTGCGATGTTCTGGATGATCGGCGACGGGATGAATCACCGCTTCGATCCCAGCCCGCTGTTGATACCGGCCCGTGAGCAGCCCGGCCCGCGTCGGCGAACAGACAGTTCCCGACGAATGAAAGTCGGTCAGCTTCATGCCCTCGGCAGCCAGACGGTCAATTTCCGGCGTCTTGAAGTACGGATTGCCAAAGCAACTGACCCCGGCATAGCCCATGTCGTCGACCATGATGACCACGAAATTGGGCTTTCGTGTTTCGTCGGCAAGGAGGTCGGTGCCAGCGAGAAGCAGGCAGGTAGCGACAGCAATGTGACGAATCATGCGAGTTGGTCCATAAGAAAGAAGTAAGCCAACATTGTAGCCAGCAACCGATGCGGTCGCACGCAAACGCTTCCCATGCAACAAACGCCCCCGGCTCGATCACTCGAATCGGGGGCGTCTGATCGTTCAGAATCGCGTCCGTCGCTGCCACTTGCCGGCCTGCATAACGCTGAAATGGGCGTAAATTGCAGACTAACGAAACCGACGGCCAAATCGTCGATTATCAAGCGGCGTCATTCTTGTGGAGAACGCGTTCGTAAGTCGTAACAATAGATCGCGTCCAATCCCCGGACGAACAGCCGACCATCGACCAGCGGATAGACGATCGGCTGGTTGGCGTAGGCCGTAGTCCAGGTGTGCGGTGGCCGCCATTGGTATTCGGCGTCAACGTGGTGGTTGAGCGCGCCTTTGGCTTGGGACTTCCCGAACGCGCGAAAGTCTTTTGGGTTCGCCGAGAGCATCAGAAACGACTGGCTGCCGTGGCGGCCTTCGGGCTGGATGAACAAGCGCCCGCCCGAAACGAAGGCTGTCTGCGTTCGAGCACCGCCGACATTCTCAATACGCGACACCGTCTCGCCGTTCGCCAGTTTGAGGCAGATCGCCTCGCGGGCCGCCGATACATAAACATGCTCGCTGTCGATTGCCATCCCGATGGTGTCGATAATCGGAGCCAGCGGTTTGGTCGTCCAGGCCGGCTGCAAACCGTCGGCCGTGATTTCGTAAGCGTGCAGGACTACCAGACCATCGTTCTCGCCCGGCTTGACGTTGTCTTTGTTCAGCGAATAGCCAACAAGAAAGTCGCCGGCCAGCAGCGGGAAGGTGTAGTCGATCAGATACTCGACCGGCTGCCGCCATACGACTGCGCCGTTGGCGGGATCGAGCGCGACGGCAAAGTTCTGCTTCTTCTCGTGGTCGCGATCACTGGCGATGACCAACGACTTATCGCCGCCAGTCCAAGGCAGCAGCGACGAGCGATGCCAGAGTCGCGTCGCCCAACGCTTCGCGCCCGTCTTTGCATCCACGCCGTGCAAGTGGCCGGACGCGGCAAACACAATCACGCCGTTGATCAACACCGGGCTGGGCGCACTCGCGTCGATGCCGCCTTGCCTTGTGACGTGGACCTCTGGCTGGGCGTCGGGGTATTCCCACAGCAGGTTTCCGGTCGCCGCGTCAACGGCATACAGTCGCCCGGTGGTTCCGGGTTGATAGACGATCCCGCCGGCGACCAGCGCCACCGGAAAGTGCCCACGATGTTTATGCGTCTGGTAGTTGTTGCCCCGTTGCGGAAACGTCGTTTCCCAGAGCGTCTGCCCGGTGGCTGCATCCATGCAGACCAACACTTCGTCAGCCTGTGTGCGGAAGTGGTTGAGCACCGCGTCCTGCTGATACGACCGCTGCGGGAACAACTGTCGGGCCTTGGCCAGGAGCAAGGCTTCGTCGGTGAAAGGCTGCCCAATAAAGTTTTCGAGATACGGTTTTGACTGACCTACCGGTCCGCGCGGGCGATAATAAAACTGATAGACGCGACCATCGGCCACGACCGGGGAAGCCGACCCTCCGCCATTGCCGCTCCGCCCGGCGCGGTCGGGATAGCGATTGTCGGGAGCCGAGCCGTAGGCGGTGGGAATGTACGCTTCGCTTTTCCAGACCGGCCGCGCCCGGGCCAGATCGTCGGTCAGCTGCGATTTGCTCTCTGGCCCGGTCAGTCGGTAGCCGTCGCCGTAGTAGTGCGGCCAGTTGCTCCCGGCTGCCAGTTTGTCGCCGGCGATCTGATCGGCCGTGACGACATGGCCACTGAGCTTGCCGTCGAAGTTGATCCGTTCGCCGGCCTCGTCGATAAACCCCGCGGAGAACGTCCCCGAGATCGCGTTCGGCGGAGGACTTGGTCCGCGCGGCCGCTCTGGAACTGCTGACGCCGCGGGCTTGCGAGCTTCACCATCGCCGACTACGGCATCAATCGAGTAATCGAAGTATTGAATGTTCTTGTTGCCCCAATGCCGGTTCGTCCGGCCCTGGAAAGCGCCGCGGAGTTGAGTCTTACTGAGCTTGAGCGTTGACGCATCGAGCCACACTACACGCCTGCGTGACAGCGCCGGATGCACGAACCAGGCGACAACCGCCTTGCCGTTCCGCATGCCAAAGAACAGCGACACGTCGATGCATTCCCGCTTCTTACTGTCGAACGCGACACCGCCCTGGTCTAGCTGTAACCAAACGATCTGGTACTCGCCTGACGAGGGTGACGTCACGACGTGAGCGGCTTCATCTGCCAGAATCCGTGAACTTGAGAGCGCACACCCAAATGACAAGCACAGGACTACCAACGAGGTAATGTTTCTCGGTCGCATAACCTTGGTACTCCTATTCCACCTACTGCCGGCGATGGACGCCTCCGCAACGAAAAACGAGTTGGCAAAATATGTCGGATATTTCAAGGAGGAGAATACGTTCAGTTCGTTTTCCAAGCGACCCATAACATCCACAGGACCAGCACCCCGCGAAAGCTCCATGCGAACGTCCTCATCCAGTTCGTAGAAACCAAACGCCGGTGAATGTCAGCATCAAAACCCTTTGCAAGCGTTTCGTGACATGGCACTTGCAGACATGTGGTTGAGAGCCAGACCACAGCCAGCAAAATGATCCCGGTCCCGACTTGCCAAGCCGAAACACTCGCCGGGCGGATCCAGAAGAGGAGGACGGCGGTCGCGGCCTCAATGAGCATCGGCGGGGCAACTACCCAGGTTGTCAGCGACATGTGACGCCGTTCGTAGACAGGAAACTCAGAGTTGGCAATTTCGCCCATCAGCGGATAGTGCACGATCTGCACAAACCAAATCACCCCCGTCATATAGAGCGTGGCCGCTGCATGCGACAGGAAGATCAAACGAATCATCGTATCGTTCATTCGTCGATCCACTTTCGCAACAAAGACAGAACTTTAGCACGATACTCCTTGTAATCTTTGCCCTGTCCGTTGCGAACCATCGCAAAGACAAGGTGCTTATCGGGATTGACGCTGAGTAGGGTCCCGCAGCCGCCGCCGTGTCCGAAACTTCCAGGACCAAGTAGCCGGGCGTGATCTTGCAGGCCGATACCGTATTGCATGTCAAGTGCGGGGAAATACGGCTTGAGCGATGTCGGCACGATTGCCGTATAGGTTTCATCGGAAAACACTTCCATTGTTCCGTACTTTCCACGATTCGCCAGCACGACGCCGATCCGAGCCATGTTTTCTGCCGAGAAGCCGGTGCCGCCCGGCAATATGTTTCGGATTCCGAGCGGCTCAAAAAGGTCGCGTTCCATCGCATCCCAGTAGTTCCGGCCGCGCAGAAGCTCCAATGCCCGGACCGAAAGGATCACGCCAACGACGCCGTACCGATACTTCGCAGCGGGAGCCCACTCCCGTTTGCAGTGAGCGATCAAGCTCTCGTGCCAAGTGTGAAAGTAGAACAGCCGTCTGAAAGCCAGCTCCCAGGGAAAATGGATTCCGGTGGCATGGACGTGGCCGGCCCGAAACGTGAGGTTTCGATCCTGCGGCGAATTGAAGTCCGGCAGGTAGTTACCGATCGGTTCGTCTAGTTTGATCGCGCCCTGGTCGACATACATTGCCAGTTGCAGTCCGATGAGCGGCTTCATGGCCGAGTGCAAGAGCATTGGAGTGTCGATCGTGACCGGCTTCTGATCGACCTTTCCGTACCCCTTCGCTACGACGATGACGCCATTTCTGGCGATCACCACCGCCATTGGTTCCTGAGATACCGCAAACCACTCATCGAGCTTTGCTTCGACCGCCCGAACTTGATCATCGGTAACCCCGGCTTCTCTAAGGGGAGCTTTGCGTAGCTCGGGAGCCGGTTCGCCTTCATACGGCCGGACCATCGCCTTGACGATGGGCTTGTTGGCCAGGCCCATCAGTTTTCGCTTCAACCGGACGTGCTGCGTGGCGTTTTCCATTTGCCACTGCCCGACTCGTACGGGACCGGTTGGTTGGCCGCCGTTCAAGATCGCGGCAAGCTCGACCGCTCCTTCCTCCGACGTGCGCCAGCGAAGCATCATCGCTTGGATTTGTTTCCGATCAGCAGCGGCTCCTGGGTCGATTGCCTCAATTCGCTTCTTCGCGAGGGTCTCAAGATCCAGATCATCGGCCACACAGCAGCAGGTCATGGCTCGCCGAAGGGGAGGCCCGGATGGGACCGGAGCCTCGCCGTAGACGTAATAGCGACCCGGTTTGTTAGCGGTCTGAACTTCCTCGAAGTGTTCATTGAACCACCGTGTAGGGAACGTCGGAACATTGACGACCTTGGCGACAAGCTCAGGATGCTCCCAAACCAGACCGGGAAGTTTCTGTCCGACTTCGAGAATCAAGCCGCCTTGTGGAGCAAATTGCTGCTCACCGAAGTTGGCTTTGAGTTCGGCTTCGTCAGCCTTGCACCTGGCCGGCCCAACGGGAACTACACACGTTGCCACCAAGCAAACGCCAATCAAGCAAAGCCAACGGTTCACGACAGCTCCAGGAGAATCGAACATGTGAAACCCAAGTTATTAGCGGCAGCGAAACTATACTCAGGTTGATTGTAACGACGAACGAATAGGCAACCTACCGTTGATGAGTTATTTCGCTTCAGCGAAATGGGGTCGAACTTTGGCTAAGATGGCACTTGTCATGTTCGGCAGCGCAATCCAATCCAAGGCAGGTCACAGTTCATGCACCAGTCCATCCGTTTGGCGATTCTCGGTCTCTTGCTCACGGCTCAAGCCAGCGCAGCGGAACTTCGGGAGCATGTGGTCGAGCGGACTTACACGACGAAGCTGACCTACCGCTGCATCGTCAGCGTGCCAGACAATTACGACGCGGACAAAGATCGCAAGTGGCCGATGATCCTCTTTCTCCACGGCGGCGGGATGCCGAAGTCCGAGCAACTCCGGCGGTCCATACGTCCGCTAACCGAACTTCCGGCGATCGTGGTCGCGCCCCTCTGTCCTCCTTCACCGGATGGCCCACGGTACACGAAGTGGGAGTGGAAACCGTTAGGCGAGGTCGTTCGAGAAATCAGCACGAAGTATCGCGTTGATGAGAAAATGCGATCCGTGATTGGCTTTAGCATGGGAGGCTCAGGCGCTTGGGAGCTACCCTCCTACGAACAAAAACTGTTCACCAAATGCGTGGTGATCGCCGGTGTTTGTCACCCGTGGTCCTTGCGGCACTATCCTAAGACGCAAGTTTGGGTTTTCGTCGGCGAAAAGGATTACATGCGGAAAGAGCAGCAGGAAACCGTCACGTCCGCCAAGCGATTTGGCGTCGACGTGGTCGAGACGGTTTGGTCAGACGCCGACCATGGCGGGATTTTCAAGAACGCGATGGCTTATCCGCGGATGCTGAACTGGCTGGTGCAGGGTGAGGATTTGAGGGTTGCCGAAGAACTGCGAACTCCTGGTCAAAAGCCTTGACCAAGCTGTAGATATTCAAGCCGAATGTCGACGCGGGCTGAACCTGACCGCGTCTGTTGTGCCGGTGGGCAATCCTGTCAAGAATGGAATTGCCATACATTCATTCGTGTGTCGGAGAACCTCTGCCTTACGAGTCAACGCCATGCTGAAAACCGTTCCGCTCTTGCTTTTTGGAATCCTCGCCTCAGCGGTGGGATCGGCTGCTGCGACCGAAAAGATGAACGTCTTGGTGCTCTACGCCGACGACTGGCGGCACGATACCTTGGGAGCCGCGGGCAACCCAGTGGTCAAGACGCCCCATCTCGACCGATTGGCGTCCCAAGGGATGCGCTTCACCCACAACTGCGTCACGACATCCATCTGTGGGATCAGCCGGGCGAATCTTTACACCGGCCAATGGATGTCTCGGCATGGAGCCCGCAGGTTTGTAATGTGGGATTGCGATAACTGATATTCCGAAGAACGTGTGGCGAAACCCGTCTTCCCTCAACGCCGAGAATCGCAATGCCCGTGTCCCCAATGTGATGCACGATGTTATAGAGGACTTGACATCGCCCAACGCCGATGACGGCAATCCCGGCTGTACCAGGAACGCCGATATGCTCATGCGGCTGTTCTTGTCCGAGCGTCGCATAATGCTTTTTCCACAGCTCGTCATCGTACTTTCCAACGCCTGTCACAGTGAAACCGTCCAAGGTCGAACCCTCGGCCATCGTGACGCCAGCTCCTTTCGCACCCTTGAAATTTCCGTCGATAATGGTCGCTTCGGCGCGTTTGAGTCCGAGTTTGCCTTGGGTGTCGTCGCCCGCACTTTTCAGCGTGCCCCCCGGTTTGAGCGTCACTCGCTCGTGGTATGTTCCAGCGGCGACAAGCACTGTATCCCCGGTCGATGCCGTGTTGATCGCCGCCTGAATCGTGCGGTGCTGATCAGGGACCCGCAAGGTTGCAGCATCCAACGCGAGGGGAAAACTCAATACAGTCACAGAGCATACGGCGACAAGCAGGTAGGTTCTGATAGTCACAACAAATCTCCTCTTTCTCGCCCGTTTGATCTGAGTCTGATTTGGGTTAGTCACTGCTTCGCCTTGAGCAATTCGAGCATCCCCTTGCCAAGGGCCTCGCCGACCAGCATGTAGGTCTCGGCGTTCTGGTTGTAGTGGAAGCCCTGGTTCTTGGGTGACACGTCCGGCTCCCGCCAGAAATCGCGCGTCTCTGCCGTCAGCACGTTGCCCTTGAACTCCAGGTAATTTCCCTTGTCTCCGCTGACGGCAAGTTGCGCATCGGCGACGGTCTTATGTGGTCCCTCCATTTTCCACCCGCCGAAGCCGATGGTCGCAATCACAAACGGAGCCTTCGGCGCGTCGAACTCTTTCCGCAGCGTCTTGATGAAGTGCACGAGGTTCTGTTCGTAGCGGCTGGCGTAGGGTTCGCCGCCGTCCTTGTGGCCCTGCCACCAGACGAAGCCGGCGATTTCGTAACCTCGGCCTTTCCAGTGCGGGAACTCCTGGTCGAAGTTGTCGAGCACCTCGTGGGCGGCCTGAAAGCAGTCGTCGTACTGCTTGCCGGCGTACCAGTTGATCGGCTCGGGCTTGGTTCCCTTTTTCCAGCGGGCCGGCGAATCCTTGTACCCGGCGTAGATGTAACCGTCGGACTCGAACGGCTTGCTGCCGGGCGGAAGATAGTCCCAACCCAGCGACCGGTTGCCCTGCGAGGCTTTGAGGATCAAGACCGGCTCATCGTGGTAATCGCCGACAATGTGCCCGAAGCCGAGTTCCGGGCCGATGTTGTTATGTCCCGCTCCGCAACCCACGCTGAGCCACTTGTTCGCCGTGGCTGTCACTACGCCCTTGTACCAGACATCTTCTCGCTCGACCCAGTCGCCTTGCTTGTCGATAAGGTACGGAAACTTGCCATCCTGCTTCACGACGGTTGCCAGCGTGCCCGGAATGTCGATCCGCGCGATCCAACCCAGTCCGTTCGCCTGATCGGTTAGATAGATGATCTTGAAAGGCACCTTCTTCCCAGCGGTCAGCTTGAGGTAGGTGTGACTTGCATCTTTGCCCGGCTCTTGGCGATAGACTTCCTGGCCATCAACTTCCATGATGTTGTAGGTCGATCCGCCGTAACCAGGGCGAAACTCATAGACCCCCGTGGTCTTGAGCTGGATGAATCCGCGAACGATCTGTGTTCCGCCGCCCGGGTAAGGCGTGGGCTGGACGCCGCCAAACTTTTCCAGCTTCAAGGTCTTTGTCGGTTCCAGCTTGTCGTAATCAGCATCGGGATCGTACTTGCCGGGATACACCGCGACGACCGGTTCGATGAACTCTGAACCCCAGCGACTGCCGCCGCCGGTGACCTGGCCGATGCCGACCATGTTGGACTGGCCGGAGAGAATGTAGACCTTGACCGGTTTGTCGTCGGCTAAGGCAGGCGCCGTCGGGATGGTCCACGCCGAAACAAGGGAGAACGCAAAAACGAGATAACTTCGTTTCGCTTTCATGGGATGCCTTTCAATGGGAGTCAGCTCGATCAATGGCTCTGACGATGGTGTCACGTTGTTGACAGTCGCGGTTCGGTGGTGTGTGTGGCTCAATTCTAACCGCGATCGAACGCTGATAGAATTGATCTGCCATGCCAAACCACATCTGCACAACTTGCGGTACCGTTGGGGTTCGTCCCATGCTTTTTTGGTGTCAACTCGGCGGTTGGCTTCAATCTGGAATACCGACGCAAGTTCGCCGATTCCCCAAATGACAGCGGCTCGACAACCTTCGCGGATCTAGCCAGTCTGGCCGAATTCAGAGGAATCGCTCAGAAAATCAGACTGCTGCGCGGCAGCAAAATCTCTTCGAGCTGTCTGGTAATGCACTTTCCGAGGGTTAGCGAATTGCGAAACTGAGTTCGCTAGTTCGGCCGACGCAATCTGCTATGTTACAGTTTACCGCACATGTCACGCCCGTTTATGAAGTGTTTGATCGACCGAACGGAAAGCCCGTTGATCGTCAGCGCTTTGAGCGACGATCGACTTCTAGCCCGTCACCCCTTGATCTCTTCCGCCCAACAGTCCCAAACAACGGAATCCGAACGCCTCACCTTGCGGAAATGGTAGACGACGATGGCAGCCAATTCAACAAGAATAATGATCATGATCGCTGGCACGATGAAGCCCAAATCCCGATAGCCCCATTACGCGCCGAACGACACGGCCGCGATGACCAGCACAGAGAGCAAGGCCACCATCGCATGGCCGAGCAAACTTTGCAGTATTCGGTCCGACCGTCTCTTTGATGCCTTCGCATATCCGTAAAGGTCGGGCCTGCTCAGAGTTCTCGTAAAGTAGTAGCGTTGGAGATAGTCCGAAATCAGCCAAAGGACACAACTTCCCAGGAGCACAGAATTGATGACAGTCCAACCATCTAGAACAATAAACACTCCCGCCATCAGTCTCAGAACAATCCGCGGGCTGTTCGCTTCCCACCATGGTCGGAATAACGTTTCCTGAAGTTTCTGGCGTACTGTACGCTCAAAGTCCTCGACCATCTCTTCATGGTCGACCGGCTTGATCTTGACGTCGGCGATGTTCTGCAGCAGGGCTTTCATCTCTCGGCTCTCCCGCAGGTAATCCATACCGTCGGCAGTTTGCGCGTAGTCATCGACCGAGGCCCGCTCTGCTGCGGTCAACGCTGCTCCGTAGACTTGCTTGAGGCACAGCTTTCTGATGTCGTTGTTGTCCATGATCAATCCTTAATTGAATAGAATTCTTTTCTCAGTTCTTGCTTGGCCTTGTGCAATCGCGACCAGACAGTTCCTTCGGGTACATCAAAAATCTTGGCGATATCCTGATGCTTCATGCCGTCGATACATAACAGCGTTAGAATCAAACGATGAGGCGGCGCCAGTTGCTTCAAGGCCTGCCTCACCTTCTCAGTCATCTGCTCGTCACAAGGGTCGGCTTCGGGGCGTGCCAGCTCGATCTGACCGTGAAGTCATTCGCCCTTAAAACGTTTACCTGTCGTGAGATGCCTTCGGCAGACGTTGATGGCGATACGGAACAGCCATGTTCGTACACTTGAACGACCTGCGAACGAATCCCACGCCATATAAGCCTTGAAGAACGTCTGTTGAGCCGCTTCCTCAGCTTCGTTCTCATCAGCGAACATCAGGACGAGCTAATTTTCACCCTTAGAGGCCATAGAAAACAAAGCCCCTTAATCAACGGTGGTGATCTGGGTAAACGCGGCTTCCCATTTTTGATTGGTATTTGTATCAGGTCCCCAACGCCGGAATGATTCTTCCCTGAGGGCTAAGAAAAAGGCCGACCGGCCCGCCCCGAAGGGTGGGCCGGTCGGCACAGCTGTGAAGTCTATTGGTGAGTTGATCAGGTTAGCGACGACGGCGTTGGTTGGGGCGGATACTTCCCGAGTGAATGTTGGTCACGATCAACAGCACCAAGGCAATACCGAAGACGCTTGTTGATTGCGTTAACAGACCCACAAATGCCGCGAGCAATAAAGCTAGCGTGATGTAAATCTGGTTGAGTTTGTGTCGAGCTCCCATAAAACGTCTCCTTTAATAGGTTTTGCGTCAGAAGATGTCGAGTCAGCCAAGCACCAGCTCACTCGCGAGCAGGTTGAACGAGACGTCTCGATCGTTCGGCAACTCCCGGAGCCAGCGGGTGAATTGATGGAGCATCAAAGCGGCACATAGACTGGCCGTGTAGATCGTACTGCGGGAGGTGCAGTGACCAGGCTGAGCTTCATGGGCGGCGAACAAGGTGCTTTCGTAATGCTCACGATCAGTGGGTGAGCTGACCGTCAACACACGAAGGACTTCCCCCAACATTCGGGCGTCTGACCCGAAGTGGCAGCGACCGGCCAGTGATCGCCAAATCGCTGTGCGAGCGGTGATGCTGTCCACGCAACAGAAGACGGCATTTCCAGTCTCGTATCGCGGACGGAACCGGTCGCAAATGGATTCGACGACGACCGTCGCGTCCAGTTCACGGATCGCATCTGTGGTGGCCGAAACCTTCGAGCGTCCCAGGTCGGATTGCAGCCGGTACCCTTGCGTGGTGACGTTACTCGCCTCAACCGTGTCAAAGTCGATCAATTGCACTCGGCGCACGCCGATCGCCGCCAACTGTAAGGCCACTTGACGTCCCACCGCGCCAACGCCGATGACGGTACACGTCAATTCCCGAAGTTTGAGTTTGGGGACCAAGTCGGCTTGGCGTTCAAAACGATTCGATGCCATCGAATGGCTCCTCAATAGCAGAGTCAAACTCAAAGTCTTGGAAGGACAAAAGGTTCGCCGCGAACCCATCCAAAACAGTGACGTACTGCAGATATTCATGGTCCCAGGCGGAGTGATTGCTGCCAACAAAGGGTCGCGAGAAATCAACTTCCGTGTTGATCTTGACTGCGACTCGGGGGCCGCGGTTATGGCTCATGCGGGTGTAGGTCTCGTCGTTTTGCGCGAGAATGAACATCACTGCCCAATCGCAACGACCGAAGACCCGTTCGAAGCTGTCTTCGTCAGTTGCACTTGGCAGCGGCGAGTTTCCCGGATGGGTGTGCAACCACAATCGGGCGAAGCGTTCGGGAGCTACGCCGCGGTCGACTTGTTCATCAAAGAAGTCCGCCACGGCGGTATCCTTGAATTGAACGCTAACGGCAGTGCAGCGCTGGCCGACAAGACACACGTCCTCGACCAGCAGTGGGGCATCCTCGGCGGAAATTCCGAAACCACCGACTTCGGTTCCGCCGCGATCCCGCCAATACAATAGTTTGGCCCAAGCGTTCGGTGTGAATCGCAGAGTTGGGACGCGTTCGATGCGTTCGTGCTTACGTTTTGGAAGTCGTCTCATACATGTCCCCGTTTGTTGATGTCAGTTGACAGGAATTACAGTGCGATCCCTCCAGGCAGCTTTCGCAGAACTCTTGCTCGCAGGATTCGCACACGTGTTGGCAGTTTGAACAGAGCGATTGCTCGCAGTTTTGGCAGTGACCTAAGCAGCCGTTGCAGTAACCGTCGCCACAATCGACGCAACGGACGTCGCACTCGCCGCAAATCAACCGGTCACAGCGGCTACAGCCAGAGGCGTCACCAGAGCGAACGAGTTCTCCACAGTCTTCGCAGGTTTCGCCGTTCCATTCCGCAAGCGTGATGTAGGCACTACCGGAGTTGTAGGTCCGTAGGATTTGAGCAACGATCGTGAAGTAATCACAGATTCGCCCGCTGGCAAGAGCCGCCTGGATCGCGGCTCGGCCTTCGCCTTCGCAGAGCGTCTCGTCTTGGACGTGTGGGTGGGTAACTTCCGCATTCGCTGCCGCCGGGTTTGCGTTCAGGGCAATGATGCAAAATAGCGACGGCTCAGCAATCCGTTGCCATTTTAACTTGATTTCGAATTCGCCGAGATCAATCCCCTCCAACTCAATCGGCTCGGTTTGAACGGCCAATGTGCCGGTCTGAAAGTCGATGCGAAATTCCCCGAACTCGGCTTCGAGTGCCATGATTTCGTCGTAGAGTGTGCGGAGCGCAGGAGTCGTGGGCGCCGGCTGGGGACTTGTCGACCAGCTGGCTAGCCGTTGCGTCAAGGCTTGCAACGCACTGGGAAACCGGGTTCTCAATCGGACGGCTGCAAGGAACCACCCACGATCGCTCGCGATGCGGAGCTGTCGGATTAGCTGCGAGTACTCGTCCCAATTTTCCGTCGGCCAAATCAACCGCGGCGGCGGTGAGTTCTGCATCGACTCGCAGATCCGATTTGCCACGCGGATTGCGAGACCGTGTTGTGATGTCGTCATTCGTCTCCTTTCTTTCATTGGCGATGATGGCAACAAAACAAGCCGAGCCGCTCGTCCCAAGACCAGCGACTCGGCGTTGAATTCTCAATGTGGATTGTCGTCCTCAGCAACTACAGCAAGGCTCCCTCGATCTTCGTCGGCGTAATTGAAACGCGGTCGCCGTCTTGGAGGATTGTGGTGCTGGTCACCGGTTGCCGATTGACACGAATCAGATAATCCGCAGGCTGCCCGTGCGGGACGCGTTCGGCAAAGAAATCCGCTACACTGAGGTTGGCAGCAATCGTCAGTATGTCCGCAAAACCGCCGCCATCGTTGTTGATATACATGATTTTGATCGTCGACATAGTGTGAACTTTCATTGTTTGGTTATTTTGAAACAGGTCCGGAGTTTGACTCTCGTCCGTACTTGGTTCAGCGATTTCGATCTGCATCTTTGGCTTGGTTATGCCAAATGGTTGCATTGGTCAGCGTCTCATGCGGTTCGTCGTGCGGCGGCGTGAGCAATCCAAAACCACGATGGAAAATCCAAAGTGGTGATTCTCCGGTTGCCATCGCGACTGCTCTGGCCAGATCACGCGGATCATCGGGTTCCCTTCGAACATAGATCATTGGTTAGTCTCCTTGAAATGGACCACCACCCTCGCAGGGCGGCCGTGTTACCAAAACACAACCACCCCGCACACTGCGAGGTGAACTTAATCAGCGATCAACCAGTGCGTCCGCAGCCAGTGAGTCTCCGCATGCAAAGCGTCGCTCCGAAGTGGAAACGGTCCCAGTTGCGGACCGTGAACCGGACTCAGATCGATCTGCCAATTCCCGGTCTCGTCCGGTTCGACATGGCTGGCTCGGCAGATATTGAGCCGACCCAAATCGGCCAAGCGAATGTCTTCGCTATAAATCGCATGGACCGAGCCATCGCAGCGAACGATTAGTTCCATCAGCTGTCCTCCTGCGAAGGTTGCTGGGGTCGACGGAGGATGTTGCGGCGCGGTCGATCTACGAGCAAATCATCGAGTACGGTCTGCACTCCTGATAGTTCCTGAGCAATCTGGTTGCGCAAGGAACTGTTCTCCCGCAGCATTTGTGGATCGACGCCCCGCACGATTTGCCGGGCATGATTGACCAACCGCTCTAGCTCGGCATTCAAGCCAACATTGAGTTCCGTGAAGCGTTCGAAGAACTCGGTCAATTTGTCGACCACCGAGTTGCGGAAGACTTTGGGAGTCCCGTCTTCCGTCCCCGCCAATCGCTCGGTCAGATGGGCAATCAACTTCTGCAATTCCTCCACGAACGCCTGCTCGGCGAGTTGCACGGCTTCGTCAAACCGAGCTTGCACGCGTCGACATTCCTGCTCGTAAAGTTCGGGATGTAAGCGTCGCAAGTAGTCGGGTGGTTCGACGGACGGAAAATCCCAGGCGAGTTGAAACGCCCCAATCAGCAATGCGGGATAGTCGGCCGGATTGAAGAGACTTCCCAGTCGCCCGGCTGCCGCTTGTTTGAGTTCCGCATAGTGTTGATCCAGGTTCGCGACGGCATCATCGAGTTCCAGGCTCCAATCCTGCATCCGATCGCCAAAGGCTTCGATCCGGTCGCGGCGAATAAGCCGTAAACCTGGCTCGGGAAACGGTAGCGTTTCTGCTTTCCAGAACCCGACCGCTTTGGTACGGACTGCGGTCACCGCTTTAAATGCCGGATGACTCACGTCCAACAACTTCTTGCCGGCCGACAGGAACTGCCCCTCGGCCCCGAACGATTCGGCAGCCTCCGCCTTCTGGCCTGGGGTCAACGTTTTCCGCACACCGAGCCAGGAAATGCTCAGCCGAACGGCCGCCGTGGTCGTGCGTAATTGCTCGGTCGCCTCGGTGGACAGGCCGGACTCAGCTTCGTCAATCATCGTCGTCATTCGCATACTCCTGATTGAGGTCAAGAAGTGAGAGCAGCCGGCCACGAAACGTGTTCGTGGCCGACTGCATTGAGTTGATTGGGTGTCGTTACTAGTTGACGGATGGGTCCCGAGGAATTTGTCGTCGCTTCCGACGACTCAGGGACGCGTACTGATAGAGTCCAGGACGATCGGCCGAGAGACACCGACCGCTGGCCCATTGCCGCAGCGTCTCAATCGATTCGGCGGACGTTTGCGAGATCGGCA
>NZ_CFHRBF010000036.1:0-11411 GCF_984380535.1 Thalassoroseus sp.
CGTACCCGCAGCAAGACGGAAAGACCCCATGAACCTTTACTGTAGGCTGATATTGTCACTTGGCATGTTTTGTGTAGGATAGGTGGGAGGCTATGAGACCGGTACGCCAGTATCGGAGGAGCCATCCTTGAAATACCACCCTGAGCCTGTTAGGTGTCTAACTTGTACTAGTGAATCCTAGATGAGAACAGTGTCAGTTGGGCAGTTTGACTGGGGCGGTCTCCTCCCAAAGAGTAACGGAGGAGCCCAAAGGTACCCTCAGCCTGGTTGGCAATCAGGCGAAGAGCGTAAAGGTAGAAGGGTGCTTGACTGCGAGATCGATGGATCGAGCAGAGACGAAAGTCGGGCTTAGTGATCCGGCGGTTCCGAGTGGAAGGGCCGTCGCTCAACAGATAAAAGGTACTCTGGGGATAACAGGCTGATCACTTCCGAGCGTCCATAGCGGCGAAGTGGTTTGGCACCTCGATGTCGGCTCATCACATCCTGGGGGTGAAGAAGCTCCCAAGGGTTCGGCTGTTCGCCGATTAAAGTGGTACGTGAGCTGGGTTTAAACCGTCGTGAGACAGGTTGGTCCCTATCTGCTGTGGGCGTACGAGACTTGAGGGATTTTCTCTTTAGTACGAGAGGATTTGGAGGGACGGACCTCTGGTGTTCCTGTTGTCACGCTAGTGGCACCGCAGGGTAGCTATGTCCGGTCAGGATAAGTGCTGAAAGCATATAAGCACGAAGCCTTTCCCAAGATGAGGTCTCGTTGAACTTTGTTCTGAAGTCCCCTGGAAGACGACCAGGTCGATAGGCCGGATGTGTAAGGTTGGTAACAATCTCAGCTGACCGGTACTAACGGACGAAAGCTTGACCACATTGATTTTTGGCTCTCAATAGAGCTGAGTCAGTGGATCAAAACCAAAAAGCAAGGGTAACACTCTTTAACTCTACCACCATTTTTATACGGCAGATGAAAGCGGCTTTGCTGGCACATCTGCTAATTCCGGTGACTATACCCACGAGGCCACACTCGTTCCCTTTCCGAACACGATCGTAAAGCTCGTGGGGCCGATGATAGTGCCCAACAGTGCGAAAGTAGGTCATTGCCGGATCTTTTAAACCCCACGGTTCACGCCGTGGGGTTTTTTTGTGCGCGCTAAAATAACGGAATGACAAGCAAAACTGTGCTCGATCTCGGAATACACTTCGTTTCCAACACGCGAAGGTCGTACAATGACCTCATGACGTGTTGATCGATCGGGAAGGAGTCGAATGTTTTCCTTGTATTTCCACGTGCTTCGTTCTCTACAAGCTTGGTTGCCGATGATCGTCATCGCGATCGCCACTGTCAGTGGTAGTCACTCGACGATGTCTCAACTGCATGCTCAACCCAATACGGAACCGTCTTCAGAAGAAGTGGGACAGCTGGATCCATCCTTAGTGACGGATCGCATCGCGGCGCAGATTCTGGATCGTGTCGATGCCGACTTACAGAACGGCGAGTTGATCCGCGGATTAGCAGGGCTCCAACGGATTCTCGATCTTCCCAGTGACTACTTTTTCTTGAGTGAGAAAAGTGGACGGGTCACTTCGTTGCGGAACGAAGCCGATCGCTACATTGAAGAGTTGGATAACAATTCATTCTCGACGTATGAGCGACAAGTCGGTGTCGATGCCGACCGGTTGCTGGAAGATGCGACCGAGTTCCCGGATCAGTATCGGTGGTCGATGGTCGTTCGCCGCTTTTTTCATACGAGGGCTGGTCTCCAGGCAGCGGATCGGTTGATGTCGGCGGCAATCGACCGCGGCGACTTTGGTACCGCGGTGCAGATTGCTGACGCCGTTTTCGAAAATCCGCGGCATCGCAAACGTTTGTCGATTGGATTTGCGACAAAAGCGATCTTTGCAGCTGCGTCCGCGGGAAATAACGATGTCGTCCAGAAGTTTTTGCGACGATTTCGTGATGAGAAGACGCGTGTCGCTGGGCAACTTGTCTCGCTCGCGGGGTTTGCAAGTTCTCTACCGCTGCAGGAATTTCCCCCTTCGCGGGAGACGGACTGGCCGGTTGCGTTTGGAAATCGCGAGCGGAACCCGAATCATGTCGCCAGCATTCCGTTATTGAGACCGATTTCGAGTCATTCGTTCGCGAGTCAAGCCGGACCAGAGTTCCGTCGCCAACTCGATCAATGGATCGAACAAATTGGCAATGACTTGCGACCGTTGGCTGTCGCTAATCAGGCGGTTGCAGTCGGTGATCTCGTGATATTTCGTGATTTCGAGTCTGTCCATGCGATTCAGGCATCGGACGGTCAATCGGTTTGGCGTTATCGGGAACCGGTTTCGCTGTCCGAACGGCTACGGTTGTCGACGCAGCCGAACGGGTTTCGTCGGCAACGCCAACAGTCATTCGGGTTAAGTTCAATTTATGCTGCCAATTCCATTCGGGGGCAGTTAGCGTGTGATAGCCATCGGGTTTATTTTGTGGAAGATCGACCTGAGATCGACAAAAAGGTGGAACTCGATTTAGGAATCGCATTGCCGGTCACACCGAACCATCGTCTGGTCGCGCTATCGCTCGGACTTCCCGAGAAGTGCGAGACAACGGCAAACGAACCGGTTTGGAGTATTGGACGGAACGAAGTCGCCCCGAATCTGGATGCTTCCGAGTCTTTTCGCATCCTCGGTCCACCGTTGTCGATCGATGGTCAACTGTTTGCCTCGGTCGAAATTGAAGGCCAAGTGAATATATTGGCGATCGCTCCAGTCACGGGAGAGATTCGATGGAAACAGGCGTTGGCTTATCAAGACAATTTGCAACGAGTGTCGCAACCGACGGAAGATTTTTCCGCGACACCGCTGGCATACGCCGGGGGAACATTGGTGTGTCCAACGGGTTCACATTTGTGGATTGGAATCGATACGTTCCGTAGTCAATTGAAATGGGCGTATTCGGTTGAAGAGCAAACGGAATTTGGCGGGCCAACTCGCCACCGAGTCGCAGCTCAGGGCGATGCGGTTTTTCCACCAACGCCGCACATTTCCGATGGACGCGTTTATTTTACGTCTCCTTATACTCCGCACTTGCATTGCGTGGATGTCGAGACTGGTGAGCGAATCTGGCGAGCCCCTCGCAGAGAGAGTGATTTTTACATCGGGGCGATCAAAGAAAATATTATTTTGGTCGTGGGCCGACAGGGGTGTCGCGGGTTAGCGACGAAAACTGGCGAGGAAGTTTGGTCAGTCCGATATGGAGCACCTTCAGGAACCGGCTTCGCCAGTGGTGACCAATATTTATTACCACTCCAGAACGGGGCGATTGCAGCTTTTGATATCGCCACAGGCACAGAACGCGGGATTGTGGAAACCGCCGACGCGGAAACTTCGGCCAGTCCGCCGGGAAATCTGATTCCGGTCGGAGAATTTGTGGCTTCCGTGAATTATGAAGGGCTGACAGTTTATCCGCAGACCAGGCCACTTCTCGTCGAGACCCGACGAACATTGAAGGCGAATCCAGAAAATATCGATCATCGGTTGTTGGTCGCGGAACTCGAATTGTTAACCGGTGACTATCCGCGGGCGATGCAGTCTTTTGAACCATTGCAGAACCGAGATGGTTTTTTGCCGGCACAATTGAAGCGAAGAAATTCGATTTGGCGAAAACTACTGACCTGGCAGTTGGCACGTGAGCCGGAACAGGGGAATGAGATTCTCGCCAGGTTGGCGAAATTAGCGGATAGCCCGACCGAGCAAGCCAAATTCTTAGTGCAGAAGGCGGAGTTTTTACTCCAAAGTCGTGACATTGTCGGTGTGTTGAAGACGGCCACGGAGTTAGCCGGGTCGGATTCAAAGATGCCGATGTCAGTTCGTTCAGACGGAACTCATTGGCTATCCCCCCCGACATACGCTCAGGATTTGATGGAACGGCTGATCAAAGATGTTGGTTTCGAGCAGGTTTGGGCTCATGTCGACATCGAACAACAGCAACAACATGCATTGACGGCCGACAATTCGCGGCAGTTGATGCAATTTTTGACTTTATTTGGTGATCGGCCGCAAGCTGACGCAGTTCGGGAGAAACTGGCTGAACTGAAAAAGCAAAGTGGCCAGTTCAATGCGGCGGAATTAATTTGGCTGAGAAATCAACAATCGGAAGATTCCGTCGTCAAAGCCACCGCCACAGTGCGGCTTCTCGAAATGTATCAGGAGCTTGGGCTGTATTATGAGGCCAGCCGACAGTGGCAACGCTTAGAAAATTTGCCGGCGGATGTGCAACTCTCAACGGGGGAATCGGTTGCGAATGTGACGAAACGTCTGCAACAGGACTCGATTCTGAACATGACGCGAAAAATGTCGGGACCGGCCGAGACGGTCGAGTCTGTTCGCATTCGATCATCGAATTGGGTCACGAATGTGGAGGCGTTGGAGAAATCGTTCGGCCGCTATCGCACCCGGTTTTTACTGCCTTCGAACATGCCGTTTCATCTTGTCGACCATGATATCGGTCCTTCGGGTGTAGCGGCGATTGATCGTCAAACCGGCTATGTTGCGGGACATTTGCCGATTCCGACGCGAAATTCGTTTCCGTCGCGTTCGAAAATGTCTCAGCCCGGAAATTTTCTCCCCGTTGGCGGACCCGGGGAAATGCTTGGCCTGTCGTTGTTGGAACTCGAACGGAAAAAACCGCTTTGGGCCGGGAAAACTCGGCTGCAAATTCCATCGGCGTATGTTCCGCGAGTTGGGCCGTACGGATTGGATTATTGTGTTTTTCAGTCGCAACGAGCCATTCACTGTGTCGACCCGCGAACGGGAGTTGTTCAATGGGAACGTGAACTCGATGACCCAGAGTCGGGGCTGAAAAACGATCCCGATGGTGGGATTATTGGTGATGACAAAGTGCTCGTCGTTTTTGGGGCAGATCGTCAAACGTATAAGGTGCTGCAAACGCGGACAGGTCGCGAACTCCATCGAGGAGTGTTGCAACTGGACGTCAATCAAATTCGCCGCTCGTTCGGGCGAAAATTGTTTTACGTGGCGACAACACCGACGGGACGACGCATGCGGATTTGGGACCCGCTTTCAAACCGACATCCGCTCGATGAACCCGTCGCGGGGCGTGTATTCTCGGCCGTCACTCCTGACCGGGAATTAGCGATCGTCTTGCCACGCAAATTGGAGGGCCCAAAAACAGGCTTTGTCTTGAGAATTCTGGATGTCGAACGCGATCACATTCAGGTGGAAGTGCCGTTGTCGGTGCAGGACCTGCAACGTGTCAACTATCTTCGCGTGTTTCGTCGCGGCGGACGGTACTATGTCAATTTGCATCAACCGTTTCAGCAGGCCCTTGGCGATTGGTTCAGTTACTACGCCAGCGACACGTTTTTGCCGGCGGAAAGCGTGCTGGGTGAACTGATTTCGATCGACGTCGAGTCGAATCGCATCTTGTGGAGACGTGAAATCCCGCAACGCTCGATCTTGGAGTTGCCGTTCTTCGATCTGCCGTTTTTGGTCATGATCAGTCGTGTTCGCGATCGCGAATCGAATCGTCGTCAGGCATTGTTGGTAGAAATTCTCGATCGAGACACTGGCCAAACAATGGCTATCGCCGACAATATCCTGCCAGACCGTATCGTTCATGTCGAATACGAGCCGATGGCACGACAACTTCTCCTGCAAGGACTACGCACTCAGGTCACGATTGATTTCTCGGATCGACGAATTTTTGAAGAAGGACTTCCGCTGTAAGTGGTGTTGTGATCACTGGTTGGTGGTTGCAACTCTGTCACGGAATGCAAGTCTGAAAAAACGAAGTTTTCAGGATTCAAAAATCCGGTCAGAATGCGGCAGGTCACTGCTTTTCGTAGTCCCATGTGCGGGTTAGAATTCGGGATCGCTTTCAATTCGTGTTCCACCGTAAAACCAATATGGCTGAAACCTCACTCGCTTTTCGAAATCATGATCACATCCGCATCTTGTTTGGTCCTCAGGATCGGTTTCTGAAACGCATCCGCGACGAGACCGGTGTGGATGTTGTTGTGCACGGTGATGAAATTCGTCTCAGTGGTTCTGATGAAGAAGTCAAACGGGCGCTAGAGATCGTCACCGTTTTACACGCCTATGTGGAACAGCGGGGGCGTTTGCCGGAAGCGGAAGTCGATCGTGTGTTAGGCGTGGAGCCGGCAACTCCGGCAACTCCGGCAACGACGGATTCGCCCGATACGTTTATAAACGTCTTTGAAAAAGCAAAGCAAATTCGCCCGCGAACTCCCGGGCAAGCCGAGTACACGAAGACGGTCGAGGAAAACGACCTCACGTTTTGCATCGGTCCAGCGGGTTGCGGGAAAACGTATCTTGCCGTCGCGCTTGCCATCAATGCATTGCGGACGGAAGCCGTGCGGAAAATCGTATTGGTTCGTCCGGCGGTCGAAGCTGGTGAGAAACTTGGGTTTCTTCCGGGAGATTTGCTGGCAAAGGTCAATCCGTATTTGCGTCCGCTCTTGGATGCGTTGCACGATATACTCGATTATGAGCAAGTCAAACGCTACATGGAACACGATGTTGTCGAGATCGTGCCATTGGCGTTCATGCGGGGGCGAACGCTCAATCAGACATTCATCATTCTGGATGAAGGCCAAAACACGACCGTTACCCAAATGAAAATGTTCCTCACGCGGATGGGGGAAGGATCAAAAATTGTTGTCACCGGTGATATCACGCAGTTAGATTTGCCCTCGAATGTCAAATCGGGCATGACTGATGCGGTACATCGTCTTGGCGGAATCGATGGTGTCGGCGTGGTGCGACTGGGTGGTCGCGACATTGTACGGCATCGCTTGGTTCGGGAAATTGTCGATGCATACGATGAAGGAGAACACGGCGATCGCGAACGCTCTTCCTTCTCAAAGTCGAAAACACGGAAACCGTAGTTTGTGGTTGTAGCGAAACAGTCTGATACGAGAGTGACCTCTTTGCGATTGGTTGAAAGCCGGTTCTGATGCCGTTGTTCGGTCCCAAGAAAACAACTCGCACCTCGCGTGCCGCAACCTTGCGACCGTCTTCGGGCATGGGGCGGTGGTTCGATGTGACGATCCGCAACCGGGAGGCCCTTTGGCAACTCGGCTTGTTAGTGGTAGCGGTGTTGTTGTTTTTGCCAGCGGTCGAGGCGTGGCGAACGCCGTTTCCCTATCGACTGGGTGATCGTGTTTCCCATGGGTTGCTGGCGAAAATCGATTTTCGTCGGCTCGATATTTATCGAACTTATGTCGCTCGGGACAATGCCGAGTCGGGCGTGTTGCCGATTTTCTATCACGATTGGGAATCGCTCGATGAACTCGTGTTGCGATTGCGTTCGGACCTGTCCGAGGTCGCGAATGCGAATACGGTCGAAGAATTATCGCCCCAAACACGTGCGGCGTTCGGTTTGACAGCTCAAGACATGCCTCAAGTGGGCATGGATATGCACACCGAGTTCTCCACACTCAAAGCGTTAGTGGCTTCCGAAGATGGTGTGGATGGCAACCGCATCGATACGTTGATCAACGAGTTCGAGCAGTTCATTCAACCGATCCAACGCTCGGGATTGGCCGATCCCGAAGTCTTCGATACTTATCAAATTCCGCCGGAAAGCATGATTTCAGTCGTGCGAGACGACACCCCGGGATCGCGGGTGGTTGTCTTTCCGAACAATGTCCAGCTTGATGAAGTCCTTGGCAAGACCGGGCAGTTGGGAAAAACCTGGCAGAGTTTCCCGGAGTTAAACCGACTCGAACGGTTCCTCACACGTTGGTTGACGTTCCGCAATCCGATCACGTTGGAATACAACGACGAAGCCACGCAACTGGCACGTCGGAATGCTCGCGAATCGGCCGACCCGGTTTATGACGAATACCACCGGGGTGATGTGCTAGTGGAACCCGGCGGCGTGATTGATTCCGACCGCTTGGAGGTTCTACAAGCCGAGTTCGATGCCATGGAAGAACTCGCGACGCCCATGGAACAGATGGTTCGCGTGGGGACGATTCTGGTCTTGCTCGTGGTGCTGGCGGTGCTCAATGGTTACTACGTGGTGCGGAATGAATCGCGATTGCTGACAAAACCGTCTTCGCTGATTCTATTCCTGTCAACGATGTTGATCGCTGTATTGATTGGTCGCTGGTTGTCTTATGACCCCTGGCGGGCGGAAGTCATTCCGTTGGCTGCGGTGGTAATGATCTTTGCAATTGCCTACGGACAAGTTCTCGCCACCCTCACGGCGTTATCGTTGTGTCTGATTCTCACGGTCTCCACGCGGGCGAATTTGCCGCAGTTCATCGTACTGATGAGTGTGGCCGCAACGTGCATTATGCGGCTATCGCAAGTTCCGTCTCGATCGACGTTGATCAAAGTCGGTCTGTGGTCGGGGCTGGTCTATTTTCTGGTGAGTTTAGGCGTGGGCGTTGTGAGTCATCAAACTTACATGCATGCCTGGACGGATTGGGAATTGATCAAGGCGAGTGCTCGGGGAGCCGCCTGGTGTGTGGCTGCTGGGTATTTGGTAGCGGGAAGTTTGCCGTTTATCGAGTCGCTGTTCGGCGTGGTGACGGACATCAGTTTGCTGGAAATGAGCGATGTGTCTCATCCGTTGTTGCAGGAACTCGTGCGGCGGGCACCGGGAACTTACAATCACTCGATGACGGTGGCGTCAATCGGGGAAGGGGCCGCCGATGCCATCGGCGCGAACGGGTTGCTAGTGCGAGTCGGGGCGTATTTCCACGATATCGGGAAGATGCTCAAACCCCAGTATTTCATTGAAAACACTCGCAAAGGCGAAGAGAACAAACACGACCGACTGGCACCCGCGATGAGCGCGTTGATCATCATCGGGCACGTCAAAGACGGTGTCGACTTAGCCAACCAACACAACTTGCCTCGACAATTGGTCGATTTTATCGAACAGCATCACGGCACCACCCTCGTCGAGTTTTTCTTCCGACAAGCCCAAGGGAAAGCCAGCGAACAACCCGATCACCGGACCGATGCGGACGAGTCGATGTTCCGCTACCCCGGGCCGAAACCCCAAGCGAAAGAAGCCGGCGTGTTGATGCTGGCGGATGCGGTGGAAAGCGCGAGTCGGACACTCAGCGAACCCACGCCGGCGAGTATCGAAAACCTCGTCAACAAAATCGTGATGAAGAAGCTGCTCGATGGGCAGTTCGAAGAATCCGGATTGACGCTGACGGAAATTCGAATCGTTGAAGAGTCGCTCATCAAATCTCTCATTGGGATTTATCACGGACGGATCAAGTACCCCGATCAACCGCCGACGCCCAAGAAAGTTGGCGACGATTCACCTGCAACGCGAAAAGCATCCGATAAGCCGCCCGAACAAAAATCCGGCGAAGACACACCCAACGAACCAAGTCCGAGCGAAGACGCCTCCGACGAAACGCCGCAACAACGAAAAGATTCCGCATAATGGTCCCGCAGCATGTCATCGAGATTGCCGACTCACAGGACTGTTTGCCGATCGATGCGGAAGTCTTGGAAGATATTATCCGGACCGTGTTGGTCGAAGAGGAAGTTGCGGGGGCGGAGATCAGTGTCGCGATTGTCGATAACCCGACGATCCACGAATTGAATCGACAGTACCTCGAGCACGATTACGAAACCGACGTTCTCAGTTTTCTGCTCGAATGCGACCCCGAGCCAACCCCAGACGAGGAAGTGCCTCGCGGGCGGGGGAAACGGATTGAGGGTGAAATTATCGTGAGTGCGGAAATGGCGAAGCAATCCGCGGCAGATTTCTCTTGGAGTCCGTGGGAAGAGTTTGTACTCTATGTCGTTCACGGGTTGCTGCATTTGGCCGGCTATGACGACCTTTCCGACAGCGAACGTGAAATCATGCAATCTCGGGAACAGCAGATGCTCAGTCTGTGTGGGATGCCTCAAATTATTCGTAAGATTCGGTGATGGGGAAAGTTCTAGATTTCGATCGCTGTGATGGCGTCGAAACAATACCAATCGCGTCCTCTGACGCAGACAATTCGGTTTCCCATCTTTCGATTTCTTGGAAGGGGAGACAGAGTTGAACCCTTGGGTTTTGTCGACAGCCTTGGTTTTGCTGGCGGCTTTGTTCCTGTTCACGAATTTAGTGGCCTACTGCCTGCGAGATTTCTCCCGCAGCCGACTAGACGAATATTGCAAATCCCACGGATTGCCAAGACGTTTCGGGGAGATTCTCCGGGAATACGAGACGGCGTTGTTGGCAGTCGAAATCGTTAGCACGGTGACGGCCACGCTGCTGGTCGGGGTGTTCACGCTCGAATATCTCACGCATTTTAGTCGACCGACTGATGTCTGGGCGTGGGTCGCCTTGGTTGGCGAAGTTCTGATCGCGTTCTGTCTGCTGATTTGCTTCGCAGTCGTTTTGCCATGGTCGTTAGCGCGGGTTGCCGGTGAGCCGATTTTGGCACGTTTTTGGCGAGCTGTGCAGGTGATTCACTATCTGGCAAAACCGTTGATCGGCTTTGCCTGGAAGCTCGATACGATTTCCCATCGCCTCGCCGGGATCCCGGAACCGAATCACGGGATCGATATGCTGACCGAGGAAATTCGGACCGTCGTCGATGAAGGGCAACGGGAAGGGTTGTTGCATCACGAAGCCCGTACGATGATCCATCGTGTGATGGAACTCAAAGACGAAGATGTCGCTGCCGTCATGACGCCGCGAACTGATATGCGGACCGTGCATGTCGAAGCTTCCGTGCAAGAAGCCCGCGAAGTTTTCTTGGAACACGGTCACTCGCGGTTGCCGGTCGTGGGAGAAACCATCGACGACATTATCGGGATTCTCTACGCCAAAGACCTTCTCAGGCACGTTAGTAACGGTGAGCAAAAGGAAGCGGTACTCCGGGATTTCGTCCGTGATCCGATCTACATCCCAGAAACAACGCCGATCGATCGCTTGCTGGAGATGATGAAGAAAGAGCACATCCACATTGCGATCGTGATCGACGAGTACAGCGGTGTCGCCGGTTTGGTCACGATGGAAGATATTCTCGAAGAAATTGTCGGTGAAATTACCGATGAATACGATCCCGAGGAAGAAGAAGGCTTCCGGCGGATTTCACCGGATATTGTCGAGGTGGAAGGCCGGGTTCACATTGATGATCTCAACGAGCACTTTCAATTCGATCTCCCGGAGGACGGCGACTTCGAAACAATTGGCGGGTTCGCCATGAATCACATGGGCCGTGTTCCCAAGAGCCGGGAAGATTTTATCTGGCGACAACTTCGCGTGACCGTGCTAGAAGCCGACGAACGTCGCGTGCAGAAATTACGCATCGAACGTGATCGAACCCTGGCCGCCACCGCTGCGGATGAGGGGTAGAGGATTGAGGATTGAGGATTGAGGATTGAGGATTGAGGATTGAGGATTGAGGATTGAGGAT
>NZ_CFHRBF010000036.1:11511-20056 GCF_984380535.1 Thalassoroseus sp.
TGAGGCGTGTTCGTTTGCTATTCTCTATCTTCCATTCTCCATCCTCACTTCTATACCAGCTAAGCTGTGGAACAACTGACGCGGGTTGTTCCGGTTCACTAGTCACCAGCGTTCGACGGGGCCGCTGGGGACGGGGACATGCATGTCGGGGAGTGCGTCGCGTGAACCGGTGTGCGGACCGACTTTGTTGATTTCGCGGAGCGCATCTTCAAGTTCTTCCCGCGTTTTGGCCTGGTCGAAACGATGCCGAAGGGCGGACCGGACCCGCATCGACTTCAGGTACCAATGCCCCATACGACGAAATTGCCCAATCGCAATCTCGAAGCCCAGCTGATCTTCCAGGTAGAGAAACTGTTGCCGAAGGAGTGAGAGCCGATCATCGAATCCACCCGCAGGTTGATAGTGTCCTGCGTTGGTTTCCCATTCCACGAGTTGTCGAAAAATCCAGGGGTTTGCGAGGGCACCACGACCAATCGAAATCCCAGCACACCCGGTATCTTGGAACATGCGAATGGCGTCGGGAATGGTGCGGATGTCGCCGTTGCCGATGACAGGAATCGATTCGACCGCCTCGACAACTTGACGAATGCCGTTGCGATCGACGCTGCCGGAGAACCCTTGACTCCGGGTACGTCCGTGAATCGCGATGGCCACCACGCCGACTTCCTCGAACATTCGGGCAAATCGCGGAGCGGTAATGTTGTGTTCGTCCCAACCTAGTCGCATCTTCACGGTCACCGGAAGCGAAACCGCCTCCACAACGCTGGCGACCATCCCCACAGTCCGGTCGGTATTTTGCATCAGACTCGCACCCGCGCCGGTCTTGGTGACATGATCGACCGGGCAGCCCATGTTGATATCGATCGAATCGACACCACGCTCCTCGAGGATTCGAGCGGCATCGGCCATCACTTGCGGATCATGACCGAAGATTTGCACCGAAAGCGGAGCATCGTCTGCGGTTGTTTCGATGAGTTGTTGACTGAGTCGACCGCCTTCGACCAAGCCGCGGGCGTTGACCAAGTCCGTCGTTGCCAGTCCCAATCCGCCCAGCGGACGAATCACCCGGCGAAACGGCAGATTCGTGTAACCGGCAAGTGGTGACAGCAGATACCGCGAAGCCAGTTCCAAGGAACCGTACCGAAGCGGCGTGTCGAAATTCAGTGGTGGAGAAACCGGCATCATCAACTCGAAATGAAAAGTACAGGCTCCAATTTAGCGAATGGCTTGCTACACTAAAATACCCACACTTTGAACATCACCGAGGAGTCTCGATTTCATGTATCCATCCGCCGATCCCACGTTGCTCGATCTTTGTGACGAGGTTCGTAAAAAGACGTTGAAACGACTGGAAGATGTCACCGAAGAGCAAGCACGGTTTGTGCCGTCGGGGTTACAGAACTCCATTCTTTGGCACGCCGGTCATGCGTATGTCGTGACCGAATGGCTGACCATGGGGGCAATGGCTGCGGAGACAACTTGCCCGGACGGTTGGTTCGAGATGTTTAGTTGGATGAGTAAACCGGAAGAAGTTTCCGCAGATGCTTGGCCGACGTTGCAGGAAGTTGTCCAGCAACTTCGGGTACAACACGGCCGATTGCACTCCGCCATTCAGAATATTGCCGCCGAACGACTCGACCAACCCGCTGCCGATGACGCCACCGTCAGTGTGCGGTTTCGAATCATGCATGGTTTTCACGACGAAGCTTGTCATTCCGGCGAGATTTGGTTGCTCCGCAAGATGCAAGGAACATAGCGACAAGAGGCAAGTGACCAGGGCCGATTTCATCTGAAAACAACGAAGCAACGCCCGGTGAGTGATTCTCGCCGGGCGTTGCTTTGGGAAATTCTGGCTACGGGAATTACACCATTGGTTCGGGTTCGCCGGTGGTTTTTTTACCGGGGCGACCTTTGAACAGCCGGAAGCCAAGGTCGGTCAGTACCAGTGCTCGCAGGCTGATCAACAAGACAATTAACACGCCAAACGCCAACCAGCGATTGCGTTCGTCTTGCAGGAAAACAATGCCTTGCCCGATTGCTGGTTCCGGCCCTTGAGGGGCTTCGAGTCCGTATTCCTGGGCGAGTTGCTCGATTTGCACGAGATGAATAATCGGGGTGCCTCGTCGTGCGAAGCGGCTCATTACGGAATCCACTGCCAAAGCCCGGGTGGATGGACTCTTGTTGAGTCCCGGGTGGTAAAGTTTCTTTCCGACCGAACGCCCGACCGAAACCGTCCCGCCACCGATGTTGATGTAGCACTTGTACTCATTGCCCCGTGAATGTTGATCGTAAATCTTCATCCGGGTATCGATCGACTCCATAAAATCGTCGGTATCGATCTTTTTGAGATTGTTCCGGGCGATGGCTTCCTCGACGATTTTCTGGCCCTCAGCCGGCAAATTCAAACCGGCATCTTCTTGGCCACCGACAGAACAAGCGACCGAACGATGCTTGATCAAACCGGCGTCGTACAATTTGGCTTCCATATCGATCCAGAGCAGCTCCGGGAAGTTGGCTCCGAACTGCGATGCGCCGGCACTCGAAATGATGATCGGGTTGACTTCCATTTCCTCCATGGCTGCATACACCGCCAAGTTCAAGGCAGGAAACGATCCTGAACAGCCCACCGCGACCAAGTCGCCTTTCTGGACGCCGGCTTCAAGAAGCATGTCGTAAATCACCGCAGCAAAATTCGGATTGGTGGAAAGCTGCTTGGCGGGGAGGTGTCCTGGGACGGTCGTGATGGGCGTCATTTGGGCGCCGATCAAACCGCTTTCGGACAAGTCAATTTCCGGGTCGATCGTCAAGCCGTAGGCAATACGGGTTTCTTTGATGATCTTTCCGGCTTCGATTTCGCGTTCGACCGCTCGGATTTTTCGATCGTAATGCGGTTGCTTGGTGGGTGTGCGGAACACCTCGACGGCACCCATGCCGACAATTGCCAGCACGGCGACGAGAGCCACAACGGCTTGAGAAACAGTTCGGGGACGCCAATAAACACGTTTCATAGGGGCATCACTCCCGTTCCCAGATCGACACCAAGGACGATGAGAATCAGACGAACCGTGACAGAGGCGGTAATGAGAATCGAGAGTGTTTCCACGAGTCCTTGTCGATCAATCCAGATCGCGAGCAAACCGGGGATGATAAAGCCGATGACACGGAGTTCCGTTGGACGAAACCCGCCGAGAGGCAAACCGGTGGATGGGTCAGTCGTTTGGCTGACGTCGATGAGCGATTCCATCGGCACCGCCTGGATAATGGTGCCCACCAGATAGCCGACGAGAATCATCATCACCGTCCGGCGTTTGCCGAAGATGATCACGACCATCGACATGGCGTAGACGATCCAATATGTGATCAAAGCCGCCGCGAGTGTCAGAGCGACATCGAGCGGTCGGTCGAGAAACATCGCGAAGTAACCGGGAACGACCATCCCCCCGGCGGCGAGTCCGAATAGTTCGGAGAACAACAAACTGACGACCAGCCCCACGCCGATCGCCGTTGAAAGCGGGTCCATTTCTTAGGCTCTTGAAAGATTTGTAGGGTGCGTCGTGACGCACCACAATCTCACGCTGAATGCAGGTGCGTCACGACGCACCCTACAAAAACTCGTCTCGACTCTTGGATTTCAGGTTTTCAATTCTTTGCCGAACGCGGTTTCGCCGGTTTCACTGCGGTTGCGGAAGTACCGCAGCAGTTCCAAACCGGGGCCGCCGATGTTCGCCATGCCCATGACAAGCGCCGATTTGCCGGCGATATCAATGACGCGTTCGAACACCTCTTCCACGCGGTTTTGTTCGGCGATGATGATTTTTCGTTCGTCAACACCTGCGTTGACCGCATAGCGTGCGAAGATGTATGTCCCGGAACCGATCAATAAATAGTGATCGGCGGCTTGCCATTGCGGCAGGACTTCGGCCAATTGACGCGAACGGTCTGGTCGGTCACCTCGGCAATTGAAAATTGCAATGCGCCGTTTGACGTCTGGGTAGCGCTCGATGGCCATATTCCAGATGCGTTCGGTCGATTCGGGGTCGTTCGCTGCGAAACCGTTGACGAACACGATGCGTCTGCCGAACCAATCGAGTTCGGCGACGGTCATCATGCCGGGGTCCCGGTTGACTTGCCACATGCCGGGCAGGGCAACATTCTTCGGCACGCCCAGGTCTTCGCAAACTTTTAATGCGAGTGCGACGTTCTCGGCGTGTTCGATGTACGAAAACCCGGCGAGATCAAGCGGTGTAATCGCGGCGACGTCTTCTTCGGTGCTGGGGATGAGTTGGCAATTCCGGTCCGCACAGACTTTCCGGAAGATATCGAGATGGCGTCGTTCGGCGGTAAAGAGTTTTTGACCGGCCGGCACCATTCCCGCGAGCGCCCACGCCACGTCTGTTTCACCGGGGCCCATCACATCGAGGTGATCCGCTCGGGCATTCGTGATAACGGCGTGCGTTGCATTCACCAAGCGGGCTTGCGAGAGCCATTGGAGGTAGGGAATCAATGCCATGCACTCAATGACGAGTGCTTCCGCGTGATGCGCGACGGCCGTTCGCACGATGCGAATTTGCTCGATGACGTTAGTTTTTCCCGGGCGGAAAACCGGGTACTCACTGCCATCGGGGAGAATCATGCGGGGCAACGTACCGGTGGTTTTGGCACAGGTTCGCAGTCCGCCGGCCATCAAGCCGCCCGCGATCAACCGCGTGACACTGGACTTGCCGCGTGTGCCGTTGACATGCACGCGGGTGCCGATTTGCTGAAGTGTGCGACGATGTCGCCACGATTCCAGCATACCCATACCAGCCATCAATCCGGTTGTCCCGGCGATCACCAAACCACCGTCCATCCACGTTGTCCGTCCGTTAAATTCCCCCGTGCTGGCGTCTTGCCGATTGAAAAGCCTCGTCGTGAGCGCGTTGGCGGTATTCTATCGTTACGCAACCAATACGCGAGTGCTGAATTCGAAATTTTTTCGAAGCTTTCGTTGCGGATCGATAGGAATTTACTCCGCGTCTCGGTGAACGGTCTGCGGGGTGAACGCTGGCAGACAAACTGCAATGTATTCCGCTCCCTCCGCTCCCGGCGTGCTATAGCGAACCCATTCGCCACGCGAAATTTGAATCGCCTGCCCAGCGGCAACTTGGAAGGTTCGCTCTTTGGTTTCGACCTGCAACTCACCTTTCAGCACGACCGTGTATTCATCGAACTCCGGTGTCTGCCCACATTCGCTCCAACCGGACGGACTCACCATGCGGGCGATGCTGACGGCTCCGTTCGATGCGTCTGCTCCGATGAATTCCTCGATGGTCTTCGGCGGTGAGCCATGGGCCTGGATGCGTTTCGGCTCTGGAATGATTTGGGCCATTGATCATCCTGTGAGAACACTGTCGAAAATTGGCTGTGTTAAGGGACTTCGGAAATGTCGAAGCACGCCATTTCCCCCGCGTTGCGAACGAGAAGTTTGCCCGGCACCACGACCGGGTGTCCCCATGTCTTGCCATCAATCGCTTGGAATTTCAGCAAGACCGGTTGTTTCGATTCGTTCACGTCAACAAACGTGACTTCGCCTTGCTCGCTAAGCACCACAATCACCCCGTCGGCAAGCAGCACCTGACCGAACCCAAACCCACCGCGTTTCCGCCAGAGAAGTTTGCCTTTCTCCATGTCGAAGCCAGCGAGAATGGTTTCATTCAACCCGTACACGGTGTTGCCGTCTTGAACGGCGTCACCGAATTTGAGTTTGAAACGCGTGGAGTCTTCCCAATCGGTTTTCGCGGCGGACCATTTACCGTCGGTCTGTTTGACGCGAATCAACGCACTTCCGACACCGTAACCGGTGCTGAGCAGAATCGCGCCGTCGTCCCGCAAGATCGGCATCGCGACGTTGACTTCCGGTTGGTTCGACCATTCGAACTCCCACAGTCGTTTGCCGGATTCCGCATCGTGACCGGCGAGTCCGTACGCATCGAAAATCAGAATCTGTCGGACGCCATCAATCGTTGCCAGGATCGGCGCGCTATAACTCGCGCCGCGGAGTCCATCCGACCAGAGTTTTTTGCCGGTTTCGGCGTCGTAGGCGGTCAAGCTGGTGGGGTTCTTTCCGTCGCTGCCGGGGTTGACGACGACTTTGCCATCGAAGACCAACGGAGACCCCGTCATACCCCATTCAAGGTTGTCGACCCCGGCGTCCTTGAGGATATCGGTCTGCCAAAACTCTTCGCCGGTGTGCGGATCGAGGCAATTCAGAATCCCCGTCGCACCGAGGGTGTAGAGCCGGTTATCCGCGAAGGTCGGAGTCGCCATCGGTCCGGTTCCCGCACGCGGTTCAGAGAATCGCACGCCCTCATCGCGATGCACCCACAGTTCGTTGCCGGTTTCCAGATCGTAACAAACAACGCATTCGTCTTCCCCAATTTGCATCTGGGTGAAGATGTGACCGTCGACCACCGCAAACGAAGACCACGCCGGACCGACTTTGCGTCGCCAAAGTTCCTTCGGTTGTTTGCCATTCCATTCGCGGGGCATGGTGACCGATTCGTAGACACCATCCCGCCCGGTGCCCCGGAACTGCGGGCAATCCCCGTTTTGCACGGTCAGTGGTTCGACCTCGGTGGCCGGTTCGTTGTCCGCAGTGTCGGTTTGTCGGGCTTCCTGTTTCTTACGGGCGGCTAGGAATTCTTCTTCGGCGGACGAATCTCCACGTCGAGAAAATCGGGGACGGAAGTCGCCCCAGAAGCCTTCGAATTTGTAGTACTGCAACGCACCCGCGATAGCCGCACCCGTGGTTGCAAATCCGACAAACAGAGTGATCAGCCGCGTCTTCCAGGAAAAAGGTGCCAGCACAACCCACCAGACGAGCGTCCAAAACACGGCGGTCGGCGGGACGATGTAAAACATCATGATTTGATTCGTACGGTCGTCCTGAAACATGTTGTGCAACACAAGATGCACAGTCGTGGCTACGATCCAAATGGCCGCGAGAATCACAAAACGCGTGGTGAGAGACCATCGGGTGGTCATCGGGGATCGTTCTGTTTCTTCGCTCATGCTTCCTAGCTTTCGTTCGTGACTTCCAAGTTTGGCTTTTGAAAAATCTAACGGTTTTGCCGACCAGCGCACAGGGACACGACGGTTCTCGTTCTGAGCGGAATAAAAGGCCGGACTCGGGGAAAATCTCGAGTCCCCCGTTCCTCGTCAGAGAAAATTTGGAAAAATGGGCAAACGGAACCGAAAATGAGATACAGTGAGAGGTCGGTCGCGCATTCTAGCTGTGACAAGTTTGTTCCGGAGCAACTCGCGCGTGATTGCAAGTCGTCTTTCGAGACTGACAGCATGGTTTTCGCGATCGCACATGCCCACGCATGTGTCGAACGAGCACCGTCCGTCCCGCGACACCACCCGCACTCAACGCGCGTGGATGATCGGCGTGTGGATCTCCGCGACGGTGCATTTGGCGTTGTTCGGCTTGCTCACATTGTGGTGGTTTCAGACGGACTCAGACGCCTCCTACGATTTGATGCCGTTGACGGTGTTGCCGTCGCGTGTCGAACCAACGCCGGAGTTTGAGCATGTCATCACACCCACGGAATCACAACCCAGCGAACAGACGGAGTCGCTGACCGGTGGTGGAAAAACGGGGGCGGATTCCTCCCCGGTGCCAATCGAAACCGCACCGCAACTCCCGACCGACAAACCGCTGATCGTCACGACCCACCCAGGCAGCGAGGAACTTTCCGACCATCTCAACGAAACCATCGCAACATCGGTTCAGAGTGAGATTAATCGACTCTTCGAAGCTGGCGGAAACGGGGCCGGTGACGGCACCGGCGAGGGAAGCGGGTCCGGTCAGGGTTTCTTCGGCATGAAACAGCCCGGCAAGAGTTTCGTGTTCGTGGTCGATTCCTCCATGAGCATGAACGCACCGCACGAAAGCGAATGGGGCACACGTTTTGGACGTGTGCAAGTTGAATTAATTCGTTCCATTGCGGCACTCGATTCGCCACAACGATTCTTTGTGATCTTTTTCAACACACAGGCGTTGCCGATGCCGACACGCGGGTTGCTCGATGCGGAACTTTCGAACCGTAAGAAGTCGTTACACTGGGTCGCGACGATGCGACCGGCCGGTGAAACCGATCCTCGACAAGCCCTGGCCCTTGCGTTGCGACTGAAGCCGGACGTGATCTACTTTCTGACCGACGGGGACTTCTCGATCGAGATCAAGAAGGAGTTGATCGGGCTCCGCCAACAACGCACCAGCGTACACACTTACGCTTTCGGCACCCGCGACGGCTCCTCCATCCTCCGCCAAATCGCAAGACAAAACGGCGGCGAATTTCACTTCGTCCCGTAAGTCCGCGTAGGGTGCGTCGCGACGCACCCTACTAAGAACTCGGTTGCCAAGAGTTTGAACCCTCTTCCGGACGCGGTGCGTCCGACCTCTCCCCCAGGGAGAGGTCGAGCCGTAGGCTCGGGAGAGGGCATTCCTCCTACATCAACCCACGACGTTGCAATTCCGCGACGACGTTTTGCACGATCGCTC
>NZ_CFHRBF010000037.1:0-15359 GCF_984380535.1 Thalassoroseus sp.
TTTTCCACTCAAATCTTGCTCACACACAATCTATCAACCAAGTTGTCAAAGATCAGTTCCGCGTGTTTCAGAGCCGTTTGTGTTTGGCTTTGTTGCTCGCGGGAGAGGAATAATAGCCGCATCCGCGAAGATGTCAACTGGCCGCTTCAAGAAAACTTCAAATTTTCGAAAAGCCTGGTTCCTTACCGGTTTTCGTCATGTGAGTTTGCGTCCAACGGATCGTAATCGACCACGTCTTCGCTAGCGTCTGCATTGGTTTCGTCGACATCGGCAGTCAGGACTTGATCTAGCGGCGTGACGGTTTTCAAGTGCTCTGCCAATGGGAAGGGAATCCGCAGATGCTTGATCAAGTCCTTCGAGTTCGTTTGCAGATCACCGTCGCTGTCGGTCGTAATCGTGATGTGCGAAACCGTGAGATAGTTGCTGTCCTCGCAGTTCGGACACGAGTGAACCGAGGCCTGCAAGTAATCGGTATTGGGAGCGGGCTGGTTTTGCAGTTCCTCGAGGATCGCGTAGTTCTCGTCTTCCAGGTCGCTGCGGAGCTGTTCGATATCCGTATGCGGGAGGCGAGCCGGGGAAATCGCGGAGTCGGTCCATTCGTTGCAGTCATCGCAGAACGGGGCATCGTTCGAGAGAGCTACTACGGTCGAAGTTCCAATCACGATAGCCGCCTCGACCAGCCAAAAACCGATCAGGGTCCAACCGGTCGGTGTCCAGCCCTTCATCTCCCAGATACCCATTTGGGAAAAGAAGACCAGAGCGTTGTAGAGTTCGGTGGGGTTCCACAGGAAGAACTCGCGGTCGAACAAGCACCACAGATAGAACACCCAAGCGAAGTACATTCCGAGTACACCGGCGGCGAAGCCAAGTAACGCGGTGAAGAAACGGCTGCGGACTTTGCCGACCGTCGCACCCATTTGTACGGCGACCCCCATCAACAATCCAAAGCCGAAAGTCGCCAGAAAGTTGATGTAAATAAAGGGGTTGTAAAAGGTGAGTGCCCCGTAAATCAGTCCGCCGATCGCACCGGCGATTACCGCGAAGAGCTGAATCAGTATCACGCCCCCAAATGGCACGCGGCCTGTGTTGTTGTAATACCGGTCGGACGCGAGTTCCATCGGATGCCTACGCTTTCTGAGCAGCTTGGATGCGGATTGGTCATGGAGAAATGTCGAATCGATAAGTTCCCCCGAGTGGTTGAACTTATCGGCATCCTAAACCCGCGATTTTCTCGCGCCAAGCATTTTTACAGAAGCTCACCGAGTTCTCTCGGAGTCACCCCGCAATCACAACGAAATTGCTTCAGTCAGTCGCTCGATGTCGTCCGTATTGGTGTAGACATGTGGACTAACGCGGAGACGGCCACCACGATAATTCAACGCAATGCCCTGCTCCTCACACTGTTTTTTGATCGTTAGCGGACTTTTTTTGGGCATATCGAACGCCACAATTCCGGACCAGTGATCGTCGTCGCGAGTGCTGGCGATGTGGGCTCCGATTCTTTGTAGCTGTTCGCAGAGTTGCTCCGTCACAGAGTGCAAACGTTCGCTGACGGCGTGAATCCCAGCGTTCGTGAGCAACTCTAATGAGGTCGCCAATGCAGCGGTGCCGACCATGTTATAGGTGCCGCCTTCGTACCGACCCGCATTCGGTTTCATATTGAACTCGGGGTTCGAAAAATTTCCCGCGTCCCGAATACTGTTCCAGCCGACGCCAAGCGGGTGAAGTTCCTCTAACCGATCGGGACGCACGTAGAACACACCGGCCCCTTCCGGGCCGAGCATCCATTTGTGCCCGTCAGCGGCGAGAAAGTCGATTGGCACGGCTTGTACATCCAATGGCAATACTCCCATGCCTTGAATCGCATCGACGAACACACGAATTCCCCGAGCGTGAGCCGCTTCGCAAACAGCCGCCAAATCTGTACGCCATCCCGTGGTATAACCGACCCAACTTAGCGAGATCAGTCGTGTTCGCTCGTCACAGGCTGAAAGAAGTTGATCCAAATCGATCCGACCTTCCGGACAAGAAACTTGTCGAGTTTCCACGCCCCGGGATTTAAGATTCAACCACGGAAACAAGTTGCTGGGAAACTCGCTGTCTGGCACCACGACGTTATCACCGTCTCGCCAATCGAAGCCTTCCGCGACCAACCCGATGCCCTCGGTCGTGCTGTGTATAGTGGCGACGTTCTCGGGGGCTGCGTTGATCAGAATCGCGGCGTGATTGCGGGCGGCTTCGATCTTCTTCCGCCAGTATGGCCAGTTTGTGGTTCCAAGCGTGGCGTAGGAATCCGCATATTCATGAATGACTTGCCGAGACGGTTCCGGCAACGGCGCGACCGCGGCATGATCGAAATACGCCCACTGCTGCGTGATGGGCATTTGCTGGCGAAAAGACATCCAAATCGAATCGACGAGCATCGGTTTTCCTGGCGACTTGTTTCGGTCAAAACGGATGAGACGACTGGCCGAATTGTAACGAGTTGCTGGCGAACGTGTCCGTCGGGTTTTCCCAATCGCAACAAACTCAACTTTCCCACGGGATTTTTCGAGTCGCATCCGCGAGGCAGCGAGAACTGCTTGACCCTGCAAAAATTGCGGTCATATACTGAGTGGATGAACTAATTAGGAACTAGGGGTCAGGATTTCGGGGTTGGGTAGAGATTTCGATTTGTCATGGAATCTGCCCAGAACCTTAGGCCCGCAATTCCTAATCCCTAGCAAATCGTAAGGTTTCCCTATGTTTCGCTTCGGCTGGACGATTCGACTGCTGCTAATCTTGGCCGTGCTCTCTGTGATGACGAGCCACGCCCACGCTCAGTCGCGTGATCGCTATGCACTCAAAGCGGCGGCTCGTGCGGCGGGTGAAGAAATTGCCGGGCAACCTCGGTTATGGGTGATGGACGTCGAATTCAAACCCATGCGGTTTCTTGATGTGCCGATCAAAGACCCCAAATCGGGAGAAACCAAAACCGAACGCATCTGGTATTTGGTCTATCGGGCGATCAATCGTACCCTTCCGCAACGCGAAGGACTCGGCGATGTGGTACCATTGAACGACGACGACCCCGAACCACGCCCGCCGCTATTTGTGCCCGAGTTCACTCTCCAAACTGACGACACCACCGATAACCGCAAGGTTTCGGAAGTTTTCCCTGATGTCCTGGTGCCGGAAGCGGAGTCGTTCATCAATCAGCGTGAAAAACGAGTTTACAAAAACACCGTTGATGTCATCCAACCGGTGCCTGAACCCGTCGCAGTTGGCGAAGACGCCGGCGAAAACGCGATTTACGGCGTCGCCATGTGGCGAGGAGTCCCGAAAGAAACCGACTACTTTACCGTCTACATGGAAGGTTTCTCGAATGGGTATCGCTATGTCAAAGGACCGGTTCCGTTCGATAAACTTCAAGAACTCGCGAAGAATGGCGAACTCAAAGCGGGGAACTCCGTCTGGGACGGCGCGGGCGACTTGAAAACGGCTTCGGAATACTGCGGTTGGGAAGTCTCTGGAAAACGACTGTTCGACCAAAATCGCGAGTGGACGCTCGCCGGGAACGTGTCAGGATTGCTCTCCGACTTAGGCGCACCTGCCCCGGGAGCGGAAGAGAAAGTCTGGTTCTACACGCAAACACCGGATCAATTCGCCGGGCAGCCCAAACCACCGGTGTGGCGTCGCACATTGCGACAACACTTTACCCGGTACGGGGATCAGTTCGACGAACGGGAACGCGAGTTCCGAGCCTGTGGCGAACCCACTTGGATTTACCGGGCCGAAACACCTCGCAAATCCGCTCCCGAAGCCAATCCTTAGGTTTGACTGTCGTCATAGCCCGTTAGAGGTATCTGATCATGCGAATCGCCATCGTTCTTGCTCTGACCATTCTCGGTGGCATTATTGGTTTCTATGCGGGCTATTATGCCTATCAATTGACGCATCCACGTCAAACCGCGTCCAGCAAACCTATGGCTCGCTCGCAAAACGAGACTTTGCAGAATGCCTACCGACGAGCCGGAAGCTCTTTGGAACGTGTCAGGAATCGGCAAAACTGGCTGATCGGCGGAGCTTTGATCGGCGGCGGCATTGGATTGGCCGGCACTGTCATTGCTTTTCGAGCCAAACAACCAGAAAAACGTCGTTAACGGTCTGACTTCGTAGCCGACGGGTTCCCAATCTCCCCATAACCGAAAAATCGGAAAATTTTTGCCAACTGTTCTCCGTCGTGCGTAGAATGGGATTGTAAGAATGACAATCCCTTCACCGTCTACATGTCGGAGACATCCTCATGAAAACCGCACTAGCGACCTTAATACTGGCGAGCACGGCGTTTCTCGCTGTCGATGACACCGCCGATGCCGGATATCGTTACTATTCGTACCGACCCTCGTATTACCGCAGCTACTACCGACCATACTACAGCTACAGTTACCGAAGTTACCGTCCGTATTACAGTTACAGCTCGTACTACCGACCGTATTACTCGTCGTACTCGTACGTCACACCGGGATACACCGCGTATTCCTACGCCCCATACGCGGTGACTTACACGCCAAACCCGGTCGGGTACTATGCCCCGGCTTATTACGGTTCCTACTATCGCGGCGGTTTCTTCAGCGGCTACGGAATTAGCGTCGGTTGGTAGTCCCTACGCGACAAACTTAACGAACAGACACCGCCTCCGCATGGTTTTCAGCCGTTGCGGGGGCGTTTTTCAGTTGATAGGTGTAGGGTTTCTCGAAGCAATCGATACCGGAGAGGCTATCTTTCAGCAATGGGCCCCAATCGCCTTGAAAACTAAGCCCATTCAGCTGCCATTTCCCGTCGTAACGGAAGACATGAAACGCGAAAAACATCGGGCCTTTCGAACCATTCGCCACAAAGCCAAGTCGATAGGCTTGTGAGGAAATTTGCTTCGCGCCGATGAAGTCGACCGACTCGAAGTCGAATTTCACTCGAGCAAACACCGCATGTTGCTCGATCCAATGCGATCGAGCATTCATCTTGAACGGCGAGTTTGATTCAGTCGGAAGCGGCCTCGGCAAATGCCGACTGACTTGGTCCATCGCGTTTTCCACTTGGCCGCGACCCAAATCTTCGATGATGTGCACCAACTGTGGCACATACTTCTCGACTGCGGGCAAAGGAAACTCCGCCGCGTCCTCGGCCCAAACCGGCGAACACATCACCAGCCATCCGAACACACCCGCCACCAACCGATTCCAAGTCATATCGAACATCACCCCTCCCTGAGCTTCAAAGCCAATCAATCCAACACTCCTCCAACAGAGGTCAACATAGTATATGATTGAACCGGCAATCCACTAAAGATCAATTGTTTGATCGCGTGAAGGTTATGCGTCGGAGCCGATGTCGTCGGAGTTGAATTCGACTTCGACGAGTGTGGTCACGCCGTAGCCGGCGGGGGAAAAGCCTTTGCGAAAATGGACCCGCCATAACAAATCGCCCTTCATTTCTCCCAGGCCGTCGGTGGAGCTGGGGATGAAGGTTTCGAGTGACTCGCCGGGCTTCAATTTCTTCCCAAGGTCCTGGCCTTTCAGGTCCCAGTCGCCGACGACGATGTGATCGTAAACCAGCATGACGTCACCGGTGACGTCGTTGGTCTTCTGTTCGCGGGTGGCTAAAAAATTGTTCGCGTGCCAACCCTCGCGGTCGCTGGCGATGTGCCCACGTGTGAAGACCAAGGTGGAATCCAGCGGGTCGATCACTTGGTCTTCCGAGACGTTCTTGAACTTCAGCCACAACTTGAACACCGGCCCGTCGGTTTCGTCTTTCGTTTGACCGTTCGCGTGATGCACGAACTTCAGCGACCCCTGTGTGACCCGGAGCGGTGTGACTTCAATGTTCCCGAAGCGTTGTGTCTCGCCCAACTTCAACGTGTGCCCCTTCGGCAAGGTGGCGGCCTCGGGGGCGATCCGGACGGAAACTTCACCTTGGTCGTCCAATTTGGGCCGAACGTCTGGCAGGCTTTCCAACTGATGCGGCTTCGAAGTGCTCGCTCGGTACCACAACAAACCCGCGATGAAGGTGATGAGAATCGTGTAACTCAACCAGACCTGAAACGCCAGATTCGGCAGCGATTTCGTCGACGCTCGTCGTTTGCGGATGGCGACGGTGTCGTCCTTGGGCATTGGCTCAGAAGATGCCGTGGATGCGGTTGCTGGAGTGCTCGCCGGAGCCGCTTCCACGACCGCTGCCGCTGGTTGGGACTCTGCCACTTTTGTCGGCGTGTCGAAGCTCGGGAACGCGGGGGCATCGTCGTTATCGTCTTGACCAAATCCGCTGAAATCAGGGCCATTCGACGTTTCTGCATTGGCATTCACAGGAGGACTAACCGGCTCCACCGGTGTCGCTGGAGGTTCTGGGGCTTCGCTGGCGACCGGTGTGGTAGCGGGTTTGGCCGGTTCGTCGACTTTGATGCCAGGGAACATCGGGGCATCATCGTCGTCTGCCTGACCAAAACCGCTGAAGTCCGGAACATTGCCGCCGTCACTATCTCCGAGACCACTGAAATCCGGGGCGTCGGTTTTTGATTCAGCAACCGGTGTCGAGGCGGGTTCAGCAGGCGTCACCGGCTCCGCAGGCGTTTCGGCTGGTTTCACAGCTGAAACTTCCGGGGGTGTCGTCACCTCCGGGACGCTCTCACTGGCCGGTGCTGCGGTGAAATCGGGGATTTCTTCGACCGCTTCTGCACTGACCGGCCGCATGAATTCCGGGATATCGCCGTCTTCCGCCGGACTGCTGTCCTCCAATTCCGAAGACGATTTCACGATGATCGAAGAACCCGTCGAGGCGAGTGCGTCGGAACTTGCAGCGACGGTCGTTGTGGACTCCGTGGGGCTCGCCACTGGTTCAACCGGCGTCGCAGCGGGGTCGACAGCGTTCGGATCCATCTCCTTGGGAATCGAAAGATGAGCACCACAGTGTGGACATGCAACAACAATGCCGAACTGTTCGACAAGCAATCGGCCTTGGCATTCCGAACACGCTAATTCAACCGCAGACATAATCCGCTTTCGCTGGCAAACTTCAAGGAGTGGTGATGAGTTCGCTCCAGTCTACCGCCAGACCAAGTTCGCTCTCAAGCATCCCCGACCGAACCACGCCTAAAACCGGCACATTGGACCGTTTCGCGATCTGTTCGGGATTGGTTTGCGTGGCTGGATCCTCGGTGTGGGGCGGATGGTCGTTCAGCACGATCCCCGCAATCGACAGCCCTCTCGATTGTGCCACTTCAACGGTGAGCAGCGTGTGATTGATCGTGCCCAACCCCAGTCGAGCCACGATCAACAGCGGATACCCCAACTCGACTGCGAAATCTGCGATGGTTGTGGTTTCGGTCAACGGACACAACAGCCCACCGGCTCCTTCGATGAGCAAGACATCGACCTCGCCCCGCCACCAGTCGGCTCCGGATTGCAGCCGTTCCGCGTCGACAATTTTGCCTTCCTCCGCTGCTGCCACTGGAGGTGCCAACGGGGCGTGAAAACACTGCGGGCAAATCCGTTCCCGCGAGAATTGCCCACCGAGGGAGTGAAAGTGAGCGTCCACGTCTTCCCATGTCGGCTCGCCATCCGTGTTGGTCTCCGCACCGCTACACGCGGGTTTGTAGATGCCCACACGAACCCCTGCCGCACGCAACTCCCGTGCAATCCGTGTGGTGACGAACGTCTTGCCCACACCCGTGTCGGTACCGGTAATGAAAAGGCCGTGTGTCATTGTGTTCTTTAGCAGAGAACTAAGGGCAGAGTGTCGAACCCGACGACCGGCTTCGAAGCTTGCCGATTCTGATGGAGTGTCCCTAGCTTTGCCAGTGTTTCACGGTTTCAGTCGTCTTCCCGGCTCTCAGCGCTCCGCGCTCGGCCCTCCGCTCCACCATTTTCGTCGTCACGAACTTTTCCGATTCAGGCGTGTCCGCTCTGCTGAGAAACGTGTTATCCTCGGGTGTTCGAGGATTCTTTGCGGGAGTGGTTTCGATCATGCACACCGACAACGAATTTTTCCAAGCGGTTTTGGCCGACCCCGACGATTTGATTCCTCGGCTGATCTACGCGGATTGGCTCGATGAGCAAGGTGATCCGCGGGGCGAGTTCATCCGTGTGCAGTGCGAGTTGGCGGACATGCCGAAAAAAAACGCCCGTCGCCGGGCACTTCTCACCCGGCAAAGCGAACTGCTCCATCAACACAAACAAAAGTGGCACGCCGAGGTCCACCGTTATTTCGGCCAGACCGTATTTCGCGAGCAAGTCAGCAAACGCAAAAAAGGTCTGATTCGAAATTGGCGATTCGGCCGTGGACTGGTCGAACACGTTTCGATCGGCCCGGACGCCTTGAGTCATGCGGTCGATCTCTTTGGTGTCGGACCGTTGCGAAGTCTTCAAGTTCGGAGCATTCCATTCCCGACCAGCGTCAGAACGATCTTCGCGGTACCGCAACTGGAGCAGATTCGTCACTTACAAATCTGGTCAGCCGGGCTCCTATCTCGCGATGCGTTTGTTCGCCAAATCGTTGAGATGCCGTTCGTTCACCAGTTGCATTCGCTAGAGATCAACGGCGTGCCGTACCAGCATCTCAACACGGGACGTGTTTGGCAGCGATTCCCCGAACTCGACAACCTGTTGCCGATTGAGGAACCTTCCAAATCGCGTTGATCAGTGATCGTGACCGCCGGGGCCGTGGACGTGACCGTGTTGTTTTTCTTCGGCGGTTGCGTCGCGGACTTCGACGATTTTCACCTGGAACTTCAGCGGTTGACCGGCAAGCGGGTGGTTGCCGTCGACCGTGACGGTTTGATCATTCGCTTCGACCACAGTCACCATTCGAGGACCGTTCGGCGTTTGCGCCTGGAACTGAGCACCGACGGGAACGTCAACTCCGTCCGGGAAATTGGTTCGGGGAACTGGTTGGACCAGGCTTGGGTCGTGTTCGCCGTAGCCGTCCTTCGGAGCCACTTCCACTGCCAGTTCCGCACCGGCTTCTTGCCCGGTCAACGCTTGTTCCAAACCCGGAATAATGTTCCCTGCCCCGTGCAGATAGGCCAACGGTTGCCGTCCTTCGGACGTGTCGAGAACTTGGCCTTCTTCGTTGGTCAGGGTGTAATCAATACTGACAACTTTTTCATTTCCGGCTTGCATAATCGCACCATCTTCCATTCGAATCGAGTAAGCAGTAGCCCAGTCTAACAAATTGAAGATCGAATCGACAGGGGTCGATTTTGAACGGCGGAGAGCCGGACTGTTTTCGGGGGCAGTTCTTCACATCTGGCTCTCTGCACTCCACTCTCAACCCTTCGCCAGCGATTCGCATTGACGCTTTTCCCGGTTCCTACGACACTGTTCGAGTTGAACCAGCCCAGAATTGTGTTCACGGATGAACCACCGATGAGTGAAACCGCATCACAACCGAAAAAGAAGAAGATTAAAAAACCGAAATCGCTTTGGCGGTATCGAGCCGAGTACTTCGCGTTTCGGGCGGTGGTCTGCGTGATCGATATGTTGCCATTCCGTACCTCGGTCAAGGCGGCAGAGGGGTTGGCGTGGTTCGTGTGTCGCGTGTTGCCGAAGAAAATGACACGGTACCACGTCGCGGCGGAGAACATTCGCACCGCGTTCGGGGAGTCCGTTCCGGATGCCGAAGTCGATCGCATCATTCTCGGCATGTGGAAACACTTGTTTCGCATGGTGGTCGAAATCGTACAGATTCCCCGCAAGTTTCGACTCCATAACTGTGCGGAGTTCCTACACTTCCGACATCGCAACGAGACGATGAAAGCGATGTGCAGCGGCCGCCCGGTGATGGTGCTTAGTGGGCACTTCGGGAACTGGGAAATGGCGATTTCCACGTTCGGTGTGTTCGGTTTTCCGATGGGCGTAGTTGCCCGCGACCTGGACAACCCATACTTGCACGAGTGGTTCCGAAAGTGGCGAATGCGAACCGGTCACCAGCTGCTCTCCAAGAAGGGCGGCGGCTCGGATATGGTGCAGTACATGGAACAGCGTGGCAATCTCGGATTGCTCGCGGATCAAGACGCCGGGCGGAAAGGGCTGTTCGTCCCGTTCTTCGGCAAACCCGCGTCAACGTTCAAAAGCGTGGCGTTACTCGCCCTGCAATACCGGGCGGTGTTGCTCGTGGGTTATGCCCGACGGTTGCCGGATGATTTCATCAATCGTCGTTGGGTCCGGTTTGAATTGGGCACCGAGGAAGTCATCGACTCCGCCGATTTCGACGGCCCGAACGCCGTCCGCGAACTGACCGAAGCCTACACCTCCGCCTTGGAACGTGTCGTCCGACTTGCCCCCGAACAATACTTCTGGGTCCATCGCCGCTGGAAAAGCGAACCCCGCGTCCGCAAGCAACGACAAAGCCAAGCCGCGTGAATCTCGCTCGAGAAAAAGTGTGGCATGCCCACGGCTTTGCGTGGGCATGCTTCAACATTCAAGATGTAGGGTCCGCTGTGCGGACCAATGTCATCTCCTGCGGTCCGCATAGCGGACCCTACTCCACTACATCTCTGTCAGTTTTCTTCCCGTGACAACGCAGGCAACACGAATGCGGCGGCGTGATTCAAGCCCTCTATGACGAGCATGCCGCCAATGTCTCCGCGTTCGTTGATCGCCAATGCTTGATGACTTTCCGCAGTGAGAGATAACGGCTTCATCGTCCCGTCGTGCCAAGTGAACCCCCGCGGTCCTTGGTCTTTCCGGCCGGGTGTGTCACTCCAGCCGACGATCACACCCGCGTTGTTGATCCCTTGGGCAGTTGAACTGAGATCGTCGTCGAGACAACCAAGTTTTCGAACTGTGCCGTTCCGTTCAATGAGCACCGCCTCTGTGACGGCTTGACCGTTTCGCACGATCGGCACACTTCCGACGATCGTCTGGTCGTCGTTGATCTCGAATACCGAACACCGCTCCCGCGAACGGACTTCACTTGTCCATTGCCCGTCCGCGTGCGTCCAAACCACAACCCGCAAGTCATTTCGGCCCAGCGTCAAACTCGCGACCGCCAACCGACCGTTTGGACTTAGCATCACGCGATCGGTTTGGCCGACCTTATCTTTGAACTGAAACGCCAGCGTCTGAACTTGCCAGCGACTCTCCATCTTTCGCCAAACACAAGGCGTCCCTGCACATTGCCCGGAAATCGTATGGCCATCGGTCGAAATATCGCACGCGATGCCGGTACTCGTTTCCGGCAACTGCGGTAGCGGTCGGATAAACCGGGTCTGCACGTCATAAGTCACGGGTCGAAACACCGGCAACCTAACCACCGTTGGACTTCGCACATGTCCTACGATGATTCCGTGATCGCTAATCGCTTGAGGTTCAAAAGCAGCGTACGGCGGAAATTGCGGTAGCACGAAGAACTCGTCACCAGACGTCAAAAACGGAATCTCAGCCGCGAGGCGTTTTTGAGTATCGAAGACTTCCCACAAACCGATCGCGTCGCCCTGCCCATTCAGATGCCGCACGTGGCTGTCACCGAACCGCTGTGGGATCGGCAACCGTGGTTCGGCGGCGTTCGCGTGGATGACCGGAATCAGACCAAGTATCATCAAAAGTCGATTCATGGATTCTCATCCGACCACATACGAACAAAGGGCAGTTTCATGGGGCGTCTTGGCGGAGTTCTTTTTCTTCTTTGTAGCACAGTGTCGGCCGCGGAACCGGTTGACGATCACATCACCCGTGACATCGAAGGTTGGAAGGTGCATATCGATCCGTCACTGCTCGAAGGCGAACACAAACCGCTCGGCGACAAAGCTCTCAAGATTCTAGCGGCCGAGTTGTTCGAGGTCACGCTGTTGGTGCCGGAGTCTCGCGTGAAGGAACTGCAGAAAGTGCCGATATGGATCGACCGTGAACACACCCTCGGAGCTTGCCAATATCACCCGAGCGTCGGTTGGCTCCGCGACAACGGCCACAACCCCAAGATGGCCAAAGCCGTGCACATTCCACGCGTGAAACACTTGATCGGATTGCAACGCCCCGCCGGTCAACCGGCTGTGTTGCTGCACGAGTTGGCCCATGCCTACCACGACCGCGTATTAAGTTTCGATCACCCCGGCATCAAAGCGACTTACGACGCCGCGGTCGAACGCGGCGATTATGAATCGGTCCTACACATCAGCGGCAAGAAAAATCGTCATTACGCCCTGACGAATCACAAAGAATTCTTCGCCGAGATGACCGAAGCCTACTTCTGCACCAACGACTTCTACCCCTTCGTCCAAGGCGAACTCCGCACCACCGACCCCGAAACATTTCACCTACTCAAAAGCGTCTGGGGAGATGAAAAGTAGGCTGGGTCAAGACCCAGCATCGAGTCGGCAACGACCCCGGTAAGAATGGAGGGACGTAGGGTTCATTAAGCCACATTTTCTTGGGTTTGGTGACAACGTGAGTCAAAATGCTGGGACTTGTCCCAGCCTACGGAACTATGTTTGACCTCTTGATCACTTCGTGATCCCAGGTTGCAAGCAACCTGGGCCACCCTGCGGGAGTAACCATCAGCTGGGTCGGCTTTATTTGACCTTTGAATCACCTTGTGATCGCAAGTTGCAAGTAACCTAGGCCACCCTTTGCGCAAAAAGAAAGCCCTCATTGAGATGAGGGCTTTGGTATGTTCGTTCGATGAGATGTCACGTTTCCAGGCGTTGCGGGACGTCGCAAGTGGTTTCCTTTCGGAGTTCTCGCCGTTTGCGTTTTTCGTCGGCTTTTCTCTTCTTGTCTTGTTCCCGTTGACGTTTTGCCATCGTCATCTGTCGTTTATTGTTTGCGATAATCGGCTCCGTGATTGGGAGTGCAGAGGTGTCGTACGGAAGACTTGTCCGCCGACTTGGGGCGAATCATACCATGGGAACTTATCCGATTGTAAGTCGGTTCGCGATTGCCAAAATCGTGGCGAAGTTTGCGTGTCAAGGCAGGTAGGTTGCCACTATTCTAGCAATTCTCAGAATTGATCTATCTTTTTTGAGCAGTGGTGATATACTTATCTTCCAGTCGAGTGAAAATTTCTTCGACTTCACAACCACACGGTATCACTTTGCTTTTCTCTTCTTGTGTTGCTGCCTTGGAATCAAGCCCGGCAACCTCTCAATTGACGAGCCAGTGACTTTTTAGCACGAGTGTGCTCGTCTGCTCTTTGCATCTCTGGCATGGGGGCCTCCAATTCGAGGTCTTGGTCCGTCTTGTCGAAGCTGATTGATCGCGCACCTGTTAAGCCGTGAGATTTATGGACTTTTCCACTCCATCATGGGATGGTGCTGGAGTTTTTTGGGATGGGCCTTGCCTTTAAGATCAATAAGCAGGCTCGCAAGGGATTAGTATGAGCAAGAATTTGTACGTTGGAAACCTCTCGTTCGACACCACGTCGGACAGCCTACGCGACACGTTTGAGTCCTACGGGACTGTGACGTCCGCTCAAGTCGTGATGGATCGGGAAACCGGTCGTTCACGTGGCTTTGGTTTCGTGGAAATGGCCGATGGTGGCGATGCGGCAATCGATGGATTGAACGGAACCGAAGTGGGTGGTCGTTCGCTGACTGTCAACGAAGCTCGACCCCGCGAACGCCGGAGTGGCGGTGGCGGTGGTGGTGGATACGGCGGCGGGGGCGGAAAACGTCGCTACTAGGTCTCATCGGACAGACCCAGAGCATCGACTACTTGGTTTGTCCGCCCGATGATCAACAACCAACCGTCGCGCAGATTCTCTGTTGCGGCGGTTTTTTGCGTAGGGCTGTCGCTTTTCCAATCCGACTCCATCATTTCGAAGGTCGATTCTATGCTTACAATCACTCAAGCCGCTGGTGAACGTCTTCAGGGTTATCTTCAGTCTGCAGAAGAAGGATGTGTGGTCCGGATCGTTCGTCGCAATCGTCGATTGAAACTGCGTCCGTCTCGTCCTCGACCGGGCGACACCACATTTTCGCACGATGGACAGGTTGTGCTCGTTCTTGCTCGCAACGCAAACCGCGTCTTGGCGTCTCGCACGCTCGATGCACGGAACACGGACAATGGTCCGCGATTGCAATTGAAGTAAAGCTGACGTCAGAACCGTTTCTAGTAGGCAGGCTGAGAATCCACTCAGCATAAGCAGATATCAATAACCGAGTGCCACTGCAGAAAATTGCATGTATTAAAGACAATATTACGTAACATTCGATGCGGTTTATACTTGGGTGGCATGCCCACCGTTTGGGGTGGGCATGGGCCAGTGATGTTTGAATGTCCAATCATGCCACCCACGACGCTATTATCGATGCAATTTCCTGCACCGCTGGCTTTGTCCAGCAGTGTTTTGAGCGACTCCCGTTCTTTTGGCAATTTGCACTGCTGGCGAACTAGCTGTGGGACATCACTTTTTATTCAAGCCATCCAGCACTCCATTCCGATGACCTAACGACAGCCGGCGAAGTTTTCCGGTTGTGCAGGTTGTTCCGAATCTTTTCGGGCGGGTTTTTGGATGTCGGTGGATTGGAAATCTCGGCGTGTAGCGTTGCCGCGGAGTCGTCGGTTGACTTGCGATGTGCTGCACTTCCACCAACAAGTCCCGACGTGTGCCCACGAGCGGATCGTTAACCTGAGTGATATCAGCGAGTTACGTTCGCAGTTGCCAACGCGAATTTCTTGGCCGGTGTTGTTCATCAAGGCGTATGCGTTGGTGGCGAAAGAGCGATCGGTGCTGCGGCAGATGTGGTGTCGTTGGCCTTGGCGGCATTTGATTCAACACCCGGTTAGCGTCGGGATGATTGCCGTCCAACGCGAATTTCAAGGCGAACCGTGGCTGTTCTGGGGCCGGATGACCGAACCCGAAACCGCCTCCCTTGCCGAACTGCAATCTCGACTCGACCGGTACCTGCAACAACCCGTCGAACGTATCTTCAAGAAACAATTGCAGTTAAGCGCATTTCCCACACCGATTCGTCGCGTGTTGTGGTGGTACAATTTGAACCTCACGACGGCCGCCCGAGCCAAACGCGTGGGCACATTCTTTTTGACAACGCTTGCGGCGAAAGGCGTGGAAATCCCCCATCCGCCGTCCTTCCAGACCGGCAATCTCTCGTACGGACCGTTAGACGACGACGGAAACTGTCGCGTCACCTTAGCTTACGATCACCGTCTCACCGATGGTCTGCAGATCGCCGAATGTCTGCAAGAATTCGAAGCCGCGTTCGGTGGACCGATTGCGAGTGAGTTGCGAGCCCTGGTGGACCGTTCATCGCGTCTGGCTGCGTAGGGTCGATGTAGAGGGTCGAGAGTCGAGTGTAGAGAATCTTCGAAGAATTTCTCCACTCTCCACTCTCCACTCTCCACTCTCCACTCTCCACTCTCCACTCTCCA
>NZ_CFHRBF010000038.1:0-13462 GCF_984380535.1 Thalassoroseus sp.
TAGCCGTAGGGGAACCTGCGGCTGGATCACCTCCTTTCTAAGGATGATCGCTGGTGCTTTTTCCAACCTCACGGTTGGAGAGGCAACAACGCCAGCTCATAACCTCAGTGAGTGCAAACTCACACGTGGGATAATCCCACAAACGCAATAGTCCACTCAGATTCTCACACGCAACTATCAACCTTGTTTATACACCAAAGCCGCCGGAAGCTCACAAGAACTTCCGGCGGCTTCTTTGCGTATCTGTCGTCCTCTCTAGCTCCCACTTTTGGAGCTACACCTAGGTCGGTTGCGTTCAGACTGATGCATCTGTATAACGCTACAGTGGCTTTTGCGCATCTTACGTAACTTGTCAGGGAGACTCAGATGAGAATGTGGAAATTCGCAGCTGCGTTGAGTGCTTGCCTCAGCACAACGGTTGTCTTGCAAGCCGCTGACCACTTGGACTCCCCATCGGTGGCAGCCGATGGTCGATTGGACGTCAACGATCTCTACGCCTTTCAGTCTCCCGAGAATGCATCGAATACTGTCATCATTGTTACTGTGAACCCTCGAGCGGGGGTTCTTCCCAACAGTCCGGGAACTTTCAATTCACGCGGTATCTACAATATTCACGTCGACAATGATGGTGACGCGCGAGAAGATGTGAGCTTTAAGCTTTACTTTAGTCGGGCTCGTGGAAATCGCCCTCAACGCGTGATCATGTTGAGAGAAAACAACCGCGTCGCTGCCAGCGGGTCGACAGGTCGAACACTTAGCGTGCGAGGTGGAGGCAAGCTGGCGACCGGGATATTCGATGATCCCTTCTTTTTCGATTCAGAAGTGCTTCAAGGCATGCCTGACATGATGGATAACTTCGCGGGATTCAATATTTCCGCAATCGTCTTGGAAGTCCCGAGTAGTTCATTGGGCGGTCCGAACATCGGAATTTGGGCGACGACCAGCGATCGACGCGGCCAATTCGACCGGGTCGGCAGACCGGCCATCAACACGGTGCTCATTCCGACGGGTCGTAAAAACGAATTCAACCGGGCTGATCCTGTCGATGATTTTGCTGATTTCGGTGCTGATGTGCAGGCCAGCATCGAGGGACTCAATGGTGGCGACACACCAACTGCCATTGCTCAAACAGCCATATTGCTCCCGGATATTCTTACTTTCGATACATCGAGTGCAATGGGTTTCCTAAACGGCCGGCGCTTGGAGGACGACGTCATCGATGCGGAATTGCAACTGCTCACAGGCGACCCAATGGCCACGGACGACATCGATGCGAACGACGCAGCGTTCTCGAACACATTCCCCTATTTGGCGGCACCCAACTAGGGAAGGTTAACACTGCAAATTCGAAGGCGGTCTTCCGGTATCCATCTGAGCTGGAAGGCCGTCGTTGCCATGGCATTCCCGAACTCAATCAATGGCGGGTCGCATGAAGTCTACAACGGCTTATTGGGTTTTTGCATGGGGTTGTTTCCTCAGCATGACGACCAACCGATTGCCTGCGGAGGAAGCTCAAGACGAGTCGGCAGCCAAAGGGAACGCGGAATCGTTTCTTAATGAAGATGGATTGATTCCTGTCGACAAAGCGATTGCATCCTTCGAAAAACGGCTCGCTGCGAGTCCGAAGAACGCGTCGCTTCAGCGTTTGCTTGGTCAGCTTTACTTGCGGAAAGCCAAGGAGCAGGGTGACCACCTAGCATATCAACAGGCTGAGCAAGTTTTCCGTCTCGCCTTGGACAACGATCCCGACGATCTCATCGCCAGGACATATTTGGCCGTCGCGTTGCAGGCTCAGCATCAGTTTGAGCGTGCGCTAGAATTCGCAACGACGGTATTTGAGAAGTCGCCCACCAATAGCCTGGCGCTCGCGGCAATCGGCGACTGTCAGCTGGAACTTGGCCGGTATCAGGCGGCGGAAAAAACAATCGAGAAGCTCGCCGAACTTGCTCAGGGTCCAGCGATTCTGGCCAGACGTGCGCGGCTGGCGGAGTTGCATGGTCGGCAGGAACTGGCGACCAAATTACTGACCGATGGTCTTCGGGACATTCAAGATGCGGGGGGGCTTCCAAGTCTAGAAGCTTGGTTTGAATGGCGTCTCGGTCAGCTTGCATTTGATTCTGGTCGGTTATCGCGTGCGAACCGTCATTTCCGTAACGCGATTGCCATCGATTCATCGAATGCCCCGGCGATTGTCGGACTCGCACGAGTTTCTGCAGCCGAAGGCCAGCACGGAGATGCCATCGCCACCCTTTACGGAGCTGTCGAGGAGTTCGGCGAGCCTCCGATGATGGCGATGCTCGGAGACATCTACACGAAACTCGGCGACACCGAAGAGGCTACGCACTGGTACGAGCAAGCCGAGAAGGCGATGGAAGAAGAAGCCGTCCACGCGGCTGCCGCTCATTACCGCGAAGTTGCAATGTTCTACGCTGACCACAACATGAAGCCCAAACGTGCCTTAGAGCTGGCTAAGAAGGATTTCTCGCTTCGACAAGACATCTATGGGCATGACATGCTCGCCTGGACTCTTTACCGAAACAATCAATACCAGGAGGCTGCCAAATCAATCAAAGAAGCGATGAAACTGGGAACGCAAGATGCCCAGATTTATTTTCATGCTTCGTTGATCTACGATGCCATCGGACAACCGGAGGTCGCTCGAAAAATGCTGGCGAAGGCAGTCGATATCAATCCTCATTTCTCGATACTGCATTCAGATACCCTTGAGAAAGCGGCTAACTCATCTGCAGAGTAGTCATCGGCCAGCGGTTTCTGTTTTCAATCTCGTTAGTGGGGATGGCGTCGAGTTTTTGTCCGTGGGACTGATGACACCCTCATAGATTTCAAGCAGTTGGTCGTAGTTATTTTCCTCGGTATAGCGTTCTTCGTATTCGGTACGGGCCGCTTGACGCATTGTGAACATATTAACGTTTGTCCACAACTCGCGGAGTCGTTCTGCAAAGCTATCCGGATCACCGGGAATGAAGTGCAGGCCAGTGCGTCCGTGATCAACAAGGTCGACCATCGCTCCACAACGAGACGCCACGACAGGCGTCCCCTTCGCAAAGGCTTCAATCATTGAGAGACCGAAGGGTTCCAACCACACTGAAGGAAACACCAGACATCGGGCGGAACCAATCAGGTCTAGCACGTCGTCGTGCGTGCGTTGACCGAGCCATTCTATCGAGGGATCCATCTCTGCTGCGTGTTGAACGTCTGCTGCGAGTGGACCATCACCGATGATTTTCAGCGGTATCCGTCCTTCGAGACGCTTCCATGTTTCGAGTAGGGTCGAAATCCCCTTCTCCGGTGACAGTCGGCCGACATAAATTGCATATTCACCGTCTCCGGATCCAATTCCCGGATCACGGCTAACGAAATTTGGTTTGACGACGATTTTATCTGCCGGAATTCCCCCTTGGATAAAAAGGTCACGCCCCGAGTCGGTCAAAGCAATATAGCGATCCACCTGATTCCGCCATGTTCCCAACGCCCATCGTGTAGCCAGCATTGCAGCGGTGACGGCTGACGCGGATCGACTGTCGCGATAACAGCGGTGAGCGACGGCTGGCCAGAACGTCCGTGTTGTCAGACACTTCTGACAGATCTCACCATCCCGAACCATTTGGGCTTTTGGGCAAAGTAGCCGATAGTTATGCAGCGTCTGCACAACGGGCACTTCCTCCGCTTTGGCCGCTGCATACGCGGATGGCGAGATGAGAGGAAAAATATTTGTGCAATGCATGACATCCGGGCGTTCCTCTCGAATCAGAGATCGCAGTTCCCGGTAACTCTCCCGGTTGGAGAATGTCTTCTTCGCGAGCGCTATGCGATTCAATTTCTCGACGTCATTGTTATGCCGAGTGTACCGAACCACCTGATGACCACGAGATTCCATCAGTGCGCCTTCGGCGGCAAACACTTGATCTTCACCGCCGGGCAATTGGTAGAAATTGTGGCATTGCAGAATCTTCATCGACGGTTTCCTCTGTTCGTCGGCTCAGCCACGGATTAAATGCCCTCGATCGACACGCAAGGTTGGTTGGTTTGGCAAGTTCGAAGTCGTTGTCGAATCGAACTCCAGATTTGTCGCCACTGCGAGAACTGACGTCGAAGTCGCCGATTGACGACCCGCGGCGAATCTTCCTCTGTAACCAGAAACCTTCCCCATCGAAAGTTGCTGTGATTCAAATTGACCAGTTGGCTGCGGTCAGCCAGACAGCATCTTGCACCGATCGCCAGGGCCATCTGTTCCCACTCAGCGTCCCACACATTTGAACCGACCGGGAACGCGAACATGGGTCGTGTAATGGCAAATTCTGACGCCAAGTAATCCCGGCTCATTACGAGACCTTCGTAGTCGTCAATTGGTCGCGGCTGTCGGATACTCTCCACACTCGCTTGGATGCCAAAGTCGAACAATCCCGTGAGCGTCAAACGGTGCCAGTATTCGCGTTGTCGTCTCGTTTGGTCTTGAATCTGGGCTGCAGTCTGAAAAACGGTGGTGGGCACTTCCAGTGTGCTCAGGGCCGCGAGCAATGGAGAATCCGCCTGGGCGTCGCGCGCATCAATCGTGAGGACCAACGTTCCGCCTGACGTCTCCTGTCCGCTGTTGCTGACGGCAGCGTCAAGTGACCGAAACTGAAAACCTGTTGCCTGAAGTCCCTTTACCTGCTCCGCGAGCAATCTCGCCGCCCGCTCCGGTTCTACGTCTTCGGCTTTCGACTTTCCCCGGAAAGTGAGGACTGCAAAGGGCGGCTGCAGCGCTGCTCTCGATGAGTTTCGTCGTTGAACGGAAGGCATCGCAAATGACGAGCGACCGGCCTTAGGAAAAGGCATCTCGTGGAAACGATTGGACATAAGCGGAGGGAATTTTTGAGGAGAGGTTTTGTGGTGGCGAGGAAACATACCTCCGCGACGAACGATGTCAAATAGAAACCAACTGTCGTCACCGAGATATCCCAAGTTTTCCGAACCGTGTTTATCCGATCCGTCAGAATGAGCATTTTCACGATTCACGAATGGGTTTGGTGTGTATATTATTCAGGCCAGTAAAACCATGCGCCAGGAACCGATTCCGACCTTGAGAAAATGAAATGAAGACTCCCATTTGTCGTTGACAGTCTGAATTGAATACGGCAACATGGAATCGCGGTCGTCGGGCCGTCTCCAACAACACTCGACCGAATCCATGACTTAATTCGCAAACAAACACTGTTTCTTTTTGTGTTCGGTTCACTCCAAATCAGTTCCAGAACGAATTCCCCCATCACTGCACCCGATTATCTTCGCCATACTCATCAGCGGAACGGAATCTCTCAGAATCGCACAACGGAGCGTGCGCTCGGCTGACTGTCTTCCAGTGACGTATTTGTCTTGACTAATCAATCTGGCCATCCAGCCTATATTGGCTGTGGCCTTTGTCGTCCTATTTACTACTTTGTGAGTTCTCTGCGGTGAATGCCACATTGAAACGGCAGCTTCCTCTTATTGGAATTGTCGGCGGCATCGGTTCGGGAAAGTCTTCCGTCGCAAGACGCTTGGCAGAACGATTCCCGGTTCGCGTTCTTGACGCGGACCGTGCAGGCCACTCCGCGTTGCTCGAAGACGCCGTAAAATCGCAGGTTCGCAAGGAGTTTGGAGACGACGTTTTCACCGAAACCGGTGAGGTCGATCGCAAGACATTGGGGCGGAAAGTCTTTGGAGATACGCCAGAGTGTTGGCAGCAACGTGTTCAACTCGAACGCATCGTTCATCCGCGAATCCGAGAAATCTTGTTGGATCAAATGGAGACGATTCAAGCGACGGACCCGACTGTCCAAGCGATTTTGTTGGATGCACCGATCTTATTCGAAGCTGGTTGGCATGAAATCTGTGATGCGGTCGTCTATATCCACGTCCCTCATGAAGTCCGCCTACAGAGATTGCAGGAAGGCCGGGGTTGGAGTGCCGACGAATTGGCTCGGCGAGAAGCCAGCCAAATGCCACTCGCCGAAAAGCAACAACGCTCTGATTGGACCATTGATAACACGACCGACCTCGAAGAGACCACGCAACAATTCGCGAAATTTTGGGATTCGCGTTACTCGATACCACTTCGATCGTCTCTTGTCGAAGACATGGTTTTTGAGGAAACGGGTCCCCATGCGGACTGACGAGACAACACGAAACCTAACCGATGTTTGAACTTCTTAAACTGACGAACTCCCAGCCTGAGACTCTCATCCACTAGCCATTAACTTCCTTCGTTCTGAGCCGCTTGTGCACGCAGTTCACACGACGTGAATTTCGTTGTCACTCATCGGCTTCTGAAACCAAGGCCATTCATCATGCCAAAATCTTCCAAACCATCCTCGGAATCGACAGAAACGTCAACGAGCACCGCAATCAAGGACGCTCCGTTGAGTTCTGTCCGCCGTTCCTCCCGTCAAAACTCCCGCTCAAGTTCCTCGTCGTCTGAGGGAAGTCGCGAGAAAAAAGAGCCAGCGGACCTCAAGCAAACCGACATCCACATTGCCGAACTGCAGCGGATGACGATGAAGGAGTTGCTGGACTTAGCCCGTAGTGAAGGGTTGAGCGAGTACACAGGTCTGAAGAAACAAGACCTCATCTTCAAGATTCTCAAAGAACAAACGAAGATGAACGGCTTGATGTTCGGCGAAGGCACGTTAGAAATCCTTCCCGACGGCTTCGGCTTCCTTCGCAGTCCGGATTACCACTATCTGCCTTGCCCGGACGACATCTACGTTTCGCCCAGCCAGATTCGGCGGTTCGGTTTGCGAACCGGGGCAACGGTCGCCGGTCAGATTCGTCCACCGAAAGAGAACGAACGCTACTTCGCGTTGTTGCGTGTCGAAGCGATCAACGGGGAAGACCCGAATATTCTTTCTGATAAAGTCTTCTTCGACGACCTCACACCGCTTCACCCGGAAACGCGACTGCGGTTGTCGACCGACGCCGATATGCTCAGCACTCGTGCTGTCGATATCGTCGCGCCGATCGGGATGGGACAACGAGGGCTGATCGTTTCTCCGCCGCGAGCCGGGAAGACGATTCTTCTGCAACAGTTGGCCCAAGCGACGCTGAAGAATCATCCCGATGCCTACGTGATTATGCTGCTGATCGACGAGCGGCCGGAAGAAGTCACCGAGATGGAACGGCATGTCAAAGGCCGTAACAGCGAAGTGATTTCCAGTACGTTCGACGAACCACCGAGTCGGCATATTCAGGTGTCGGAAATGGTCATCGAGAAAGCGAAACGCATGGTGGAATATGGCCACGATGTGATCATCTTCCTCGATTCGATCACCCGATTGGCCCGGGCCTGGAACACCGAGGTCCCGCACTCCGGCAAAATTCTAACCGGTGGTGTCGATGCCAATGCGTTGCAACATCCAAAACGCTTCTTCGGGGCGGCCCGGAACGTCGAAGAAGGTGGCAGTCTGACGATCATTGCCACAGCACTCGTCGACACCGGCAGTAAAATGGACGAGGTGATCTTTGAAGAATTCAAAGGGACCGGGAATACCGAATTGCACCTCGATCGTCGACTCGTCGAGAAACGTGTGTGGCCGGCGATCGACGTCAACAAGTCCGGTACACGTCGCGAGGAATTGTTGATGGACGAAGAAGAACTCCGCCGCGTGTGGATTCTGCGTCGCGTCCTCAACGATATGAACCCGGTCGAAGCGATGGAATTACTCACCAACCGCATGCGTCGGACGAAAACCAACGAAGAGTTCCTGCTCAGCATGAACCTTGGCTAAAATCAGTTATGGAAGTGTGTCGCATCGGGATTCGTTGTCTCGATCGTGGCACACGCTGTTGCTAGACGGTTCAGCGGAAGTCAGAAACGAGGACACGAAGTTGGCTACGACGATTGAAGGTGAGTTGTTGGCGGGTGAGGGTGCGTACGCGGTTGTTGTCTCGCGATTCAATAGCTTGGTGACGGATCGATTACTTGAAGCTGCACTGGATACCTTGCGACGACACGGTTCCGAAAGTGATCGTGTCACGGTGGTGCGGGTTCCCGGAGCGTTCGAAATCCCGGTGGTCGCCGACCGTTTGGCGAAAAGCGGGAAATATGTCGCTGTGATTTGCTTGGGTGCTGTGATCCAGGGGCAAACGACCCATCACGAGTACATCAATCAACAGTTGGCCGCCGGTTTGATGCGGACAAGTCATGAGACAGGACTGCCTGTTTCCTTTGGTGTGCTGACTTGTCAGACGATGGAACAAGCAATGGACCGTGCCGGCGGAAAAGCTGGTAATAAAGGCGTGGAAGCAACTTTGGCCGCGATCGAAACAGTCAATGTGCTGCGAAAACTCGAGGCGTAGCCCCTCCGATGCTTCTTCACGATTTGACACATTCCTAACATGTATTCAAAATTGACCGCATGAAACCGTCTTGGCGGGGCGGTTGGCATGGTTAGGATTGTATTGGTGCCCCCACGATGCGTTCGTGCGGGGATTCTGTGTTCCGAATGAAATCTGGTGGCGGCTCAGCCGACTCAATTGTTCAAGGTGTCTGGAAGGAATCATGGCTCGTCGAAGTAAAGCCCGCGAAGTGGCGATGCAAATGCTGTATCAGATGGATGTCAATGCCGACATCGATCCGAGAACGGTTCGTTCGCAGATCGCCGAAGAGATCGACAAAGACGATCTCCGCGAATTCGCTTGGCAACTGTTTGCCGGGGTGATGGAATGCCGTTCAGAGATCGATACGCGGTTGGAACAAGTCGCCGAAAACTGGAGTTTGGCACGGATGGCGATTACCGATCGCAACGCCCTTCGAATCGGTGCGTTCGAGATTCTGCATAGCGACACGCCATTTCAAGTCGCCATCGACGAGGCAATCGAGTTAGCTCGTAAGTTTGGTTCGGCTCAATCGCCGCAGTTCGTCAATGGATTGCTCGATAAGCTGGTCACGGCCGATCGGAAGACGAAAGCGTAGAGTTCTCGCAACTTAGCAGGTCGGCAAGTCGACCATATCGCGGACATTTCCGACGACCGTGCCGACACCGCCGGTGTAGTTGTCACCGACTCGTTCAAGTCGCATTAGCATGCCTTGCTTCGGAATGATCACGATCGTGCCTTGCCGATTGATTTCCCGTTCGGGCACGTACTCGAGCCGGAACTTTTGTAGCAGATGCGATAGCACGATTTTGATCTCCTGCATCGCAAAACCGGCCCCGATACAAATCCGTTGGCCTGCGCTAAATGGATTGTATTCGTAACCCGTGTAATGATTCTCCGCAAAGCGGTCGGGATGAAAACGCTCCGGCTCGGTGAAGATTTCTGGCATATGGTGGGTATGGTAAATACTTCCCATAACTTCCGTGCCAGCAGGCAGTTCGAACCCGCCAAGTTCCGCATCTTGAGCCAAGACACGACCGTTCCACGGCACGGGAGTTATCACCCGCATGCTTTCTTTGATCACGCGGTCTAGCAGCGGTAGTCGCTCGAAATCGATCGGACGAGCCGTCTCACCTTTGAGTTCACTCTGCAGTTCCTCGACGAGGTCGGCATAAATCTCCGGGTGTTGCGAGAGCAAGAAACACGTCCAAGTCAGGGCATTGGCACTTGTTTCGTGCCCAGCCGCAAATAGCACATTGACGTGGCCGATGAGTTCGTCTTCGGTCAATGCGGCCCCGTCGGTCTCATCGCGAGCTTTGAGCAGCATCGATAATACGTCATCTGCTTTTTCCGGCTCGGCACGTCTCCGGGCGATGACACCTTGGGCACGACGATATGCCACATCGGAGACTTCGAGGAGTTTTCGGTACGGCAGTCCTGGCAGATCATAGGGAAGCAATCGAACCAGCGGGTTACTGACTAACGCCAACCCAGTCTGCACACCCGCGGTCAGCTCGGTTCCGCCGTCCTCAAGGCTCTCTCCGAACAAACACACGCTGGCGATTTCCCGTGCCAGTTCGCGCATTTCGACGGCAATGTCGAACATCTGCCCACAACGCCAGTTCGCTGTCATTCGTTCGGTGACATCAACCATTGCGTCCGCGTATGTGGCAACCCGGCTGGGGATAAATGCCGGGGCCATCATCTTTCGTTGACGCCGATGGTCATCGCCGTTGACCCCAAATAAACCAGACGCGAACACTCGTAACGATGCTTTGCGTTCTGATTCATCGTTGTGCGGGTGAAGCACACCGCTGAGGTGAAATTTGTGATAGGTATCGTGCTTGGTCGCGACTTCTTTGAGAAGTTCCGGCCCGCGTACCAAGATCGACCCCGGGCAGTTCTTGCCCCACGGCGTGAACAATCGTGTTCCCCCACCGTGGGCAATCGTGGCCAGCGGGCCGTACTCGGCGAACAGTTGGTTCCCGAGCGCGACTGAGTCCTGACTAAAACGCGACATCGCTTTGAGACGCCCCCAACGCGTTCGTACACGTGGACCGGGAATCTCAGTTGGCAGTCGATTGCGACGTGTTTTGATCGGTACAGAAGTCGGCTTGGTTACAGACGCCATAGTATGGAGGTTCAATTCACCTAAAATGCGGAGAGCGTTCTTCTTGTTTAACCTCTCACAATAGGCGACGGCAAGCGTTTGTTTGGCAGCCGAAGGTGACAACTCAGCAAAAAGTTGACATTCCATCGACGAATCACGGGGGTTCGAAGTTTCCGATTAGCGTCCAGAAATCTTTGCTGCGGAAACCTCATTCGAACATTCTTGCCCGTCTGCCACCTCTTTCAGATTCGCTAATGTCGTCCCGGCGATTTGATGAAGAGCTTCCTGCGTAAAGAAAGCTTGATGCCCGGTAATCAGAACGTTCGGGAATGTTAACAACCGAGCGAAAACGTCGTCGCGGATGACCGAGTTCGAAAGATCCTCGAAGAACAGATCGCCTTCTTCTTCGTACACATCGATTCCTAATGAACCGACTTGCCCCGACTTCAAACCGTCGATGACGGCGGGCGTCTCAACGATGCCACCGCGACTTGTGTTGATCAACATTACGCCCGGTTTCATTTGACGAATTGCATCGGCATTGATGAGGTGATGAGTTTGTGGCGTGAGTGGGCAATGCAGCGTAATCACATCAGCCTGAGAATAGATTTCTTCAAGCGAAACATATTCTACGCCCACATCTCGGCAATCGGGATTCTCTCGGATATCGAATCCAAGGAGCTTGCAGCCGAAGCCGTTCAAAATTCGTGCCACGACAGCCCCGATGATTCCGGTACCGACGATTCCGACCGTTTTGCCGTGCAAATCGAATCCAAGTAACCCGTCGAGCGCAAAATTCCCTTCACGAACCCGGTTAAATGCCCGGTGAATTTGCCGATCGAGGGTGAGCATCAGACCGACCGCATGTTCCGCCACCGCATGGGGCGAGTAGGCCGGAACTCGCACGACCGTCTGTCCGAGTCGTTCGGCTGCGTTGAGATCGACATTGTTGTACCCCGCACATCGAAGCGCAATCGCCTTCACACCTTCTTCCGCCAGAATCTCAAGCACTTCGGTGTCAGCCTGATCGTTGACGAACAAGCAGGCTGCGTCGAAGCCCTTTGCCAGCGGAGCAGTCAGCGGCGTTAGGCGAGGCTCGAAAAACGTAAGTTCGTGATCAAACTGCTCGTTGGCTTGGTCGAAGAATTGCCGGTCATACGGTTTGGTGCTGAAGACAGCGATTTTCATTCGGCGTTCGCTTTCTGTTCGGCTTCTTCGGCCGACTCAATTTGCTCGGCGAGACGGGCGCGTTGGCGATCGATGGATTGGCGGAACCGATCAAGCGATTCCGCCGGGAAGTTGCCATTCTCAGCACGTTCTTCGAAACGCTCCACCATTTCGTCAAGTCGTTCGAGTTGGCGTTTGAGAATTTCGACTCGACCTCGAACAAAGGGAATTCGTCGCATCGGAGGAGGAACAAAACCCGCACCCGCATACTGCTGATAAATCTTTGCCGCTTCCGGATGATTCTTCTGTAACTCCTCGACGGTCTTCGCAGTGTAGGTCTTTGGTTCCCGAACGGTGTTTCCGTTCTCATCGACAACAGACTCCGTCACTTTGACGGTAATGTCTTGACCGTTCGCGTCGGAAATCTCAATTTCCTTGTCGTCGATCTCAACCGAAATCGTACGATTCCCATTGACCATCTTCATATTAATGCGGATGTTCTTCGCTCTCGGATTCAGGCCTCCGTTGATTCGCATTCGTCCGCCGAATTGCGGCCCTATGACTGCTGGCGCGGGTGGAGGAGCGTCGAGCGTCTTCTGGGCGAGACTTGCGAGGAACTCCCGAGGGCTGTTCGACAATCGTTTTAAAGCCGACTTCGCAGCGGTTCGCGTTTGTGCGTCTTCCGAATGCAACATGCTTTTCAACACGTTGATACATCGCAGCGGAAGCTCTCGATCTTCCGAATCGGCCGCATCAGCCACCGCATCGGCGGCATCTGCTCCGGCTCGGACGAGCTTCTCCGCTGCGGCTTTGCGGGTACTAAAGTCGTTCGCGGAAAGTTCGGTAACCCATTCTTCCACCATATTCCCACGGAGTTTCTCCGCCGAAGCTGGAGGAAAACCCAACGCTGAAGGCGTCCAGTGCAATGGGATCACGGCAACGAGAACAACACCGATGCTTAACCAATTCATCGAGACTCTCCGCTGGAATTCGAATCCTTCTCGATGATTGTTCATGTTTCGCGGTCGACAGGCAAGGCTGAACCGCGACAAGAAGGCAACGATCAATCTTTCCGTGTAACTACCGCAAGCCAGTCTTGATCAGTCTCACTCGGGGGTTGCCCGAGTGAACGAGTTCCATCAGCTGAGATTTGGGTGATTGTTCCTGTTGTCAGTTCGCCTCCCGTTCGCGGATTAAACCATTGCACTTGGAACATCCCCAATTGCCCTTCTAGATTGAGTACCGCTTCTTCGCCGTTCGGTCGGTAGATGAGATAAATCTTCCCCGGCTTCGCGAAACAGTACGCCGAATTATCGTGCTGGAGATTGCCGACGAGTTCGTCGTGATTGTTCATCTCCGAGAACGGAATCGATTCGTTCCGGAAGAACTCCAAAGCAATTCGGCAATAGTCCCAGCTCTGATCGCGACTCCGCCAGTCTTCGGCGAGCAAATCGTTCTCAGGGAACTGATAGCCGAAGTAATACTCCACCCCCGCACCACCTCCAAGAAGCGTGCCCCATAACGTCTGATGACGGACTTCATGTTGGGTGTAAATGTACTTGCCGGTGCGATCCTTCCCATCGAATCCTTGATAGCCTAAATCAGGGGCTTGTCCATGTGCCGCTGAACCGGATTCGTCAAATGCGACAACCCACGGTCGTCCGGCCTCCTGTGACTTCTTCACCCATTTCACGGTCTGCCAATGGGTATCCTTGATATGACTGTTCTGCAGCGAACAACCACTGAGCACGGAACCATCCCCGAGTAATGGCTCGTAGACTTTGTCTTGTTGATCGGGATAACTGTGGACGACGATCAAATGGTTGTAAG
>NZ_CFHRBF010000039.1:0-11995 GCF_984380535.1 Thalassoroseus sp.
CTCTCCCCCAGGGAGAGGTCGAGCCGTAGGCTCGGGAGAGGGCATTCCGCCTACATCAACCCACGACGTTGCAATTCCGCGACGACGTTTTGCACGATCGCTCCGACTTCTGCCACGTCCGATGACTCCTCACCAAGCGGGCAACCGCCGATTGGCTCATCCGTAAATCCGTGCTCGGCGAGTTTACATTGCAGGGTGCGACTGAGCGTCGCGATGTCAGTGCGTTGTTCTTCCGCGAGTGGTTGGCGACCTTGCCCCATTTCGAAGCCTCGAAGTTGCACGGCCGCGCGGAATCCCTCGGGGAACTCGGCGGAGTAGATCATCGTGTCGAACAGTTCGACCAAGTCGTACTGCACTTCGCGGGCTTCGTCTAACCGGCCGGCTTGCGTGAGGTCGTAAAGTTTCCGTGTGATCTCCGGCACGACTCCACTCGATGCATTCGTGCCACCGTCGCAACCAACGAGCATCATCGGCATCAGGGCCGCATCCCAACCGGTCAGAAAACTGAACTCCGGACGGTTCGGGCGGACGGCTCGAATCATGCGGATCATGTGCGGCAAATCGCCGGAGGAATCTTTGATGGCAACGATCCGCTCGCATTCTTCGCTCAGCCGTTGCACCGTGGGCACGTCAATCGGTGAAGCGAACATGGGAATGTTGTAGAGCGTGACATCGATCGGCGTGTTGCGGCCGATTTCGTGAAAGTACGCATACACCGAAGCCGGGCTGAGCTTGTAATAAAACGGCGCCACAATCGCCACCGCTCGCACACCGAGACCGGCGTAGTACTCGCACGCTTTCAATGTTTCCTTGACGTTCGCTTCCGCCGCCCCGGCAAGAATCGGCACGCGACCGGCCGTTTGGTCGGCAATGATCGCCACGATCCTCTTGCGTTCCTCGAACGTGAACCGCGTGAACTCCCCGGTCGACCCGTTCGGATACAACCCATGCACGCCACGTTCGATCAACCAATCCACGTACCGCCGCAACTCGCGTTCGTTGATCTCGCCCCGCGGATTGTAAGGCACCAAATTCGGCGTAAAGATACCGGCAAGTCGTTGTTTCGTCATAGCTTTGATTCAACATGTAGGCTGGGTCACGACCCAGCATTTGCATCGGACTTCGTTGGGCAAAAAGCTGGGGCGCGACCCAGCCTACTTTTACTCATCTTCCCCAATTATATCATCCGAATCGGGGCGTTGTCCGGTGAAGCGGACGATTAGCCAGAGAACGACGGAACCGAGCGGCAAAGTCAGTAGGGGTGATACACGGAATGCAATCGGCACATAGCCGAAAATCAGCGAGACCGCTCCGACCGTGAGCGCGTACGGCATTTGTGTGCGGACGTGGGCGAGGTGATCACAACCGGCCGCCGCGGAGGAGAGTACCGTGGTGTCGGAGATCGGGGAGCAATGGTCACCGAAAATCGCACCGGCGAGAACCGCTCCGATGGTGGCCAGCAACAGTGGGTCGTCGGTTGTGACTGCGGTGGCGTCGACGGACAGCAGTTGCCATTGGACGGCGATCGCGAGTGGCATTAACAGGCCCATGGTCGCGAAGGAACTTCCGGTCGAAAAGGAAACCGCACCGGCGAGCAGAAAGATCACCATCGGCAACCACTCGGCGGCGAATCCGTCTCCGATCTGAGAAACCAGATAACCCGCCGTATTCAAACGGTTTTCGCTGCAGACTTCCGCAATCGCCCACGCCAACACCAACACGACAACGGCCGCCAACATCGACCGCATTCCCTTGATCGCCGCCCCGACGGACTCTTCCAGGTCGAGCGTTCTGGAAGCGACCGCAGTCAGTAGCCCGGAGACAACAGCCGCGAATGAGGCCAGTAACAATACGCGGGTCGAGTTGTCGGGGTCGATCACCATCCCCCAACCGACCGATGTCAGCAAAACAATTAACGGCACGATCGCATGTCGAAGTTGTCCGGACTCGTTTGATGTGAGCTCGCTGATTTTCGGCTGGCCATCACCGTCCCGCCATTTGTCGAATTCCGCGGTCCGCATGGTTCCGAAGTCGCGTCCCGTTTTCGCGATGATCCCGACAAAGACCAGCAATAAAATCGGGTAGAAGCGGTACGGAATGGTCGCGAGAAACAACGAATAGGCGTTGTCCGCGGATTCACCGATGCTCTCCAAACCGGCCCCGATCTGGGCGACTTCAAAGCCCACCCACGTAGAAACCACCGCTAGACCGGCAATCGGGGCAGCAGTGGCATCGACAAGAAAGGCCAACTTCTCCCGCGAAAATCGCAAGCGATCGGCCACCGGTCTCATTGTGCTGCCAACGAGCAGGGTGTTGGCGTAATCGTCAAAGAAAATCACCATTCCCAGCATCCACGTCAGCAATTGCCCATGTTCCCGACGAGTCGTGCGTCGCATGAGTTGATGGACCAATGCCCGCGTTCCACCGGTGGCCGACATCAACCCAATCATTCCGCCCAGCAACAGCGTGAACAGCACGATCTCAACGTGTAACGAGTCCGTCAGCGTGCTCACGAGTAGAGTATCTACCATTCGCAGCGGACCCACCGTCGCGGGAGTTGTGAGCAACGTCATCCCCACAAGAACGGCCACCGTGATCGCCGATATCACTTCCCGCCACCAAATTGCCAACACAATTGCGAGCAGTGGTGGAATAAGGCTCGCCCAACCCGGTCGATGCGGAACATACACCGAGACTTCGGGGGATTCGGCCGTCTCACGGATTGCGATCGTGTTGCCTTTGAGAAAGACGTATTGGTCCTGGGTGTGATCGGTGGTGAGAACGAGTTGGCCATGCTCGAACGCTGGCAACGGACGTGTCTCGCCGGACTGAACCCATTTCACGTCCGCAATCTGGGGAGAATCGTTGTACGTAATGTCGACATCACCGTCTTCGGTCAGTGCGGTAAACGTGATGGAATGGATCGGAATGCCGGTCAACTGCACGGACGGAGCGTCGATGCGAAACCGCGGGGGTTCGGCGGCGTGAGCCAACGAACCAGAGCAGACAACAATCCCGACGAGTACACGAACCGACCACGCTGGCAGACGTTCCATCTGCACGAAGCTCCTGGGAGTGACATCACAGAGCGAATTAAAATCGCATTGTGACTCACTCAGCGATCGTTGGCCAGTCGATGAGGAATCGACACCCGCCGGTTTCGACATCTACCACGACAATTCGCCCGCCGTGTTGCGTCACAATCCGCCAGGCTTTGGACAATCCGAAGCCCAGACCACGTCCCGCTTGACGACCGGAATAGAACGGATCGAACAGGTGGAGACGATCGGTCTCGGAGAGACCCGTGCCGGAATCAACGATTTCGAAGCGAACAAACGCCGGACGTTCCGATCGCGTGACGAGCGTGACCGAATTTCCCGACGAAGTCGCTTCTAACGCGTTTTGCAGCAGGGCAGAGATCGCGACAGCGAATTGCGTACGGTCGGCTGAAATTGTGAGCGACGGGATTGTCTCACAGGTGAAACCGACATGTTTGGCACGGAACCGAGATTCGTAAGGGCTGACAATCTCCGGCAGCACCGTTTCGATGTCGAGATTTTGTCGCTGCGGTTTCGGCGGACGGGCGAAGAGCATCGCATCGCCGATCATATCCCGAACTCGAAGCGCTTGAGCACCGATCGTGGCGAGTGAAGCCCGGCGATCAAGGTCGGTTTCTTCCGCGAGCAACAGATTCGCACGTCCGACAATGGTCGCAACCGGGTTATTGATTTCATGCCCGGCACCGGCGGCAAACTCCGCCATGGATTCGAGTTTAGAGTTCAACAATCGCTCGGCGATCGCAGCTTCCGTTTCCAGCCGTTCGAGAAGCATGTGTGTCGCTGGTTTGAGTTCTGGCGGTATCGTTTGGTCATCGACGCCACTGGCATACACCCGAAAACCAACCGGCGAACTCTCCTCGATTTGCAATTGAAACGACTCAGGCGATGCTCGGGTGATGCTCGTCGCCCAGGTGAGAATCGTCGCGAATTCGTCGTCAACCGGCATCGGCTGCTCGGCAAACGAGAAGTGTTCCGCGTTTTGAGAGTACACGTAGACGGGTTCGTGTGTGCGGAGTTGCCAACACACACATATCGCTTCGGCAGACGTGAACGCGAGCCAACCGGTCGCGACATGCCGAAGCGTGTGCTCGATGTTTCCGGGCGTCAAACCGTCCATCAGCCAAGTGGTGAGAGACGCGGGACCGTTGCCGTTCACTGCCCTGTCGTTGCTCCCTGTTGAGCGCAATCCGTGGACACCTCCGGCAGATCACTTGCGTGTCTCAACGACTCGACTAAGCGTGAACCGGTTCGATATCCAGCAGACGACACATTCGGCCGATGAGATGATCGGTTTCAAACGGTTTCTGCAAAAACTCGTCCGCACCGGCGGCTTTGAGGTCGGCAATTTTGTCTTGCTCGACCATCCCGCTGATGCAGATGATCCGCACGTCATCCAGCGACGAATCACTTCGGACTCGCTGGCAGACTTCCTTCCCGTTGATGTCGGGCAGCATCACGTCGAGCACGATAATGTCCGGGTGGTACTCTTTGACCATCATCCCGGCATCGAACCCATTGTTGGCCACGCGAACTTCGAAGCGTCCGTCGGCGTCGAGCACATCGCGGATCATTTCGACCAAATCCACGTCGTCGTCGACGAGCAAGGCCTTCCGTTTGCCACTTTCCAAGGCATCGGTGGGGATGCCGTTGTCTTTCATGAAGCGATAAAGAATATCGCGTGGAATCCGCCGGAACCGGGAGCCCGGCACACGGAACCCCTTGAGTTGGCCGGAATCGAAACACCGGATAATTGTTTGCTGGCTGACGTTGCAGATCTTGGCTGCTTCGCCTGTTGTGAAGACGGTCTTCATTCTGATCCATCCTTTGAATCGTGCGCTTGCCTAATGCAAGCGGTAGACGTACGACGTCCCGGTCCGCAAAGCCTCGAGTCCATCATGCACCGGAATCGCTTCGCGACCCGTCCGGACAACCACCCAGCATGGGAGCCGGCCAAATTCCTTGAAAATTCTCTAATTGACCCAGTTTGAGGATTCTAGAGCCATCTAACTTTCCCTGCTACCCCAAACCTTCCAGAATTAACACGATTCCAAATTGTATCTAAACTGCGAAATCGGTCAACAGGCATTTACCGCGTTAGTACACTTAGCTTTTGAAGCATCCGCAGACCGGTCTCGTTTTGTAAATCGCGATACCAACGGACTTTAGGCAATGCACGCGATTGACCTATTTTGCCAGGCTTGAACATGGGGGCTCGAAAAATCTTGCATTCGACACCCCAGAAAATTACGAAGAAAGACGGCTCGGCTGGTCCAAATAGATGAGAACGATGGCCAAATCCGCTGGCGTGATGCCACTGATGCGGCCGGCTTGCCCCATATTCTGCGGACGAACACGGCTCAATTTCTCGCGGGCCTCAGACCGCAGATTCGGAATCGCGGCGAAATCGAGGGTTTCCGGGATACGAAGTTTCTCGACCTTTTGTTGCTTTTGAATGTCCGCAGCTTGGCGACGGATATAACCGGCGTACTTGGTTTCGATCTGCACCTGTTCGGCCGCCCGACGGGTAATGTCCAACTCGCCGAGTTCAGGAGCCATTTCAACGAGATCATTCCAAGTGATTTCACTCCGTCGCAGCCACTCTTCGAGCGTTTTTCCTTGGTGACGAAGTTTCTCGATTTGTCCGGTTGCTCGCTGGATATCTGCTTCGTGACGTTCAAGTTGCAGCCAGCGTTCGTCGTCGACCAACCCAATCCGGCGGCCGAGCGGTGTGAGTCGACGGTCGGCATTGTCTTGTCGAAGGAGTAGCCGGTACTCGGCACGCGATGTGAACATGCGGTATGGTTCGTCGACACCTTTGGTAACGAGATCGTCAATCAATACACCCAAATAAGCTTGGCTGCGATCGAGAATGAACGGTGCAGCGTCCTGCAGTTTCAATGCGGCGTTGATACCGGCGATCAATCCTTGACCGGCGGCTTCCTCGTAACCGGTGGTGCCGTTGATCTGGCCAGCAAAGTACAAACCGTCCACGCGTTTGGTTTCGAGTGTCGGACGAAGTTGCGTGGGCGGAGCGAAATCGTATTCGACGGCGTACCCGTACCGCATGATCTCAGCATGTTCCAGGCCGGGAATTTCGTGGATCATGGCATCTTGCACGTCACGGGGTAGACTCGTGGAAATGCCGTTGCAGTAGTATTCGAGCGTGTTGTAGCCCTCGGGTTCGAGGAAAATCTGATGCTGCGTTTTGTCCGCGAATCGCACGACTTTATCTTCGATCGACGGGCAATACCGTGGGCCGGTGGATTGAATTTGTCCACAGTACATCGGGGCCCGATGGAGATTCGCCCGGATGAGTTCGTGCACCTTCTCGTTGGTGTAAGTGATGTGACACTCAAGTTGCGGCTGCGAGAGTGATTCGGTGAGGTACGAAAACGGTTGCGGATCGTCGTCGCCGGGTTGCCGTTCGCAGGCGGCAAAGTCGATGGTGCGACCGTTGATTCGGGCCGGTGTGCCGGTTTTGAAACGTTCGAGTTCGAAACCGAGTTCGCGGAACGAGTCGGAAAGTGTGCCGGTGGTGCCTTCACCGGCGCGACCGCCGCTGGCTTTCGCTTCACCGGTGTGCATGACGGCTTGCAGGAAAGTGCCGGTGGTGATGACGACCGCTCGCGTGCGATACACCGCATCACCCCGCACCTTCACCCCAGTGATTCGCGTGGTTTCGCCCACTTTCTCCGTCACCAAGCCTTCGACCATTTCCTGCCGAAGGGCAAGGTTGTCGGTTTGCTCGACGCGGTGTTTCATCGAGAACTGATAGGCTTTCTTATCCGCTTGGGCACGTGGCGAATGCATCGCCGGCCCTTTGGAGCGACCGAGCATGCGGAATTGCAGACCGGTTTCGTCGATAACGCGACCCATCTCGCCGCCGAGCGCATCGATTTCACGCACGATTTGGCCCTTCGCGACACCGCCAATCGCGGGGTTGCAACTCATTGCGCCGACGGTGTCGACATTCATCGTGAGTAGTGCCGTCTTCGCACCAATTCGCGCCGCAGCCAATGCCGCCTCGGTCCCGGCATGGCCGGCTCCGACGACGACGACATCAAAATCGTAGAAAGTTGTCATGTGTCTGTTGGGGATTGTGGGGTGTCTGTTGGTGACGATTCGCACGACAATCCAACGACAACCCGCCGTTTTCAAGAAATCCTAGCGACAGGGGGAACTTTGCCGCGTTGTTGACCATCGAAGGTTTAGCAACACGGTTGACTGACCTCTTTGTTACACAGCCGTTACCCGCGAGCGAATCATACTCGGTTAAACTTCCAAGTGTATCGAATTCCTGTGTTAAGGAGAAAGAGTCATGCTGACACGTCGATTAGTCGGATTGTTCACGGTTGCTGTGGGTGTTTTGACGGCGGGGTTCTTCGATCGCGTTGCGAACGCAAAAGAAAACGATGTACCGAAGATTCAGATGGCGATTCTCTTGGATCATTCCGGGAGCATGGGCGGGTTGATCAACCAAGCTCGCGAGCATCTGTGGAATGTGGTCAACGAGTTCGCGACGCTTCGACGTGACGGAAAACGGCCGCGGTTGGAAGTGGCTCTCTACAAATATGGCAACGCTGCTCCAGAACAGTTGGTGACGTTCACCGACGATCTAGATGCCGTCTCTGAGGCGTTGTTCGCGATTCAAATTCAGGGCGGCTCGGAATACTGCGGCTTGGTCATTCAAACGGCCGTCAATGAGTTGCAATGGTCCGATGACGAAGACGACATGAAGTGCATTTTCATCGCCGGGAACGAACCGTTCACACAAGGGCCGGTCAAATACGATTTCGCCTGCAAGGAAGCCATCAAAAAGGGAATCACCGTCAGCACGATTCACTGTGGCGACGAACGACAGGGCATCAATGGACGTTGGCAGCACGCGGCTTCGCTAGCGGACGGCAGTTATCTGACGATCAATCAAAACCGTGCGGTCGCTGTCATACCGGCCCCACAAGACGACAAAATTACGGCACTCAATGTGAAACTGAATGCGACTTACATTGCCTACGGTGCGGCTGACAAACGCAAGCAATTCACGGATAACCAGATTGCTCAAGACAACAACGCGATTCAATTGAACCTCAATGCAAATGCCAGTCGGGCATTGGCCAAATCGTCGGCGAACTACTTCTGTCATTGGGATTTAATCGATGGTTGTGCCCGTGGCACGATCAAACTCGAAGAGATCAAGAAGGACCAACTTCCCAAGGAATTGCAGAAGTTGTCGTTGAAAGAGTTGGAAGCGCACATCGAGAAACAGAAGACGGCCCGGAAAGAGATTCAGGAAAAAATCCGCGAACTAACCGACGCCCGCGATAAGTTCATTGCCGCCGAACGGAAGAAACAAGCGGAATCCGCCGAAGCACCGGACGACACCCTCGATCACGCCATTATCGAAGCCGTCCAAAAACAAGCCGTCAAAAAAGGGTACCGCGTGGAGAAGTAGCGTTCTGACGAACGATGATGTGATGAGGTCTCATGTGATGAGGCGTTACCAGGCCTGACATTCACATCATTAAACATGAAAGAGCGGGTGATGCTTGCATGGCATTGCCCGCTGTTTCATACTGCCGGGCATTGACGGTGAATTTAATCGATGGCCTTGCAGGAGCAAATCATGGCTGAAGTTCGTAGTGGCGCTGTTACGTTCAAGGGAAATCCGGTGGACTTGGCTGGTCCGGAGTTAAAAGTCGGCGATGCGGCTCCGGAATTTCAGTTGCAAAGCAACGGACTCGAGGAAGTCACATTGGCTGCCAGTGCCGGGAAACCGCGAATTATTGTGGTCGTGCCTTCACTGGACACTTCGGTTTGCAGCTTGGAAACGAAGAAGTTCAACGAAAAAGCAGCTAGCAACTCCGGTATTGAGGTTCTCGTCGTCAGCATGGATTTGCCGTTTGCTCAGAAACGTTGGTGCGGAGCGGAAGACGTGGAAAACGTGCAAACACTTTCTGCTCACCGTTGCACAGGGTTTGGCGAATCCTACGGCGTGCTGATTTCCGGCGGTGCCCTTGATCGAATTCTGTGTCGGGCGGTGTTCGTTGTCGATGGCTCCGGCAAACTGACGCATGTCGAGTACGTTTCGGAGATTGCCGAAGAACCGAATTACGAGGCCGCTTTTGCTGCTGCGAAGTAATTCGAGGGTTGCTTCCGATGGATACTGCTTCCGCGAGTCGTCGCCCGCAGGCCTATCAAATTTTCATGCTAGGCCTGTGTTTTTACGTCCTCGCTGCGCTGGCGGCGGAGGCGTGTTTTCAGCTCGATTCGGAAACGGAAGCCATTCTGCATTACGCGGACAACGTAATTTGCATCGCGTTTCTGCTCGACTTTACCTACAACCTGTACGCGGCCGAATCGAAGCTTGAATATATGAAGTGGGGCTGGATCGACTTGTTGTCCAGCATTCCGACTGTCGATTGGCTGCGTTGGGGGCGAACCGCCCGTATCATCCGCGCGTTGCGATTGCTGCGTGCCGTCCGCTCGACGCGTTTGATCGCCACCCACATCTTGAAACGCCGAGCCGAAGGTGCATTCAGCGCGGCTGCGTTAGTGTCGATTCTGCTGATTATCTTTTCCAGCATCGCGATCTTGCACGTTGAGACGCTCGAATCATCGAACATCCATACGCCTGAGGAAGCGTTGTGGTGGTCGTTTGTTACGATGACCACCGTTGGCTACGGCGATTTCTATCCCGTGACAACTGCGGGACGAATCATTGCAGTTGGTTTGATGGTCGCTGGTGTCGGGTTGTTCGGAACCTTCACCGGGTTCGTCGGTTCGTGGTTCATTGTGCCCGAAGCCGAGGAACAAGAACACGAACTCGCCGCTTTACACGCGGAATTGGCCACTATCCGTCGACAACTTGATCAGATCTTGGCGAATGGGGCGACGATGCAATCATCCCCAACTAGTCAACCGCCGGTTTCCGATCCACCGAAATGATCGCGCGGTGACCATCTCACCGGCAAATCGGCCGACATTTCCGCTCGGCACATTCTTTGCACCCTACGGAACCAAAAATCAACGTGGTTCAACAGGGTACAAGATGCAATGATCCATACCACTTGGAAAATTCTGAAGCGAACTGCCACGGAGTTCTCGAACGACGATTGCATGAGCAGTGGTGCGGCGATCGCCTATTACACAATCTTTTCACTACCCCCGCTGCTCGTCATTGTGCTCATGGCCGCCACAGCGATGGGGATTCCAGCCGAGCGAATTGATCAGATCGTCCGCGATCAACTTGGAATTCCCACGGATTCTCTCGTGGCATCAGATTCCGAAGCCGACCAATCCCAGGAAGCATCCGAGACGGACGAGGCCAAGAAAAAGAAGTCGGATGAAGAATCTGACAAGAAATCCGATCGGTTAATCGGTCTCGACAAAACCCAAGCAGCAATGGAAGGCCCGTTTGCCAGTCTAGGAATGATCTCGCGACTCCTCGGCATCGGGATCTTACTGTTCTCTGCAACCGGTGTGCTCTCTCAACTTCAATTCGCGTTGAACAAGGCTTGGGGAGTGGCACCGGATCCTGAGCAGGGGGGCATTATGAACTTTGTCCTCAAACGTCTGTTATCGTTCGGCATGGTCGTCGTGATTGCGTTTCTGTTGTTGGTTTCCTTCGTATTGACGACGCTCGTCGACGAGTTCATGGGAGTGATTGAGGGCGTGACACCCAGCGGCATTGCCTGGGTCACGACCATCGTGCTGCACACCGTCGTGACATTAATTGTGGTCACGTTTCTATTCGCTTCGATGTTCAAAATCCTGCCAGACGCCAAGATGGCCTGGAAAGATCTATGGTTGGGAGCCGGGGTGACGGCGTTTTTGTTCGTGCTCGGCAAATCGCTCATTGGGATGTACCTGCAGAACTCCCAAGTCGCAGGGACCTGGGGTAGTACAGCGGCATCTATGGTGTTGATTCTGGTCTGGGTCTATTACTCGTCTCTGATTGTGCTACTCGGTGCCGAGTTCACCCAGTGCTATGCCGATATTGTGGGAGACGGGATGAAGCCGATTCGAGGAGCCGTCCGCACCGTGCGTCAAAAGCAGTACCTCCGCGGCACGGCGTAAACCAATACGAACCAATGCAACAAGGCAAAAAAAGGCCCCGGAAAGTTCCGGGGCCTTTTTCATGACAATATGATTTTATGTCAATTCGGGTTCTTGCCTTCGGTTGCTTGCATCATCCAAAGATGTTCTTCGAAAGTCTCACTGAGACCGATCAATAGGTCCTCAGTCACTGCATCCGGTTCAGCGACCTTCTTCTGACCGTCCCGAAGACTCTGGCACACGACGGCCAATGCATCGCACACTTGGCTGACAGCCTCGGAAACTTCGATGAACTTCTTCGGGAACTTGGGCAACTTGGATTTCTCTGCCACCGTCGAGACTCGCCCATCCGGTGCCACGCCAAGTTGATCCATTCGTTCTGCCACTGCGTCCGAGCCCTCTCGAGCGGCGTCGACCAGCTCATCAAGCTTCTCATGAACCGGCAAAAAGTTCGGGCCGTACAAATTCCAGTGTGCCTGCTTGCCAAGCAGTGACAGGTCAATCAGGTTGACCAATACACTCTGCAAGGCATCGCCGACGACTTTAGCGTCTTCAGGACTCAGTATCTGACGCTTCCACATATTTCTGCTCCAATCGTTTGATCAGTTTAAACGGATTGTCAACAGCCGTCTGACAATAACGCGGCTGCGCAAGTCTGTACTATTGTAGATTTGTCAGTCGCGAAGGCAAGAAGACGGTCCATCCGAACAGAACGAAACCCTTCGCACACAGTGGCTTCGTCAGGCAGATGGATGTTCGCGTGTATCAAAGATTGCGTTGTGACGTGAATACGGGCTTTGGTTACGGCAATAAGTGCGCTATTGATGACACTTCTCGCTAATCGCCACCTTGGTTTGGTTGTCAAGTTGCGGTTTCGAGCT
>NZ_CFHRBF010000040.1:0-5937 GCF_984380535.1 Thalassoroseus sp.
CCAACAATTCTCCCCACGCCTTTGCTCCCAGCCGGTCCGCGAACTCCCCCGCCATTTTCGCAACAGCATCCAGATGCTCTTCAAGCAGTTCCCACTCGCTATGGGGACGATCGGCAAGTGAGTGGGCGTAAAACATCGACTTCAACCAGCCAAATGGTTACCAGACAAATGCTCACACATCTTGCCAATCGGAGTCGTTTAACGCAAGCAAATGAACAGACTGCTGACCGATGCTCATGCGATATTTCATTGATGAAAAAAGGGCATACAGCTGACAACGGAATCAAGGTTTTGTATTTGCCCTCGGAGGCGGACATTGATAAAACCTTGATAGCATTTTGTGTCGCATCTCATTTAATGGAAATGCTTTGCGTCATGCAGAGTTCGTAACGCCGTCTTTGAAACCTGTGGGAAGAACGCTTGCGTGGTAACGTCGGGGAAAATGAATCAGATTCGACACAGTGGTCTGGGCGAATCCGCAAGACGCCCATCCCGTCGAAATCTCAAGCCTCGTGGGCCAAAATGTCCGTCGCGACGAACGGTCAATGAGTGGCGGCGCATCTGCAGAGGTCTCTTTCACCGCCTGCAGTTTGGCGAAACGCGAACTCGCAGAAGCTTGTCCAACTTCGCGGAGTTGAAGAGATGGCGAACTCGTGTCGGTGTCGGGCCGACGATCGCCGATGACTCACAGGTGCAGAGTTGTTGTAACACGCGACTCTCTTCGGGAGCGATTGACCATCTGCAGGGACAACTAACGCAACCACGCAGTTGCATCGCTTATTCTGCTTCCGGGAGTTTCGATATCGCATTGGCTCAGTGATTGCTCAGCGAAAGCCGCGGTTTTCGTGATCTGCTACGAGACAGTGGTATCTATGAAGGAGTTGGTTTTGTGAAGTGGTTCTCCCATAGAGAATGGGAATCCTGACTCACTAATTCCTCGAACAGGAGAACCACTCAGATGTTGTACCTCGGCATCGATCAGAACGCCCGCTAACTCACGATCTCACTCCGCAACGAAGACGGAGATGTCATCAAGGCCCGTCACGTCTCGACGCGACCTGAGAAGCTCAACGATTTCTTTGGGCAGTTGGGCGGATCTTCCGGGCAGCAAATGGAAAACCAGCGGCGGCTCAATGCACCTGGATGACATGAAGGCCATAGGAATTGATGCGTGATCGAACAATTGTTGGTTGTGTCCCACCAGCCAGATCACCCGCTTCCCGCGATGCTCCGATCGCGTAGCGACAGTTGCGTGCTGAATATCCGCCGGCTTGGACTCCTGAAACATCCACTACCATTGAGTGGTGGCATTCGTGCCCCTCAGCAGGAGGATCAGAAACGAATGATTGGTATGTTCTAGACAAGTTGCGAACTCCTATCGCTTTCGGCAGTGATTGCTTTTTTAAGCTCATTTTCCAATTTACACGATAAGTTTGCCTCGACCCCGATCTTGCATCCACTTCTTTATTTCTTGGTACCGCGTACCATTGTCGAAATCTAATGGGGTTTGACTTTTGCGAATCCGGAAGCGAACACTGCTGACCTTTGCATTAAGGATGTGTTAAAGTTGAAGTTGATCTCTCAACACCATCCAATGGACGTCGACCGATGCCAGTGTCCAGTCCATCTTCCTCGGTTTACCCCGTTGGGGTATTGCAATCCTTAACCGGCGTGATGGCCGGCAGTGAGGAGTTGGTCGCGCAATCCACGCAACTCACGATTCAAGAAATCAATCACGCAGGCGGCGTCCTGGGACGACAAGTACTTCCGATTGTCCGTGATGGGGAATCCCGTGCCGAGCGATTCGTTAACGAGGCCAAACAGTTTTTCGAGTCCGATGGGATTCGCGTGATTTTCGGTTGTTGGACGTCGGCCTCTCGAAAAGCGTTGCTACCCGTTTTGAGGGACCATGACGGACTCTTGTTTTATCCCGTCCAATACGAGGGCTTGGAAGAAAGCCCCCACATTATTTACACGGGCAGCACGCTCAATCAGCAAATCGAACCGGCGGTGGATTGGGTGATGGACCAGGGGTGGCGGAATGCCGCGATCATTGGTTCGGACTATGTTTATCCACGCACGGCCAACACGCTGATGTATGGCATCCTCGAAAAACGCGGGGGTACGGTCCTGGAGGAACTCTATCTCCCTCTGGATGGTTACGATGTGCGACCGGCGGTTGACCAACTGTTAAAATCTCGTCCCGATGTGATTTTCAATACGATCAACGGTTCGGCCAATACCGAATTTTTTCAACACTTGGCCGAAGCGGGACCGGGTCCTGAGCGACTGCCAGTGGTTTCCTTCAGTTTTTCGGAAACCGAGCTCGCCAAGGTTCCCGCTGCAGTAGGGCATTATGCATGTTGGGATTATTTTTCGACTTGCCAAACCGAGATCAACCAGCATTTTCTGCCACGAATCCGTGAGTATGTCGGGTGGAATTGTCCCGTATCCTCGCCAATGGCCAACGCGTACACGCAGGTGTTCTTGTGGAAGGCGATTGTGGAATCCATGGGCAGTTTTGAGGTGCCTGCTCTGCGAAAGTACCGGTTCATTCTTGTGAATGGTCCGTGTGGTGTGATGGAGTTACGCCAAAATCATCATGTGCGAAAACGGGCGATGGTCGGTCAGGCCCGTGAGAATGGCGAATTTGAAATAATCTGGCAACATCCGGAAATGATCGATCCTGAACCTTGGTTTGGCGTCGAGAACTTGCTTCGAGGGCGAATTATTCATCAGGCCTTGGAGGCGTTTCCGACGGTCGTCGATCTGCACGCCACACTGCGAAGGGAAAAAGAAGTTCAAGAGCGGCTGATCGAAAAACTTAACACTCAGCAAAAGGAATTGGAAAAAGCCCGCGATGATGCCGAGGCCGCCGACCGGGCCAAGTCAGCGTTTCTGGCGGCGATGAGTCACGAAATCCGCACGCCGATGAATGGGATGCTCGGCATGGCGCAATTGCTGCATGAGAGTCCCTTGTCCCCAGGTCAAGCCGAGCAAGTGGAATTGATTCTCTCTTCTGGAGAGACGTTACTGACAATCATTAACGACATCTTGGACTTCTCCAAGATTAAGGCCGGGCGAATCGACTTGGAGAATGTTGGGTTTTCTCTACATGATCTTGTGAGCGAAACCTTACAGCTGCTCTCTACAAAAGCCCATCTCGCGGGAATGGAAATCGAACTGGATATTGATCTCAACATGCCAGACATTCGCCGCGGCGACCCCACACGGATTCGACAAGTTTTGACCAATCTGGTGGGCAATGCGATCAAGTTCACCAACCAGGGGCGGATCATCGTGGGCGTTCTGCCGACGTCCGATGAAAGTGACATCGTTTGCCTCACAGTTCAGGACACCGGAATTGGAATCTCTGAAGAGGCGCAGAAACGTTTGTTTCAACCGTTCGTTCAAGCGGATTGCGGAACGGCGAGAAAGTACGGAGGAACCGGATTAGGGCTCGTGATCTGCAAGCGTCTCGTCGAATTGATGGGAGGAAATATTCTCATGGAGAGCGAACTTGACGTGGGGACTTGCTTCACGGTTCAAATCCCGTTGCCCGTGACGAACCAGATTGAAGTGGGGCAATCACCGCCGCACCGAATGCCGCCCGCCGAGCTGCTCGTGGGGAAGAACATTTTGCTCGTGGATGATAATCCCATCAATTTACGGGTTGCCAAGGCGCTGTTGGAAGGCATGGGGCTCGTCATCGAAGAAGCGAACGGGGCACGACAAGTTCAGGAGCGATTCCATTCAGGAGACGATTCCTTCTTTCGGCAATTTGATGGCATTGTCCTCGATGCCATGATGCCCGAGATCGACGGTTGGGAATTGGCACGCTGGATTCAGCAAGTATCGAGCGGAGAGAATCCTCCAATGATTTTGGCGTCCTCAGCGATCGGCGTTGAGAAGGGGCAACTCCATGCGCGTCCCAACATCTTCGCGGCCGTGTTACCCAAGCCCTTGCGGAAGAACGCCCTTGCTCGCACCTTGGCGATGGCCTTGGCTAACTGGCAGCCCAGATCAACCCACGCCAGCACGGAGACCATCGAACCTCGCCGTGTGCTCGTGGTCGAAGATAGCTTGGTCAATCAGAAAGTGGTTCAGTTATTTTTGGTCAAAGAGGGGCATCAAGTGACCTTGGCCAAGAATGGGCAGGAAGCCCTCGACTTACTCACCGACCCCAAGGCGTTCGATTTGATTTTGATGGATATCCAAATGCCTGTGATGGGGGGATTGGAAGCCACGCGACACATCCGCTCTCGGGAAAAGAACAAAGGCTGGCCACGATGGCCTGTGATTGCCCTCACGGGAAACGCCATGGAACAAGAGCAAGCCGATTGCCTAGCGGCGGGTATGGACCGCTGCTTCACCAAACCGCTCAGTAAGCACGAGGCTTTGACATTGGTGGCTGAAACGCCCGTGCGGTCTTAACATCGTAGCCCCGATCGGTGAGACCCTGGCGTTCAACACGCCCTTTGAAATTGTGACTTTGCCAGCGGTACCCTATCGCATCGCGTAAAGTGACACGCTGAATCAGTGCATTTTGTGCAGGCACGCAGGTGCGGTCGGAGTGAGCAACCGGCCAATTCCGAGCGTTCCGGTCCAACATACCAATCGCAATTCGCGTTTCTTCAAACTCGCTGAGGATGCATCGCCTGCAAGCGTGAAGAGATTTTCCCAATGGGCAGCGGTCGGTTTTTCGGCGCCCGACCTCTGCATTTGCGCTAATTTGCGACCCAGGCGCGGCTTGTCCAACTTCGTTCGGTTTGGGATTCCCAAAATTCTTGTCCATGAGCCGGACCGAAGTGAATTAACGGAGGGTTGGGACTTTTCTAGACCACGTTGCAGCCTTCTGTCTCCGCGGGAGGTGCATCAGGACCTATGTTTTTTGACTTCCACGGGAGAGCAACCGCTACGATCAAAAGTAAACGGTTCTAGAAAATAGGTGAGCTATCTCGGGTCGGCAGACCCCGCGAATTGTGTCGCGAGACGGCAACCTTCGGGAACGATTCTGCCCAGGGAACGGGAAGCCATTTGCCGCCAATTTCCGAAACGAAATATACGAGTTCGGGTGTGGCGAAATTATGACTTATTCGCTCACGTTTCGAAATATTTGGTGCCAGGCACTCCATCGGGACCACTGACGGTTACCGCCCAGTTGACTCATTCGTGTCACATAGGTCTTCTTTGGATGTGAAGCGTGCTTTGCAGCCAGAGTGTCTATGAACTCGCAGTTGTCGGAATTCACTGTCACGCGGGCCGAGCATCTCAGATTTCCAAACGGTCTTTGAGGTTGAATTCGCAATCGCGATTTCAGCTTGCCAAGCCTTCAGGCGACCGGAACCTTTTGTACGGCGTCTTGACTAAGATCGGATTGACAGGGCATGAAACCGGACCGATCGGTTTTGTCGAAACGACGAAGTTGTCAATCCAACGAACCTGATCAACCGGCGAGCCGTCATTCCATTAGGCTTCGAGAAAGACAGCATTGATTCCTCGTTCGGTAAATGTTCCGCGCCAATCAAGATTGCGTCGTTCCGTTTCGAGTTTTCCATCAATCCATAGCTGATTCAGTCCGTCCTTCTGGCCGGGAGTATTGAGTTTGGCCCTGGCTTCCACGCACACCCACCAGCCTAGAGCCGTTCACGATAATGTGTAGCGGTTGTAGCCGCAGTGGCGAAAATAGTGGCGGCACTCTGCGTTTGAGAAGTGTTCGAGGAGTTCGCCGAGGCGACTCCACAAGGCTTCGTCAGTTCGCTCGCCGGCTTTCCGAACGAGGTGCTTGAGTTTGGCGAAGAACTGTTCGATCGGACCCGGGTCGGGACTATACGGCGGCAGAAAGGGAATTCTTGCTCCGACACTCTCGATGGATTCCCGAGCTCCGGCGACTTTGTAGGCGTTTAGGACTTTGTGGGCGTTGAGATGGTCCAACAC
>NZ_CFHRBF010000041.1:0-5769 GCF_984380535.1 Thalassoroseus sp.
TAGCCGTAGGGGAACCTGCGGCTGGATCACCTCCTTTCTAAGGATGATCGCTGGTTTATCCAGCTCATAACCTCAGTGAGTGCAAACTCACACGTGGGATAATCCCACAAACGCAATAGTCCACTCAGATTCTCACACGCAACTATCAACCTTGTTTATACAAAACACCCTTGATCATCCCCGATGGTCAAGGGTGTTTCTTTTGTGCGCTAGTTGAATCAATGGTCACGAGATTCAATTCACCAAGCACCAACCGAGCCGTCCCAGTAGTCGCCAATAGATGATCAGTGTCAACGCCATCAGCGGTCCGGTGACGGCGGCGGCGTAGAAGGGTTCGCGTTGGTAGCCGAGGATCAAACTCCCCGGCCAAATCATCGCCAACACTCCCGATGCCAAATAAAATCGCATCCATGCCCACGCCCGGTTGACGAGACTTTTGAGGATGAACGGTGAAAACGGCAGGAACGGGGTGTGGGCTTCAATCACCGATAACAGACAGATCGGCAACAACACGAACAATGTCAACCCTGCTGCTCCCCAGAAGAGTGACTGGTCGCCAAGGGCTTCGGTGAGTTGACCGGCTCCGAAGGCTAATGCGACCGCGGTCAGGATTGCCGGCAGCAACCACACCAAATCACTCACCCACTCCCGCCAATCCGATTCGGGCCAATCGGTTACCCGATCATTCCCGGCGGCTGTTTCCGTCAGAATCGCTTTGCCACAGGCGGCTGCGTAGCCGAAGGTCCAAATCGATAACCAACCCGTCGGAAACCCCAACGCATAGCCGGCTCTTCCGTACCAACCACCGATGCCGCCGACATCAGCACGGGCAAAACACCAGTGCATCGCGACAAACAACACGGAAACAATCGCACACCCGCCGGACAAAATGATCCAGCGAAAGATCGCTTCCGGATACCACGGAAATGAAAATGTGCCCTCAAGGAATGGGAATTTGGGAACGTGAACGTCACCGCTGAACCGTTCTTCGGCCATTGCATCGAACACATTCGGTTGCGATGGTTCCGGCTCTACTTCCGGTGTCGGTTCTTCGATCTCCCGTGTCCCGCGGGCCGGGACGTTGACGGATTCTTCGCAGTTCAGGCACTCGGTTTGATACGCTTTCGATCGAACCGGCGATCGGAATCGTGTGCCGCAGGCGGGGCAGGTGACAAGTGTGGTCGGTCGCCGTTTCGCCGTCGGTTTGGGGCGACGACCCGGTTCGCGAGACGACCTGGGCGAATCAGCCACGGGACATGCTCTTGACGATGCGTTCGAAAATCGGCTGGCAAACCGCCCAGTCCTTTTCGGGGCAATCGCAGATCACGGTCCATTGGAGATCGCGACCCAGCATCGACGCCCGGACTCCGCGAATTGTCGATCCCCAACTTCCCGATGCGGTGAACTCAGACATTCGCGTGTCCCCAAAGCCGGTTTCAATTTTCTGGGGCGGCTGCTCTTTGTAGTCGCTGTAGTCCGCAGCGTATTGATCGTGCATCATTTCGTGGACGTTAGCGATTGGGGTGAGATCTTCGTCGAGTTCCAAACCACCGGCCCCGCCAAGAATGTCGCCACCCATGCTTCCAGCAATGTCGCCAATCGCGCTGGCTCCCATGCTGCTGCGGATGCGAACTTTCACATCCTCGAATTCAAAGACCGCCGAGATCACCGAACCGGCTTTGCCCCCGGCTTTGACGTTCCACCCAGCCGGAAGGTCGCATTTGAAGGCGTTATTGACTTCGTGCTGGAACGTCGTGTACGACGCTGGCGGTTCCATAGGTTTGTCGTCGCCAGAGACCAGGAACGGAACGCCGATCAACAAAGCCAGTACCAACGTGCAGATGCCGCCGATAAATGCGGGACTGCTCGTCAGTTTCTGCTTCTTTTTCGGCGGACTCTTGCGTTTCTTCGGCGAGGCCTCGTCGCTCGCGGGCCGCGATTTTTTCTTGGGTTTAGGTTTGACGCCGACTGTGCGTGGTGGAAGTCCGCCGGCCGATTTCTCTCGCTTGGGCTTGCGAGTCGGTTTATCTGCCTCACCCAAAGGTTCGACGACGAACGGTTCTTCGCATTCCTTGCAGCGAATTTTCTTGCCGACTTTGGAATCGTCAGGAAACCGAAACCGTTTACCACAATTGGGACAAGCCGAAGTTACGGACACGTTCAGAACACCCTCGAAGAATCGTGTATTGAGTCGGAATCGGACCGAAGAGCCCGGTTCCGTCTCAATGGTGGCGAACAGACGGATCACCTGCAAGTTCGCATGGAACTTCTGAATACAAAATCAATAATCGTTAGCAGGCCCAGTCGAAACCTGCGTTATGCCGGCGTCAGGGATTCGCGTTTCTTTTGAATGGTTTCCAACAGACCTTTCTGAGGGTCGGCGAATTTTTGCAGGCCTTCTTCCATGAGTGCAGCTTCCATCTTCGCAAAGTCGACTTTGGCATCGATTTCCTCGACGACCGCATCCGGCGGCAATTGGTCGACCCGTTTTTCGAAGACCTTGCCGGTCATTTCTTGAATGGCTGCGTTCGTTTCCGGAGGATTCGTTTGGATGTCTGAACCGGCGAGAGCCGAGATGTACATATCCGGCGGATCGCCTTCGGTTTTTACGCCCGTGCTGGCGAAAATGATCTCCTGCTTCAGTGGCAGATTCTTGTCGCTCCAAAACTCTGCGTTCTGTTTCCAAAGCCGTTTCGCGTTGACCAGCCCGACTTTCCCCTGGGCATCGTCCGAAAGCTCTAGAACTTGCTTGCCGGTGTACACATCGATTCGGCTGACGAAGATGCTGTAAACCGATTTGAAGTTATCGAGGGAATCGCGTCGTTGGGCACCTTTCCAAATGGCGTCACGAGCGGCTTGGTATTGGCGTTCGCTGAAAATCAGTGTGACGTTCAGCGTTACCCCGTGGGCCGCCAACTCTTCCAACGCTCCCAGGCCGGCTTCGGTGGCAGGAACTTTGATCATGCGGTTCTTATGCCCTTTGGACCACAGTTTGCCAAGTTCGATGTAACGCTCGGTTCGCTGAGCAATCGTCATCGGGCAATCTTCGGCTTCCAACAGCGGATCGAGTTCGAAACTCACATAGCCATCGTCGCCGTCTGTCCGTTCGTGAATATCTTGGAAAACTTCTTGGGCCTGCGCGACGAGTTTGTCCGTCATCCGCCAAGCGACTTCCTCGTTGCTCAACCCTTCTGCCATGAACGCTTGTAAATCGTCATCGAAACGCCCGGTCGAAATCAGCTTCGAAATGATGACGGGGTTCGACGTCGCGCCCGTGGCACCAAGCGATTTATTCTCGACGGTCAGTTCGGGGTCTACGCTGTCTAGCCAGAGTTTCGTTCCGCAGGCAACGAGTGATTCCAGAGGCGTTGTCATGACGATCCATCCCAAATCGTGTGTTATCGGGTTCGCAATCTTCTTTCGGTTTTACCCGGCTTTGGCGATGTGAACAAGCATGACACTTTCGACGACCGCAATCCACGCGGCTTTGAGAGTTCATTCCAATCCGATATGATCGACTCATCATGGAGCATGTCCCAACTGAACAGCCAACGCCGTCGCCAGATGCGACCGAAACCGCACCCGGTCCGATGGACCATCCCACTCATGATGAACGTCGTGAACTGGCGGAATTCTTTCGGGAATTGTTCAAACAGACGCGGCGGATCTGGGTCATTCCACTGCTGATTCTGGTCAATGTCGTCGTGATGATTTGGATGACGACCAAGGGTGTCGATCCGATTTGGCCCGGCCGCGACCCCCAGAACATGCACCAGCAAGCGCTGATTTTGATCGACGCGGGAGCGAATTACGCACCGAAAACCGCGGATGGCGAATGGTGGCGGCTGGTATCGGCTTTGTTTCTGCATGCGGGTATTGTCCACCTCGGCATGAACATGCTGACCTTGTACGGAGTCGGGGCATTCGTTGAGCGATTCTGCGGACATTTGAGTTTCGCAGTGCTCTACTTTGCCACCGGATTATGCGGAAGTTTGGCGAGTGCGTACCTGAACGATGATGTGCCCAGCGTGGGGGCATCGGGGGCGATCTTTGGCATCGTCGGTGTGTTTCTGGCGTGTGCGTTTCGACAACGCAATGTCTGGCCGAAACGTTTGCGACGAACCGCTCGCAACTTGGCCGTTCAATGCATTGGGTTGCTGGCGATCTTCCAATTCGCGCCCGGTTTGCGGGATGTCGTCGACAATGCCGGACACCTGGGCGGGTTCTTCTCCGGACTCGTCGGCGGGTTCATTATCTGCCAACCGCTTGGTCAGGCTACACGATTGAGTCGTGCGTGGCGGAACCTGGTGATCATCGTTGGAACAACGACTGTTCTCGCGATTGGAATCCTGCAATACCCGGGACCGATGATTGATTTTCCCGTTGAATACCAACGCCTCGGACGCTTAGAAGAAGCCGCCGATCGGGAGATTCAGTCTATCGAAGACCGTCTTCAGGCCGGTGCTCTCGACAGTCAGGCAGCCGCCGAAGAGTACAAAGACGATGTGCTGCCCATCTTCGAGAATATCCGCAAGCGTCTTGATACTACAGATCGCATCCCAAGTGACCGTCAAGAACTCTGGGATGGTTTGAAGAAAGTCTTTGTGCTTCGTCTTGAAGCCACGCAAGAACGAATTCAATACCTAGAAACTGGTGACGACGAACACCACTTCCAATCCGTCCGTCTCCACGAAAAAGCAAATGACTTGTTGCAGTCGATCCAAAAAGACGAGGACTAATCTGTCAACTGCAGGTTGGTCCGGTCTAGATATGTTGTAAGTTCTAAGACTAGTTATGGCCGAATCAGTTGTGTACGCTGGGTCATGACCCAGCACTAGTTCCGCTTTCATTCAAATGCATGTCGGGATTAGAGTCCGTTTCGACATACGGGAATAACCCCTCCCTGTTGTCGAAAACTTCGATAAGGACTCGTCCGATGCGAATGGCAAAAGTTGCGATACTAGTCGTTGGCGCGCTGACTTTCTGCACGACTAGTTCGACTCAAGCTTCAGTCGTTGAAGAGGCAAGTTATCGTCAGCGGGCGGGGGTGTCGTCGACCGACGATGGAGTGACGCATCAGGCGAGTGTCAGTGCGGGTTTAGATCAGCGTTCGGGGTTTGATGTTGGTGTGTTTGCCGATCATCGAAATCAGTCGGGCCAACAGAAATCAAAGACCTACGGGGACCGCGATGACGAGCGGTGGTTTGCCGGTGCGAGAGGCGGCGTACAAGCTGGAGCGTTTGCAGATGCGTCGGCGTCGCAGTGCGGCCAAGTCGGTAATGTCGATATCGAGAACTATGCCCAGGGCGAAACGTTTGTCGGATCGGAAGCGGGCGTCGAGGCGGGGGTGAGCAACAATGGTCTCGGCCTCGGTGCCAATGCCTTCACCGGCGGTCGAGCAACCGGGACGATCGGCACAGAAATCGGTCCCGCGGGTGCCGCCGCCACAGGCGAAGCATGGTCGGGGTTGGGAGCCGAAGCGGGTGTCAATCTCACCATGGACGACGGCAAACTCACGCTCGGCGGTGAACTGGGCGCAGCCTTAGGAGTCGGTGGCAAACTTGGTGCGGAAATCACCCTCGACACCAAACCCATCGGCCAAGCCGCCAAAAAAGTTGGCCAAGCAGGCAAAAAGACCGGAAAGAAAATTAGTCGTCACGTCGGTCGTGCCGGAAAGAACGTCGGCCGCGCATTCGCCGGGATCTTCAAAAAGAAGTAGCGACTGTCTTGCGTTTCAAGTTGTGTTTGGTGTTTTGTTCCACATTTTTC
>NZ_CFHRBF010000042.1:0-5379 GCF_984380535.1 Thalassoroseus sp.
GCAATCCCGGTTAAACTCGAAGACGCGTGACCGTGAACCCGACCCGTTCATGCACGCGAAAGGCTCGGCAATTTGTTGCCTAGCCTTTCCGGCGGAAAACCCCTACTCAAAAAGTTGAGCAAGGTTTTCGATAGCCCTGCTCAATTAGTTGAGTAGGGTTATTCCACCCCTACGACCATACGACAAAAACGACATAATTCCCCGGTGCGGTTGCCCAGTGCGAGACTGTGCGAGAAGACTTGCATTCTGAGGGTGCGGACGTTCAAATGGGCGGTGCCGTTCACCGATGCGTCAACATCGGCGACGTTTAACCCGAACTGGTATCAGCAGTACAGGACCGGCACCATAGTGTTCTCAATCGCCCTCTGGCGGTCGAGTGCGATATGCCGCGCTCGAGACCCGCCATCGCTTCACGCCCTCTCTCGCGTTCCGCACCCCTATTACGCGATGAAAGCCGCGGTGTCGTTACCACCACGGCTTTCGTGAAACCATTCCCCTGAAAGGACGATTTCAATGCTCAAAGAGCATCCTACCCAACGTACGCGCAGTGTCAACGCAAACCGATCCGAATCGGATCATCCGGAACCGGAAAAACTCACGGACGCCGAATCCCAACGGCTCGGCGAACTCTGGGAATTTGCTTACCCCAGACTCTACGGATATGCGTTCAAGAGGCTGCGGAACCATTCGGACGCCGAAGAAACGATGCAGGATCTGGCCGTGCGGATTTCACTTCCAAGAGAGTTTCGGAGGTTCGAACAGCTGAATGCGACGAAGCAGATTCATTTCATCGCCTACTGCATGTTGAGGCTGCGAGGCCGCATCAAGGATCTTGTGACGGTTCGAAGTAATCGCCAAGCCAAGCGTACGATTTTCGAAGAAGCTCATCCTGCCAACGGTCAAGAGCCAGCCGATATGGCCGCCGATCGCGAAATCCGCCGGGCTGTTCGTCATGCATTTCTTTCGCTGCCCAAAGAGCAACGACGCGTGTTGCTCATCATTTACACGACGGCCGAATCTCTACGAGTGACCGCAAACCGATACGGCCATCATTCACGGTGGTTGACAAGAAATCGCGACAACGCGTTCCAGTCGTTACGAGAAAAACTTGCTCATCTCGACGAACCCGTTTCACAGTCCACCATGCTTGATCGGGTTCTTTGCTTACGCGATCAGGGTGTGACCCTGTCAGGAATTTCGAAGCGACTCAGGATAGATCGAGCCACGGTCCGGAACCTGATCAAGCAACAGAGTCTTCAAGAATCTGACTCCGGCGAAGTTCGCGTCGCGCTATACGTTGTCACGGACTCGAAAGGTGAGGTGTGCTGTGCTGAAACGAGCTATCGGAACGCGAAGTGTTTCCAAGGCCGCGGAGATTACTCGATCCGGCGAGTCGAAGTGCCTCTGACAGAATTCTAAAAGTTCAGTCGCAAACCGCCTTGAGAACCCCGCTCGAGGCGGTTTCTCGTTTCAAATCCGGCGAGTCAAAAAAAAACGAAAATAATTCACCTGTCCATAGTCGTCCAAGGTTGTCCGTAGTCGTCCAAAGTTATTCAAGCCCTCTTCGACCACACCGAAAACATTCGTTGCGAGTCTCCAAAACTAGTCTAACATCAGCCGAAATTCGTCGCACGGTGCATCGAATCAGAACACGCCCGATCTAAGGACTCTCTCTCATGGCCGCCACCGAAACAGAAGAACCGCAAGTCGAAGTTCAGGTTGTCGAACCTCGTTTGCTTCCCGACCACGGGGCCGCGGCGTACCTTGCGATTTCGCTTCGCAAGCTCTGGCAACTGACGAAGTGCGGGGACATTCCCTGCATCCGCATTGGTCGAGCCAAGCGCTACGATCAGCAAGAACTCGATGCTTGGATCGAGCAACAAAAGTAGAAGTAGCTGCGCATGGAAAAGCCCGCGGGTTGTATTGCTTCCCCGCGGGCTTTCACGTTCCTCAAGTCGAAAATCAACCGCCAAGCAGACACCGACATTCTCAGGAACTCACAACCATGAAGCTACCAGAACCAAATGACGATGCCAAGCCCCGTTCTAAGTTGAACGCCGCCGCCGTCCGCATGCTCCGCTCCGCGGAACGCCGCTACCGTCGCCGCACGCGATGCTTGCCGCTCCCACCGCCGCGGCCGGAACGCCTGGACGTTCTCAGTGTCGCCGATCGACTCTCTTTGATTCTCCATCATCTTCGGAAGGTCCGACACTGATGCCACCAACATTGAATGGAAGCGTTCCGCATTCACTCGACATCGAACGGGCGCTGCTCGGTTCAATGCTGCTCAACAATGACAAGGCCCATTGGGGTGTCGAGTCACTCGAACGCAGATTGTTCTACTATCCGCCGCATCAAAAGATTTTCGACGCCATCGTTGACGTTTGCCAACGCCAAGACCCGGTTGACATCATCAACGTTGCCGAGTTGTTGGATGCTCAAAGCGAACTCGACTCGATCGGCGGGCCGCCGTATCTCGCGAAGCTAGCCGAAACCGTTCCCCACGCCGCCCATGCCGAAAGCTATGCAGAACAGTTGGCGGAGATCGCCGGCCGCCGCCAGGTCCTCGAGTCGATGGCGGAATGCTATAACCGAACCAAGGACGAATCTCGACCGATCATCGAGACGACCGTACCGTTGTTCCGGCATCTGCTTTCGATGCATGCTCCGACGGGGAACGCCCGGACCGAACAAACATGGCCGGATCTATCTACGGACGCCATGCACGGCATCGCCGGCGAATTCGTGCGAGTCGTGGAACCGCACACCGAAGCCGATCCCGCCGCACTGCTGATTCAGTTTCTCGTCTGCTTTGGCAGCGTCGCCGGCCGCAACGCCTTCTATCCAGTCGAAGCCGATCGGCACTATACCAACACGTTTGCCGTGTTGGTCGGAAAATCATCGAAGGGACGCAAAGGAACCTCGATGGGCCAGGTTCTCCGCGTGTTCCGGAAAGTGGCCATTGAGTCGGTCGAGTCGTGGGTTGCCGACAACATCATTTCCGGTCTGTCGAGCGGGGAAGGGCTCATTTCGCGGGTTCGTGACAACGACGTTTTCGACAAGCGGGTTCTCGTCCAGGAAGGCGAGTTTGCATCGATCTTGCATGCGGTCCGGCGGGAAGGCAACACTCTCTCGCCGGTCATCCGCAACGCATGGGACAAGGGCGAGCTGCGGACGCTGACCAAAAACAATCCGCTGCGAGCCACCGATGCCCATGTTTCGATCATTGGCCACATCACCGCCCCTGAACTGAGACGTTATCTAACCGACGTGGAATCTGGGAACGGTTTCGCCAACCGTTTCTTGTGGGTGTGTGTGCAACGATCGAAGGAACTGCCTGACGGCGGAAGTCTGACCGATGGGGATCTGGATGGCATCGCCAAACGGCTGGCAAGTGCGATTTCGTTCGCTCAGGAACCGATTGCCTTGCGTCGTGACGACGATGCTCGCGAGCTCTGGCATCGAGTGTACGGCGAACTTTCAAGCGGCCGGCCGGGACTGTGGGGATCGGTGACAAGTCGTGGGGAGGCTCACGTTGTCCGGTTATCGTCACTCTATGCATTGCTTGATGAGTCGGACGTTATCCGGATCGAGCATCTCAAAGCCGCGTTGGCACTGTGGAGCTATTGCGACCGATCCGCGGGCTACGTGTTCGGCGAATCGCTGGGCGATCCGATCGCTGATCAAATCCTCGATGCGATCCGGGAAGCAGGCACGTTGAACAAAACGGAAATCCGTGACCTGTTCAATCGCAACCACACATCGAAGATCAAGAAGGCGATTCTCCTTCTGTTGGATCTCGGTTTGATCCGCGAAGTTTCGGTTTCCAAGGGTGGTCCAGGCCGACCGGAAACCCGTTATGTTTACATTGAACGAAGCTACGACCTTACGACATAAACGACCAAATTCGAATTATGTCGTTTTTGTCGTATGGTCGTAGGGGGTAAATTGAGGAATCAGCATGGCAAGCATCGTCGATTTGAACAAGAACGACCGCAAGACGCCGCATCGCCGCCGGATCGACATCATGGTCGGGACCGGCAAGAACCGGAAACGCGAGCACATCTATCTTGGGCGGGTGTTCGAGGATGACGCCAAAGAGATCCTGTTCTACATCAAGCGGCTGATTTCCTCGGCGAACTCCGGCCGGATGCCCGATCCGATTGTGCAACACTGGCTCGAGACGATCGACGACAAGCTGCACGAGAAACTCGTCAAGGCCGGGCTGTGCGAGTCGCGGACACCCGAACCGACCGCCCCCAAGTTGGCCGCGTGGCTGACGAAGTATTTCGATCAACGGTCGAACGAAATCGCCGCCTCGAGCGTCCAACGGCTGCGCGACACGGGCGGCCGGCTGTTGAAGTTTTTCGGCAAGTCGATGACCATCGATGCCATCACCGCGGACACCGCCGCCGATTGGCGGGCCAGCATGATGGAGAAGGTCGCCGCCGGCGAGCTGTCGGAAGCGACGGTTCGAACGCATTGCCGCAACGCGAAAACCATCTTCCGCGAAGCCGTCGACCGGGAGCTGCTTGAGAAGAATCCGTTCAAGCGGCTGAAGAGTTCGTCGCTTGCCGCCGAACTAAAAAGGTTCGTCACGATGGATGAAGCCGCGAAGATCCTCGACGCCTGCCCAACTCCCGCCTGGCGTGTGTTCTTTGCTCTGATGCGGTTCGGTGGACTGCGGGCAACGTCGGAGACGCATCGGCTGACGTGGGATGATGTGAATTGGGATAAGTACGTGATGATGGTTCCCGACCAGAAGCGAAAGCGAACGCGACTGGTCCCAATCTTCGAGGACCTGGCCCCATGGCTCGAGGCCGCCTTCGAGGACGCCGGGAAGGTTTCGGATCCGGTGGTCACGCTTTCGCAGAACAATCTCCCGCGCGACTTCAAGAAGATCCTGGGGCGAGCCGGCATCGAGCCGTGGGCCGATCTGTTCCAAACGCTCCGCGGATCGGCGGAGACTCAACATGCGATGAAGCATCCGCAGTTTGCCGTATCGGCGTGGATCGGTCACAGCATGAAGACCAGTGAACGCCACTATCTGCGGATGACCGACGAAATCATCGCCGCCGCGACCGGTCGACCGATTGGTGAACCGATGGAAAGTGCTGCGCATTTTGGAAAAAGCGCAGCAGTAGCGCAGCGAAACAGTGCGAAACAATGCGAGCCAGTGCGAGTTGAGCCGACTGGCGAACCGGATGCCGACGGTGAGCGGTTGACCGGAAACCATGAAAAAAACCAGGCGAAAACGCCTGGTTTGCGAGATGATGCGAGTCAGTGCGACACTGTGCATCAAGTGAAGGCGCAGGGACTTGAACCCTGGACCTACGGATTAAAAGTCCGTTGCTCTACCAACTGAGCTACGCCTTCGGG
>NZ_CFHRBF010000043.1:0-5161 GCF_984380535.1 Thalassoroseus sp.
GGCCCGAAATGAAAGTCGAGCGGGTCAGTTACGACGTGATGACGCCCTCGGCGGCGCGGGGCGTTTTGGAGGCAGTTTATTGGAAGCCACAAATCGGGTGGGTGATCGATGCGATTCACGTGCTCAGCCCGATTCGGTTTACGAACCTCCGGCGGAATGAAGTCGATTCGAAGATTCCTGAGCGGTCAGCTCGACAGGCGATGTCAGCAGGCAGCGGGCGAATGGGGATTTACATCGAAGAGAGTCGTCAGCAGCGCGCCGCCACGATTCTGCGAGACGTGGAATACGTTATTGAGGCCCACTTTGAGCTTCGTAGTACCGACGACCCACCGCAGAAACACTACGAAATGTTCAAACGCCGGGCCAAGAAAGGACAGTGTTTTCATCACCCTTATCTAGGTTGTCGAGAGTTCCCTTGCGATTTCGAATGGGTCGAACCCAACGAAGAATTGGAAACCCTCCCCATCACTCGCGACCTCGGTTGGATGCTGCACGATATCGACTTTGCGGACAACATGACGCCCAGCTTTTTCAAAGCCGAACTGATCGACGGTGTCCTCCGCGTGCCGCCATTGGATTCGCCGGAGATTGTCCAATGATTCTGCAAGCTCTCTCGGACTACTATCAACGAATGGTGCAGGACCAGGACTCTCAGATCGCAGAGTTCGGGTTTAGTCGACAGAATATCGCCTTCTGTGTCGTCCTCAATCCCGATGGCACTCTGCATGGTATTCGTGATGAGCGTGACGACAACGGCAAACGCCAGACCGCAAAATCGGTCGTCGTGCTTGGCAACAGCAAGCCATCCGGATCCGGTATCAATCCCTGTTTCCTCTGGGACAACGCCGCTTATATGCTGGGTTATAAACCGGATGACAACAAACCCGAACGTACGCAGCAGAGTTTTGAAGAGTTTCGCCGGCAACATTTGAATGCTGAAGCGAACATTGATGATCCCGAATTTTCCGCCGTCTGTCGGTTCTTGGAATCGTGGAATCCCGATGAGGCTGCAAATCATGAAACACTAACCGAGAACCCCACCGGTTTCGGTGTGTTTGCGATCCGTGCTCAAACCGGATACGTCCACGAGCGGCCAAAGATTCGTGACTATTGGCTAAGACAATTCACCGACAACAATCAATCCGAAGTCACGGGACAGTGTCTTGTGACTGGCCAATCCTCACCGCTTGCCCGATTGCATGAACCGAAAATCAAAGGCGTCAACGGTGCTCAAAGTGCGGGAGCCTTGCTAGTCTCCTTCAATGCCGACGCTTTTGAATCTTACGGCAAATCTCAAAGCTTCAACGCCCCAGTCTCCGAACGCACCGCGTTCCAATACGCCACCGCCTTGAACACACTCCTCCAACGCGATAGCCGTCAGCGAATTCAAATCGGCGACGCGTCCACGGTTTTCTGGACCGATGCCCACACAAAGGCGGAAGAGTTCTTTGGTCGATTGATTGAACGGTACGAAACCGAAGACGAAGCCACAAAACTCGAAGTACAGACCGTCCTACAGCAGATTGCGAACGGTGCGTATCCCGATGAACTCGGCAAGCCGGAGACGACTTTCTACATCCTTGGTCTCTCGCCAAATGCCGCTCGTGTTTCGGTTCGATTTTGGGAAGTCAGCAACCTCGACGAAATGATATCCCGACTGCGACGTCATTTTAACGATCTGCAGGTCGAACGACTCTCTGATCGCGACCCGGAGTTTCCAACGTTTTGGCAGCTCCTGCGGGAAACCGCTCGTGAAACCAAAGACATTCCGCCGCTGCTTTCCGGAGCGCTCATGCGGGCGATTCTCGGTGGAGCAAACTATCCTGATGTGCTCTATCACGCCGTTTTGCGGCGGATTCGGGCCGATCGGCAGGTGAACTATCTGCGAGCGGCCATGCTCAAAGCGTACCTCAATCGTAACAAAGATAAGGAGTTGTCCGTGTCCCTAGACCCCGTGCGTCCCGAACCGGCTTATCATCTCGGTCGGTTGTTCGCCGCGTTGGAAAAAGCCCAGGAAGAAGCACTTCCTGGCATCAACGCGACCATCAAAGATCGCTATTTCAGTTCGGCTTCCGCGAGCCCGGCGGGTGTATTCCCACGACTGATTCGCATGAACCAACACCATGTCGGCAAGATCGAACGCCGCGACTATCGATTAACCCACGAGAAACGAATCCAAGAAATCATGGATCGACTCGATGGGTTTCCCGCTCATCTGAATTTGAATGATCAAGGACTGTTTGCTGTCGGCTATTACCACCAACGCAAAGACATCTTTACTAAAAAAGACAACTCGACAACTGAGGAAAACTAGTGATGCAACACCGCTATGATTTCGTGTACCTGTTTGATGTCAAAGACGGCAATCCGAACGGCGATCCCGATGCTGGGAATTTGCCGCGGATCGATCCGGAAACCGGACAGGGGTTAGTCACTGATGTGTGCCTGAAACGCAAGATTCGCAACTTCGTCGGTCTCGTCAAAAAAGAACAACCACCGTATGAAATTTATGTCAAAGAAAAAGCTGTGCTGAACCAGCAACATCAGCGGGCCTATTCGGCACTAGAAATCGATCCTAAAAACCGAGCGAAAGATGCCGCCAAGAAGGACAAGGCGGCGACCAAAGCCGAGGAAGATCGCAATCTCACGCGCTGGATGTGCACCAATTTCTTCGATATTCGCGCCTTTGGTGCCGTCATGACAACCGAAGTCAACTGCGGCCAAGTTCGCGGGCCGATTCAGTTCGGTTTTGCTCGCAGCATCGATCCAATCATCTCGCAGGAACACGCTGTCACAAGGTGTGCCGTTACGACGGAAAAGGAAGCCGAGAAGCAATCCGGTGACAACCGCACGATGGGTCGCAAGTTCACCGTGCCTTACGGACTGTACCGCGTGCACGGTTTCATCAACCCACACCTCGCCGCCCAAACCGGCTTCGATGAAAACGGCGACGACCTGGAACTATTCTGGAAAGCCCTGGAGCAAATGTTCGAGCACGACCGCTCCGCCTCACGAGGCGAGATGTCGCCACAAAGTTTGGTCGTCTTTAAACACGAGTCCAAACTCGGCAACGCTCCCGCTCACAAATTGTTCGAACGAGTGACAATTACGAGAAGCAACGGTGACGAACTCGCCACTCGGTCCGCAAAGGATTACACCGTCAAAATCGACGAGTCGGAGCTTCCAGAAGGAATCACAATCGAGAAACGCATCTGACGAATCGAAAGTGGTTCTCCTATGCATTCTGAAGACGATCTCATTCCGATTTCCGCCTTGCAACACGTGTTGTTTTGCGAACGGCAGGCGGCGCTCATTCACGTTGAGCGGCTGTGGGCGGAGAATCGGTTGACGGCGGAAGGCAAGGTGCTGCACGAGAAAACGCACAGCGAACGCGTCGAAACCCGCGGTCGCGTGCGGATCGTGCGGTCACTGCTCTTGCGATCGCTTCGGCTCGGATTGTTTGGACGGTCGGACGTCGTCGAATTCACTCCGCCGGATTCGGTGACCAATCCGGCAGCCGTCTTTCGAAAGTGGGGCCAGGGCAAAACAGTCGATTGGACTGCATGGTGCATTACGCCCATCGAGTACAAACGCGGCAAGCCCAAAAAAGACGGTTCCGATCGGGTGCAACTTTGTGCCCAAGCCATATGCCTAGAAGAGATGCTCGGCGTGACGATTGTTAGCGGTTCGTTGTTTTACGGCCAACGCAAACGTCGTACGACAGTCCTGTTCGACAGCCCGCTCCGTGAGCAAACCGCAACCGCCGTCAGTCGCATGCGGGAACTCATCGAAACCGGCACGACTCCGCCCGCCATCTACGAACCGAAATGCGATAGCTGTTCGCTGATCGAACTCTGTCTGCCCGAAGCGACCACCGGACGACGTCGGGTCCGGCAGTTTCTGGACAATCAATTTGACAAACATCTCGAAGCCCACGGTCCAACGACCGACATGTCCTACTCTTGAATCACGCAAGGGCCAACGATGAAACGGCATCTCAATACGCTGTTTGTGGTGACCGATGGCAGTTATCTTTCCAAGGAAGGTCAAGCTGTCCGCGTGAAGGTGGAGAAGGAAACCAAACTGCGGGTGCCCTTGATCAATCTCGACGGCATCGTCTGCTTCGGACGCGTTGGAGCCAGCCCGGCGTTACTCGGTGCCTGTGCCGAAGCTGGCGTAACCGTTTCGATGATGAGCCGACACGGTCGGTTGCTCGCGCGGGTGGTCGGTTTCACGCCTGGCAACGTGCTGCTCAGACGAACGCAATATCGCGTCGCCGACGATCCTGATCAATCTGCAGCTATCGCCCGCAATATTGTCGCTGCGAAAATTGCGAACTGTCGGAGCGTGCTGCTGCGAAGTGCTCGCGATTCGTCCGACCCGCAGACAAAAGACTCCCTGCAAGCTGCCGCTCGTTCCATGGAAAACCCACTGCGGGAAGCGCGGCAGGCCCAGACCGTCGATGCTGCTCGCGGTTACGAAGGCGAAGCAGCGGCCACCTATTTTCGTGTTTGGAACGACTTGCTTGGTGGCAAGGGATTTGTGATGAACGGCCGCAGTCGTCGCCCGCCTCTCGATCCGGTCAATGCGTTGCTGTCCTTCATCTACAGCTTGCTCAGCCACGATGCCCGCAGTGCCGCCGAAGCGGCCGGTTTGGATTCGCAAGTTGGTTTCCTCCATCGTGACCGGCCTGGTCGCCCGTCGTTGGCTCTCGATTTGATGGAAGAACTTCGCCCTTTCCTCGCCGACCGCGTGGCTCTTAGCTTGATCAATCGCGGCCAAGTCACGCTCAACGGGTTTCGGACGAGTGAATCGGGAGCGGTCGTCATGGACGACGATACCCGCAAGACCGTGCTCTCGACATATCAAAAACGCAAACAAAATGAACTCACTCATCCATTTCTTGGTGAGAAGACCACGGTCGGTCTGCTGATTCACCTGCAAGCTCGGCTCTTGGCTCGTCATCTGCGGGGCGACCTCGACGAGTACCCACCATTCCTCTGGCGTTAGGCCGGTGTTTTCTTTCGGGAGGTTTCCATGTACGTTCTCGTGACCTAAGATGTGGCCACCGCCGATGCCGAGGGTCGCCGACGTCTTCGTCGTGTCGCCAAGACCTGCCTGGACTATGGCCAACGAGTACAAAACAGTGTATTTGAACTGT
>NZ_CFHRBF010000044.1:0-1121 GCF_984380535.1 Thalassoroseus sp.
CCATGAACCTGGACGGTTCATGGTCACGTGTGATTACTTTTGGGATTGGGTCATGAGGGTTCGACGTCAAAAGCCTGCAACCTGCCATTTCCGAGTACTTCTCCGCCGGGACGACGACGAAGTACGGTTGGTTGATATCGAGGCGTTGACTCGGCATTTGGCCGCCCGCATGGCCGAAGCGGGGAACATCGGTTGGCGAGCTGAGATCGTCGCCGTTGAATGGGGCGTCGTCGGCCGTTGCGGAAATTGTGATGCGTTTGTCTTCGAAGATGAGGAACGGCCACGCCGGTCCAACCGACTGCGATGTGCAGATTGTTGAATCGCGGGTCCTTCCGATAGGGTGGGCTAACCCTGCCACCAGCGGGAACAGCCCGGGTTTTATACACACTTGCTTGCACGGATGATCGATCATGTTCGAACACCACGAACGCCGACCGCTGCCGCCGGAAATGGCCGACCCTGTCGTCGAAGAGATTGACGAACAGCTGACAACCGATGGGCCGGTTTACTGCCCGACGTGCAAATCGATGAGTGTTGAGGGTCGAGGCGGTCCGACTGAGATGCGGTATCGTTGCGATCGCTGCGATTGTGTTTTCATCGTCGTTGACCATGAACCAGACGGCAACAGGCTCCGCGACAGACGCCGGAATCGGCGGGAATTGTAATCACGGAAGGAACGGCATGGATGCTGGAATCGCTTGCCCCGATTGCGGGGCCAATATGAGTTCGGTTTTGAAGACGGAGCCGCGTGTCGGTTTCATCTATCGCCGCCGCATCTGCCCGAAATGTCAGACCAGAGTTTCGACCACGGAACGCATCGCCGGGAGCGGTGGTCAAGCAAACACGTCCACATGTGACCGTATCGTTGCTTCCCGTATCCATAACCTGATCGAAATTCTCGGGTTGTCAGAGTTTTTCGAATCTTCCGACGACGAATCGGCACTATGATCCCGCCGACCGTCAGACGTCCAAGGAAGGACCGCACGAATGCCATATCGATTTTATGAGGACATGCCCAGCGACATGCAGGAACTCTATCTGGAGTTGCTGCCCCAAGGCGATGATCCTCGGGCCCGTTTGCAAGCCGGGCAAATCTGCTCGAAAGCTCCGCAGCATTTCGA
>NZ_CFHRBF010000044.1:1221-2563 GCF_984380535.1 Thalassoroseus sp.
ATCGAGCGGATTGAAAAATACTGTCGGGACTAGGACATGACCCGGTTCCGCTTTTACGAAGTGCCAGCGACCATCGCTCCGAACGAACCGACCGGGGGACAGGTCCAATTTGATTCCATTCCAGGGACGGACATCATGGCGAGAAAACGAACTTCGCTCACCCGACAACGCATCCGCCGCGAAGCCGAAATGATCACGGCGGGGCTGTTGCTCCAATGCAATCAGTCGCCGATTGATATCACGGCATCGAACGACGTCAAAAGCCGCCAAGATGAAGCCGCATGCTTGGCAGAAGGCATCTACGGATCGGATGGCTGCACGCTGCGAGCGGCCGCCCGCGACATCCTTGCCCTGCAAGGCATCGAACCGCCCGGCGAGGTCGGCCGCATGATTATCGCCGCCATGTCGACTTCGGTCGGCGGGGAAGTGTTCGACAATGTCGTCAACCGGAGTGCGATGGAGCAATATCGAGTCGGTGCTCAATCGCTCTACGGGTGGGCAACGTTCAAGACAGACATTGCGGATTTCAAAGCGAACAAGCGGGTCCGCGTTGGCGTGCCCGATTCACTGGAAAAGCAGGCGAGAGGGCAGGAAGCTGGCCATCTGAGTTTCGACGTCATTGGAGCCGAAACGTACCGCGTGCATCGTTACACCGATCAGTTTCGAGCGGACGAGCAAGATTTGATCGACGACGATATCGGGTTGCTCGCAACGATCGGAACGCAATTGGGAAAGGCCGCCGCTCTCACGTTCATGAACCTCGCTTACGCGGAACTGCTCGGCAACCGGACACTCTCCGATGGGACCGCCTGGTTCCATGCGGACCACGGAAACTTGAACACTCCGGCACCGCTTTCGGCTTCCTCACTCGGCACGGCCATCGCCAACATGGCCAACCAAACCGAGAACGGCCAGGTCCTCGACCTGCGACCGGGTTATCTGATCGCACCCTGGGAACTCGACAACACTGTTCGGGGAGTGTTGCGAGATCGCGAGATCGACGGTTGGTCCGACGTCCAAGTTCGCTGTGATGCTCGCCTGAGTCAAGGCGTCAAGGATCCCGACACTGGCAACACCTACGCGGGCAGTGAATCAACTTGGTTTTTGGCCGCGAAGAACGTGCCGATTCTCGAAATCGGAACCCGCACGCCGGAACCCGTCATTCGAGCATTCGAACTCGACCAAGGCGAATGGGGCCGGGCGTGGGACGTGCACTGGGACATCGGCGTGAAGGCCCTCGACTATCGCGGCATCAGCAAGAACGTTGCTTAGATCAACTCCGGAGTGACCGGTGGCGATGGGCTTTCATTCGACCATCGCCGCCGGTTCACTCATGCTTTCA
>NZ_CFHRBF010000044.1:2663-4758 GCF_984380535.1 Thalassoroseus sp.
CAACCGACCGCCTAAGCCCTGCAAACGATGGGACGCTAATCGATGGCCAGTGCATCCGCGATTAAGGCCGGACAAGCCTTCGTTGAAGTCTCGCTCCGCGACGGCGTTTCGAAGGCGTTGGGCAAGATCCAACATCGGTTGACGGCGTTTGGCTCGATGGTCACGCGGATCGGCCAAATCGGGTTCGGTGCCGGAGCTGCAGGCGTGGCTCTGTTCGCTCCGACTATCGCCGCCGCTGGCGATGCCGCCGAGACGATGAACAAGTTCAATGCTGTGTTCGGTGATCAGTCCCAGCAAGCGGGGGACTTTGCCGACGATCTGGCGAAACGAATCGGACGTTCGGCAGTCGACATCAAAGATAGCATGTCGGCGTTTCAAGCCATGTTCCGGGGACTCGACTTTGATCCGAGTTCAGCTCGGGAAATGAGTCAGGCCGTGCAAGCCCTCGCCCTCGACATGGCGAGTTTCTACAACCTCTCCGATGACGAGGCTGTAAGCCGCGTACGGTCCGCGTTGTCGGGTTCCGCCGAAGTGCTCGACCAGTTCGGCATCAACACCAAAGTGTCCGCGTTGAATCAGGAGTTTCAACGGCAAGATCCGAACTTGAACAACAACAATGCCACGGAGCAACAAAAGGTCCAAGCCCGGATCGCAATCATTCAACGGGCGATGCAAAACCAAGGGGCCGTCGGTGATGCTGAAGCGACGTCGGGCAGTTTCACCAATCAGATGAAGCGACTCGGGGCGGCCGTCACCGACGCGAAAGTTGCCATCGGTGAAGGTCTGTTGCCGATCGTCACCCCGTTGGTTACGCAGTTGTCGGCAGCAGCTCAGATGGCCGCCGGTTGGTTGAAGGAAAACAAACCCTTGGTGGCGTCGCTGTTCAAGCTGGCGGCCGGCGTCGCCGCCGGCGGGGCCGCGTTCCTAGTATTGGGACAGGCCGCCGGAGCTGGGGCGGGAATGCTCGGTTTGATGATCAAAGGCGTCGGACTGGTGACGGCCGGGGTCGGTGGATTGATCGGATTGGTGGGAACGGCCGCATCGGCGTTCACGTTGCTGGCGTCGCCGATCGGTCTGGTTGTCGGCGGGTTGACTGTCGCGGTCGCGTCGCTGGCCGATTTCGAGGGGGTCGGAACTCGCGTTGTCGGCACCTTGAAAACCCTGTTCGGGGATCTCAAGGCGACCGCGTTCGAGACGTTCGCCGGGGTCAAGGATGCGTTGGCCGCGGGGGATTGGGAACTTGCTGGCAAGACGCTATGGACCGGTTTGAAAGTCGCGTGGGAAATGGGCGTGACATCGCTCAAAGACATCTGGTTCAGTTTGAGTGCTCCGATCTTCGACGCCGCGACGGACCTGTGGACCGGGGTCGTTTCGATCGTCAACAATGCGTTCCGGCAAATTGAAAAACGGTGGGTTGAGTTCAAAGACTTCGCCGCCGATTCCGGGGCGGTGATCGGCAACACGGTCTTGGACATTGCCACGCTCGGGATTGGGTCCGAAGGCCGTAACGAAGCCATGTACCAAGGGATCAGCGAACGGGAACAAAACCGCCGCAAGCGACTGGCCGAAATCGACGCTTCGCAAAAACGGGAAACCGATGCCATCCGTGGCAACGGCGAAGCGATCAAGGCACGCCGGGAAGCCGAACGACAGGCCAGCCGCGACGCGGCCGCCGAACGCATCGAGGCCCTGAAGGCCGAAAGCCGGGAACTTCGCAAGCAAGCCGCCGAAGCGGCCAAGGCCGTGCGGTCCAGCGACCAGGCCGCTGGAATGCCTGGCGGGAAAGGCGAAAACCGGGTGGGTGGTGTACTCGGATTGATGCCCGAAGCCGCTAAGGCTGCCGAGCAATCCGCGAAAGCTATCCAAATGAGACGTCAAAATCTCGCTGTCGAACTTGGTACCGGCGAAGGCAATAAGGTCATTCTCGACGCGTTGCTTGGCCGTGAGAACCGGCCCGAACTCGAGGCGATGAAAAAGACCGCCGCCAACACCAAGAAGGCCGCCGACAAACTCGACAAGATCGAGAAGAACGGAAAGAACGCAATCCCGGTTAAACTCGAAGACGCGTGACCGTGAACCCGACCCGTTCATGCAC
>NZ_CFHRBF010000045.1:0-4049 GCF_984380535.1 Thalassoroseus sp.
AGCTCGAAACCGCAACTTGACAACCAAACCAAGGTGGCGATTAGCGAGAAGTGTCGAAATTTTCATCGTTTTCTCCTTGAGAGAGGCTTTTATTCAACGCAGCCAATTCGCTGTCAGGTCAAGCAACGCACATGTCCTAACAGCGCACCGATACCGTCACCAAAACACATTGGTCATTGGACGCAGGGTCGGGAGGTTCATTCGTTATTTCATCTGTCGAGGCGACCTAAGCTGCCGGATTAGAGCAACAAACATAGCAATGAAAAGAACTAGAACCACAACGCCCACCAGTATCCCCAGGGCTCCGAAGCTCATCATCCAGTTCCAGCAGGTGTGCATCATGTCCATCATGGTTTCCTCTCCAAATCAATAATTGCCAAGGCGAGATTGTGTTGTTGAGCTGATGTTCTTGGATTCATCGACTATCACAATGAAACAGATTGGGGTGACCTCGTGGGCAAATTTGCCGCTTTCCAAGCGGATATGCCGCCGATCACGTTAGTAACATCTTCGAAGCCCTCCCGCCTAAGAAACGAGGAAGCAATCGAGGCCCGATAGCCGGAACCGCACACCACGGCCACCGGCTTGTCCTTGGGAACCTCGCCAAAGCGATCCTGAAGCGTGCCGCCGTGGATGTGCAGAGCACCTTCGATGCGCCCCTCGTCCCATTCCTTGTCCGTGCGAACGTCGAGAATCGTGAGTTGCTTCTCGAGGTCATGCACCGACATCGTGTGCAACGTCGAGAGTTCAAAGCCGGAGGTTTCCCACGAGCCGATGCCGCCTTCGAGATAACCTTGCACGTCGTCGAAGCCGACCCGCAGCAGGTGCGTGACGACCTGTTCGATTTGCGAAGCGTCCTCGGAGATCAGCAAAATCGGACGGTCATAAGGCAGCACCCAGCCCGCCCATGTCGGCAGGTTGTTTCCGAAAGAAATATTGATGGCGTTGGGAATGTGAGCGGCGGCGAACGACTCCTTCGACCGCACGTCCACAATCAGGCAATTCTCGCAGATCCGCTCATAAACCTGCTTGGCACTCCAACGCTGCTGACCGGGAAGCTCTGGACCGATGATCGTCGGGCCATCCTTATTGACCCGTTTCATGCGTTTGAAGTACGGTGGCGAGAGCGGCGTTTCATTGAGCAGGTGCTTCACCCACTGCTCTTCGGGCTTCTCTTGCAGAGATGGGTTGTACCGCCGCTCGTAGCCGACCGTAGACGACCGTCGAGAACCGATGGCTTTCCCGCACAGCGAACCGGCTCCGTGGGCCGGAAAGACCTCAGTGATGTCGGGCAGATCATCGAGACGCTGAAAGACACTCTCGTAGAGTTGATGAGCAAGCGCTTGCTTTTCCTCCTCGCCGAGCAGGTCGGGGCGACCGACATCCCCCACGAACAGAAAGTCTCCGCTGAACATCAGCCACGGCGTTTCCTCGCTGCGGGATGTGTCGAACAGGGTGACGGCGATGTGCTCCGGCGTGTGGCCGGGAACGTGCTGAAAGCCGAACCGCACATCGCCCATCTGGATCGTGTCGCCTTCCTTCACGTACTCGTCTGCGAAGGGCTGCATCCAGTCCTTGCCGCCATAACTCGAACAGTGAATGGTCGGCTCGTCATTGAGTCGAGCTTTCAGTTCCCGTGATCCACACACGAAGTCGGCATGAACGTGGGTCTCGATGACGTGCCGGATGTGCAGATCATGATCCTTGGCGAAGGCGATGAAGTCGGAGACATCTCTGGTCGGATCGATGACGGCGGCTTCACCACTTTTCTCGTCACCGACAATGTACGAGGCAATCGCCAACCCCGGTACGAAGCGTTGATGAAACAGCATGTTGCGGCTCCTTACTGTGGATGGGCATTACTAGGTTAATTGGAGTGACTGTCCACATAGTCCTTGACAAACTGCTCCAATTCCGGCTGATCGCACTCGAAGCCCATCTCTTCGGCTTTCTGGAGCGTCTGTTCGCCGGTCATCCCCTGTTCGACCGCCATGTGCATCATCACCATCGCACCCGCCCGCTTGCCGCTCTTGCAGTGAGCGAAGACAGGCTTGGGAAGATTGGGGTACTGGTCTCGAAACTGATCGGCCAGTTCCGGTCCCATCGACTTCATCGATACGGGAATGTTGAGATATTCCATGCCGTTCGCCTGCACCTTGTCTCCCTCGGCAGCGGGGGAGAGCGGCTGCTTGTCTTCGCCCTCCGCACGAAAGTTCACCACTGTCTTGAACCCCTGCTGACTGAGTTGTTGGAGATCGTCTTCGCTCGGCTGAGGACCGACAGTCACTTGGTCGTTGATTTTCATCGTATTCTGCATGGGAACGCTCCTTGATTGAAAAAGAGTCAGCTTGAGTCATGAGCATCCACATCTACATCAGGGGCTTCCACAACATCGTGTGAACAACAAGGACGATCACGACTGAAAACAGTTGTAGCAAACGGTAAGCCAGGAGTCGGCGAGCGATCCACTTGCTCAAGAATCTGCGCGAAGTTCTGGTGCGTCTGCTTGACCGCCACCATACCGATGTTCGCCATGCAGCCGAATCCGTGTCGATCGACATAGGCTCTGATGCTGCAGCCAACACACCGCCAGAACCGGCGGTAGGGCAAGCGACAAAATCCACTTCAGCCGCCGCTGAGCAAGCCGAGGCTCGACGCGCTCGTCGGTTGGAACCGTATGAGCAAGTCGTCGAATTGCATTGCCAGTCCGTCTCATCCCGAAGTGAGAGACGATGTCAAAGTCGCGGCGCGTCGTGAACGAGCAACTCTCGCGGTCGCGAGATCGACCAACGCGCTGGCGGCGGCCACCGAGATGCCCCACTGCTTGCGGAGCTTTTTTAGCGGGGCGGACAGGCCTTTCCGCTCCCCAATGCGCTGCCACAACGGCAACAAACAGGACGATTACCCAGACGATGGTCATTCGCTTGCCTTCTCGCAGAAGCGGAGCGTGCGCACACTTGCGGTCCGGCGAGGTGCAACTCGATTTCCTCAATGCGTTTCAGTGATGCAATCGCAGTGTACGCCTTCGCCAGCACGAAAATCTGGTCACAGCATTGAACCGGGTCGCCCTTGGAGATTGCATCAATGGACTGCAAGATGAGTTCATAGAGACGCTCCTCCACCTGATCCGCGGAGAACTCGGATAAGTCCTTTCGTGGAGGCGTCTTGATCTCGTCTAGCACTTTTTCAATGCGATTACGCATCTCTTCGACTACCGGTCGAAGGTCCTGCCGCTCCGGGATGATCGAGAGGATTTCGGGATCCAGCACGCCGACCTGAGTTCGTTCGCCGGACTGGCGGACGAGAAAAGTGATCGTCAGCAGCAACACAGCTTCGGGTGCGATCTTTAATACCTCCGACGCAAGCTGTGAGTTGTATGCGTTTACTAAGGTGAAAGCCGCCTCCCGCTCATCCTCGCCCTCACTTGCTTTCGGCGCACGGATCTCCGCACTCTGCTTAAAGCCCTGCCGCTTGAGAACCTGTTTGAGATGGCTAACCATCTCTTTCTGCGAAATCTCAACCTCTTGGGTGCGTGTGAACTCCATCGTCAACTCATTAACTCTTGCGGATTGTAAGAGGGAACCAATTTTTCACGGATCACCGGCTTACGTTATGGATGATGAAATGGCTCGTGGGGATTGCCGGCAGCCTGCGCATCTCAATTTGCAAATCTTGTGCCGGCACTTCGTAGGCGCATCCGTTGACAAGCACATCCATTGCCACTTTCATTTGTTCGATGGCAATCCATTCGCCGGGGCAGCGGTGGTTTTCGTAGTGATCACCTCCGCCTTGAGGGATAAACGTGAAGGGGTTGCCGTCCCAATCGCGGAAGCGCTCCGGATCGAACGCGTCTGGTCGATCCCAGATACGCGGATCGTGGTTGGTGCCATAGAGGTCCAATAACACTTTCCGGCCTGACGGAAACTGATAGCCTTGCCACTCGAATGACTCTTTCACCTTCGCTCCGGCAAAGGGAAAAAACGGATAGAAGCGTCGGACTTCTTGCACAAAGCACCAGAGGTCGTCCGCTGAACCGTTCGCAAGTTTTT
>NZ_CFHRBF010000046.1:0-3592 GCF_984380535.1 Thalassoroseus sp.
ATCGCCGCTTCACGGATGATTTCAAGACGACTCTTGCCGTCCCGATTGTGAGCCAAATGCCTCACGCAGTTTTCAATCATCACAACACTGCTATCGACGACCAATCCAAAGTCGATCGCACCAAGACTGAGCAGGCTGGCGGCAATTCCAAATTTCAGCATCCCTGAGAACGCGAAAAGCATCGAAAGCGGAATCGCCATGGCGACAATCAGCCCAGCTCTCAGGTTGCCAAGGAAAATAAACAGAATGGCAATCACCAGCAGACCACCCTCGAACAAGTTTTTCTGCACGGTATGGATGACATGGTCGATCAACTCGGTCCGGTCGTAGACCGTTTGGATCGTTACACCGGCTGGCAGGGTTCCCTTGATTTGCTCCAGCTTTTCTTTTAGCGCCCACGTGACCTCGTCGCTGTTCTCGCCCATCAGCATGAACCCGAGACCCAGCACCGCTTCGCCTTGACCGTTGGCCGTGACCGCCCCGCGACGAATCTCGTGACCGATTTGCACCTCGGCCACGTCACGCACACGAACGGGCACGCCGTCTTTCGCCGTCACGATGACTTCTTCAATCTGTTCGATGTTCACAGTCCGACCGACCCCGTGTACCAACAGCATCTCGCTGCCATCGGTGACCGTGCCACCGCCGACATTCTCATTGTTCTCTTGAATTGCTTCGCTGACCTGCTCAAACGTCAGTCCGTACTTGAGCAATAGGTCTGGGTTGATCCGTACCTGATACTGTTTTTCGTATCCGCCCCAACTGTTGACTTCAGCAACGCCGCGAACCGAGCGAAGTTGTGGCTTGATGACCCAGTCATGAATGGTGCGAAGTTCGGTCAGTCGCTTGACTCGTTGCTCACGAGAAACTTCAGAGAGATCAACGCCGTCATAGACCACGACGTAGTGGAAGACCTCGCCGAGTCCCGTGGAGACCGGTCCCATTTGCGGCCTTGCAATGCCGTCCGGCAATTCGACCGTCGAAAGTCGCTCGTTAATCAATTGCCGAGCGAAATAGATGTCGATGCCGTCGTCGAAGATGACTACGACCTGCGACAATCCGAACTTGGAGATCGAACGCAGTTCATGCAATCCCGGCAAACCGCTAATAGCTTGCTCGACGGGGAAGGTGATTTGGCGTTCAATCTCTTCAGAGGCCAGTGACGGCGCAACCGTGTTGATTTGAATTTGCACCGGAGTCGTATCGGGAAACGCATCAATGTCGAGTTGTTGCAGCGAGAAAACGCCGACAACCGCAAACAACAACGCCGCCAGAATCACCAACCCGCGGTGCTTGAGCGAAAAATCAATCAGCCAATTAAGCATCCGTACTCTCCTTATTCAGCGACGCAGTCGCAGCCTGCACCAAGGTTGTTCTTCAGTAACTGCGCTTTCAACACGTCGCTGCCGCCGGTCGCGATGACCTCACCGGGCAGCATGCCTGAGATGACTTCCGTGACATCACCATTTACTGCCCCCAAACGTACCGAGCGGACATGAAAGACTTTGTAGCTGTCGGGGCTGTCGAAGTAGTTCTTGTCGCGGACGAAGACGACTTGGCAGCAACCTTCCCAGTGCGATGCCCCGGTTGGAATGACAATCGCATCGGATTCTTCGCGAAGGATGATTTCCCCCATGCCGAACGTCTCGTTGCGAAGCCGTCCGTCGTGGTTAGCCAAGACCGCCCGCACTTCCAACATGCGGGTGTCTCGATCGGCCGACGTATTAACCCAATCCAAAACGCCTTCGACCACTTGGCGACTGCCATCGGGCGTAAACCGAATCCGTTGTTCCAACGCAAGCTGATCCATCTTCTCCAGCGGAACACTCAATTGCAGCCACATTTGCCGCGTATCGCCGACCTGAAACAGCATCCGTGACGGATCAACCACTTCGCCGGGCGTGACGGCTCTCTCGATGACAACTCCGTCCATCGGCGATGCAATCGGCAGCAAATTCGCCGTGGCATTCAGTGAACTCACCTGTTCGCGAATAGACGGTGGAATTCCAAGCAATCGCAACTCGTCAAGGACTTGCTGCTCGGACATCCCTCTGAGTCGACTGACATCAACTGGCAAACCCAAGTTCCGCAACGATTGCTCCGCACTCAATACATCCGCCCGTGCCTTGGCCAGTGCCGCTTCGGCATCGAGAATCCGAGAACCCGCGATCGCGTTGCGGGCCGCTGTAAGACGCGACACGTTCTGCTTCTGAAGCTTTTCTTCGGCAAGGGAACGCAATAAAGCGGTCTTCAAGTCTCCCACTTCGGCCGCATCGACAATTGCCAGCACTTCGCCTTCAGCGACTTTGTCTCCGACATTCTTGAAAACCCTCCAGACACTACCCGGTACCCGAGAGGCCAGATTTGCTTGGCGTGTCGGGTCGTAAACGATCTCGCCATTGCCGAAGATCGACTCAACAATCGGATGTCGTTCCACCAACTCGACGTCAACGCCTGCCTGCTGTACGGCTTCAACAGATTCAAACTGAATCCGAGTCTTGTAAATGTCGCAGCCGCTGTTGTTCTCTTTGCGTGGAGCAATCGCCAACGCTCGTGCCGCTCGCTGCAAGTCCGCCGCAAGCTCTCCTTGCGAAGGAGGCTGCTTGAGCTGCGCAACGTCGGGATGATCGAGCACGCAATTGTGAACGCCGTGATCAGAACACCAACCGTAGTCCGGTCCCTTCGGCATCAACGTCGGATCGCACTCGACGCAGATCGACTCCGGCACCGCGTGCTCTTCGCACCAGTCATCGACGACCGGCTCCACATCGCTGGTTAGTGCGGCAAACTTCGGTATTCGCCAGTCGTTGTGATGTCCGTAGTAGAACACCGCAGCGAAACCGATCAGCACAAGAGTCGGCCCGATACCGGACAGCACCAGTCCCACCGTTCGTCGCACGAAGCCGCGAGGCGTTTCCGTCGTCTTGGTACGAGTTGTCTCAGTGGGTGGTGTCTGGACAGGGTGCCCATTTACTGAAGGTGCGGAGGATTCTTGCTGCGACGGACGGGGCGTCACGTCGGCTATTGAACGGCTCATTTCGGAAACTCCTGCTGGAGGAATGCGAGACAGGCACGAGAAGCAACAACGGCGTCCAGTGCAACTATCAAGGGCAGGCTGACCAGCTAGGAACTTTTGAGCGCAAGCAAAGGGCGCATGAGTTCACAGTAAGAGTGCTAATCAGCGAGCAAAGGCCAGCAGGGCCTAGAGCAGAAAGGAAGCGTGAGCAACGCGAATGTCGCGTCCACTTTCCAAGTCGCAGTGCGGAGGCGGTTCATGACCGCACGATGTAAACGCCTGCGAATAGTCGAGCGTATCGAAACAGCATGGAAGAAAATCAACCGTCAGAAAGGCTTCAAGCCCAACGGTCCGATTGTTCAATTCCGGTGTGACTTGGCACACGCAACCAGTGTCGCATGGGCAGGGACAATCGGAAGGACAATCAAACGGCGACGGAACCTGCTCTCCACTGCACGGCTCGCGCTCAGAATCGAAGCAGGTGCAGGTGTGCATCTCGACGTTCTGAAATGCCTGCGCATCGTCATCGCATCCGATGCAAAGCAACGGACAGAAAATCACCCGCAAGGTGATAAT
>NZ_CFHRBF010000047.1:0-3466 GCF_984380535.1 Thalassoroseus sp.
GGAAGGGGTACCAACCGGTCCTTACTGCGAAGCAGAAAAATGGGATGGGACGATGCTGGGGCGGGTCAGCAGGAATCCGTTGCTGAAAGGTGTCCGCCTTCGCAACAAGAGTGAAAGTTGGCGAGACAGCCGCGGAAAATACCGGACGAGAAAGGCCGATCCGTCGATGCTTCTTGAGCGAGAAGTGCCACATCTGGCTTTCTTCTCCGCCGAGTACCGTGACAGGATCATCAACAAGGTAAACAAAAAGAACTCGCGTTACTCCCGGAACGTCAATGGCGTTGATCCGCGTCAACATATGCCGCGCAAGCGGACTCGATTTCCCGGACAAATGCTTTACTGTGGAATTTGCGGCCACATGTACGTGTTTGGTGGCCATGGACAAAGAGATCACCTCATGTGCGACGGAGCGCGCAAGCACAACTGCTGGAATGGAATCACGGTCGATGGTCCACTGGCCGCACGACTGATTGGATCGGCAGTATTGGAGACGATCGAATCTCTGCCCGATTTCGATAAAGCTTTTCTTGCGGATATCAACGCCGAAGCCAACCGCCTCGATGCGGAACGAAAGAAAGACTTGGCCCAATATGACCAACGGCTAAAAGACATTGATCGACAACTTGATAATTTTGTCGCCTACATCGGCAACGGCCAAGTTTTCGAGCGAATTCGAGTTGAAATGGATCGACTGGAAACCGAGCGTCGAGAGATACTGGTTGAACGTCAGCGGATACTCGAAACGCCAAGCCAAAGAATTGAAATTCCAGCCATGGAGGAATTAAGGCAAGCTGCTCGAGATTCCGTTTACGAACTCGCCGAAGAGAGCTGGGAATTCTGCAAACTCATGCGTCGCCTGGTTGCCCGCATCGTCGTCTTTCCGTACCGGCTGTGTGATGGTGGCGCTCCAGTGCTACGGGCCAAATTCCGAGTACACGCTTCAGGACTCTTGGACGAGCCCATGTCGCGTGCGGTTCTGGATCGTCCCTTGGAACAAGTCATCACTTTAGATCTTTTCAATCCACCTCAACGAGCCGCCTTCCGGGAGCGAATCATGAACTTGCGACGGTCGGAAAAAAGCGAACGTCAAGCTGCTGATGAATGCGGCATCACTACGACCGCGGCACAACGTGCTGCGGCGTTGCAACGAAGAATGGACGGACTCGGAATCACCGATCCATATCTGCCTTTGACTGCACCTCCAGATGACTATCCGAAACTGCGACGTCATTTACACAAACGATACCACTTTGCACCGCTACCAGACGCGGGGCAGATTTAGGATCGCTACGAGATCTAATCAATCAAGCTTAAAAAGCTTTCTGCAGCAAACCCCACGTCCAACTGGTCGTGGGGTTTGTCATGCGCCAACCTAGAAGAAAGAGATGGAGGAGTGCATGGCCGAGAAATCTACCAATGAAGCAACTGTACCCAAAACGGTCGACCCGCCGAACAACGCTGCACGAGAGCTATTGCAGTTGATAGCTTCTCATGTCTTCAAAAAACATTGTTGTACTCACAAACAAGCAATCTCGATCAGTAGGTGTACTGCTACAAAGCAATCAAACTGAAGCCGAGAATCGCTGTACAAAGCTGCTGTTGACATAGGACTCAAGTCACAGCAGACGTGGGCCTGCCGTACAAGCATTGCCGCTTGACAGCCTTATGATCTTTTTTCTAGATGATTTGAAACAAGACCGCCTATTTTCTAGCTGGCTAGTGTATAGGTCTGCAATCCGGATTTTACAGCACGAACGCTGCTTGCCCATGCAAACTGAGAAACGTTGTCAAGGCAACGATGGTCGTCACCTAAATTTTGGTCAAAAACGTGTCAAGTTATATAGGAGATGTTTAGCTATCTCCAAGTCAGTTGTTTGTTATGTCGCCCGGTGATTTCAAGCGTCAGTGCTTGAGGTTACCGGGCTTTTCTTGTTTGTGGTCGATGCCCTATCGGCCTAGGTTTGCTTCTGAAAGGAGCGTTTGGGAATGTCGCACATTGTGATGATCGAGACTGAGGTGCGGGATGTGGCTGCGGTGCGGGCTGCTTGTGAGTGGCTTCGACTGCCGGAGCCAAGGCATCGGACCGTCACATTGTTTAGTGGCGAGGCCACCGGTTGGGCGGTGGAGTTGCCCGAGTGGAGATATCCAGTGGTCTATGATTTGGCAAGTGGGCGAATGCTGTGTGACAATTTTAATAGTCGCTGGGGAGAACAACGTCACTTGGATGCATTTCTACAACGTTACGCGATTGAAAAGACACGAATCGAAGCACGACGTCAGGGGCATAGTGTGACGGAACAATCATTGGCGGACGGATCGGTCAAACTCACGGTTCATGTTGGGAGTCGCGTATGAAGGCAATTGAAATCATTGTCTCATCCAAAGGTCAAACACGAGTCGAAACAAAGGGCTTCTCGGGAACGGAATGCAAGCAGGCGACTCGGTTTCTTGAAATTGCCCTCGGACAAACGACAAGTCGGCAACTCACGGCCGAGTACTATCACTCGGCGACGCAGAACGAACAGCAGTCACGAACGGAGTAGTCCGTTCCCATCGCTTTCCATACGAGCCTTCAAGTCCGCGCGACGAGCGTGTCAGAGACCTGAAGGCTCTTTTCTTTGGTACAGGAGATTTTTGATGAAGAAGACACTTAGAGACAATTTGCAAGAACACGTCGCAGCCTGCTTTACGGGACTGTGGGTTCAGTCGGCCGAACACGACGAGGCGTTGGCCGAGATTGGGGCGTTGTGCGATTCGCAGAGGTGGAGTCTGCTTGTCTGGGACATCGAACGCGGTCTGCATGGACCAAGTCGTCTCGATGAACCGGCCAACCAAAGTGATCCGCTGGCGGCAATTCGGTCGCTAAGCGGCGTGGCCGATCCTCAGGGAACCACGCTCCTCGTCTTACCCAACTTTCATCGGTTTCTGAACTCCGCGGAGATTGTGCAGGCTTTGCTTCGGCAGTTTTTCATCGGCAAGCAGATTCGCACCTTCGTGGTCGTCCTCTCGCCGGTGGTTGACATTCCCGTGGAACTGGCAAAGCTGTTCGTGGTTCTCAACCACGAGTTGCCGGATCGGGAACAACTCGCAGAACTTGCTCACAGCGTGGCGACCGAACCGGGTGAACTGCCGGCTGACGACGAGTTCGGAAGAGTCCTAGATGCCGCCGCGGGATTAACGCGGTATGAAGCCGAGGGAGCGTTCTCGTTGTCGCTCGTTCGCGAAGGGCGGATTCAGCCGGAGACACTCTGGGAACTCAAGTCACAAACGCTCAAGAAAAACGGGCTACTGCACCTGCATCGCGGTGAGGACAGTTTTAACGACTTGGGCGGACTGTCTGCGCTCAAGGAGTTTTGTCTGCGGACGATGCGGCGACAGGGAGACGCCAATCCGCTCAAACGTCCAAAGGGTGTGCTACTGCTCTCGCCCCCAGGTTGTGGAAAGAGCAGCTTCGTGAAATGCCTGG
>NZ_CFHRBF010000048.1:0-3382 GCF_984380535.1 Thalassoroseus sp.
TGGCGATCGATCGGGATGAGTTGGAGATCGAACCCGGTTGGCGTAATTTTCTATACATCAACGAACTCGATATCCAACCGATTTTCCGTAAAACCAATGCAGCTGAACAGGCAATTGAAGCGTTGGCGGAGTCGTTCTGCGCGCTAGGGATCGTCGCTGCGGACGATGATTTGATCCCGATCGAAAAGTGGCTCACTCTGGGATTCGAGCAAGTCGAGGACAAAGAGATTGTCTTTCGAAGCAATTTGGAGGATCGCGAGTTTCTCCGGCAGTGGCAGCCGGAAGATATCCGCTGTCAGCTACGCGCTGCGATTCAGAATGACGGACGATCTTTCTATGCGATCGCAAAAGAAGCAGGTATCGCACCGATTCAAATCAGCCGATTTGCCAACGGCGAACGGAGCATCAATTTGTCGACGGCAGCAAAAATCTGCCGAGTCTTGCGTCTGAAGTTGCAACGCTAAGGCGGTGGATGGGCTTGATTGGCTCAGACACTAAAGCATGGACGTTGACCTCACCACATCGATTTTGATCTCGATAGCAAGATGGAGCCAAAACTTCCCAGAGAATTACCCGACACGCTTTTCATCCCCAAGGCCCCACAGGGCCAGTCGATGTTCGACGGTCCACCTCTTTCTAGAGAGGGGATTTTCTATAAAATCTGGTATCGCCAATGATCATCGGGCCGCCGGACTGATCGTGACTTCAAAAAACACGCCGTCGGCGGCTCCGCGTGCATCATACTGTTATCTGCGATTTACACGATCATGTCTTCACGTGTTCCAATCAATACCGAATCAAACCAGTCCACCGCAGTTTCCATTATCGAATTGAGCTTCGCAACATCAATGCGAGAGAACCCTTGAATATAGACTTCGCGAGATTTGCTTTCGGGATAGCGGAATACGAAGCTGTTCGGATCGAATCCGTCGAAATCCGTGATGAGCAATTCGATGCCGTCAAGTTGCGATGCATTTAATTCGCCATAAGGGTTGTGGGTGGCGTGTGTTTCGAGTAGGTCACGAGCCGTTCTCCAATTATCGAGTAGCCCGTGCCTGAGTTTTGGGCCACCACCGCCATAGAATTCGGACAGAAAATAGATCAGGTGTTTGATCGACAATTCCAAGCCTTGGCGGTAAAGGAAAGCCATTGGATAGAGTAAGACGTCAATCAACGTGTCATCCGCATCAATTGAATCGCGAAGTCGACGAGCGGCATCGAAGTAACCGAAGGCAAATGCATCAAACTCGTAAGGACCGCCGTTTGTTCCGATACAGGCCATCTGTTCGTGGAATTGATCGCTTCGAGGAGCCTCGAAGAGAGAGCCAGCCTTGTATTGGGACATATCCGAGGATTTGGTCATTTACGTCAACCTAAAAGTGAAGGGGGAGAATTAATGGTTGAGGTCAACGACACATTTGAAGCGGATTGGTTCGTGCAGGTACCGTGAGTTGAGCGGTCGGCGTCTTTGCTGCTGACCGCTCAACTCAAGGTACCTTTACCGCCTCCTCCTGCGACGTCGATTGGGAAGATGATAAGCCGGACCGCTCCAACGATTGTGTACGCCCGGCACGGGCGTGTTGTTGTGGGGTGAGAGTCCCCTGTACGAGACTGGAAACTTTCGGAGGTCATTATCCGATGATCTTTCTGAAAAGGGAAGTACGAGACGAGGGCAACTGCGGTTGGGCGACCAATCGTGGGGAGGAAGCCTGCGAAGATGTGCGTAAGCGCCGGGTCTGTTCCAATTCGCCACCCGGACATCTTCCGGTCCAAGCTGCGAGGCTACGAACAGAAACGTCATCCAAGGCCGGTGCGGGTACCCGATTTATGCGGCTGATTTGAGCTGAGAACATGACTAACGCGAGGCAATGCGGGAAGCCTGTGTATCTTCTGCCAGAAGGGAGTGAAAAGAACAATGAGACAGCCGTAGGCGCCGCCGAGCATGACCCACAGTTCTTTTTGCGGAGCCTTTGAATCGAACGCACCACCGAATTCGTAGCATGCGTAAAGAAAGAGTCCACCAATGACCATGTTGGCGACTGAAACACGCCAGTAGTGTTTGCGGATAATGTCACCGCGCATGAGAACGAGGTTGTCGGCAATTATATTCCAATCGTCTACGATGAAGAACAATGCCCAGTTCAACGCGACAATGGGAAGAGTGCTGACACCTTTAATTGCGCAAGCCCAAAGCAAGCAGATTGGGATGAGGTAGAGGAAGTACTGCGTGCAGATCAGCCGTCCAAGTCGGTAGGGAGACAGTTTTGCGGTGGAATCTGGTAGCGTTTCCGAAGCCAAGCCGACGTCGTAAAGGTATCGACGGGAAAATGGGACGAACGAGCGAAGCGCTACGTGGATGCTCCGGTATCCAAGCAGCAAGCTGGCGATGCGTAGGCCGATGACACCTGTTTGGAGTTCGTACTTTAGGTCAAATGTGTGGTGGTACAGCTGTGAAATGAAGTTCGTGACGCAATAAATCGCTGGCCACGCCGATGCAGCGATGAAAGTGGACGACACGTACAGATGCCACGCCCGCGATCCTTCAACATGACTGCGGAGGAATCGGCGTGTCAGTGGGCGGGCATGCTGTCGCGTGAGGCGATGAAGGGCGATGACGCCGCCGACGATCGCGGGTGGCATCAGAAGGAGGGATGTGAGTAAACCAGTTGTATAATTCATGGGAAGGCTCGTTTGACGTCGATGGGACAACGACGGAATTGAGCGAATGGATCACCGCTTTTGCCGCATAACGTCCGGATTCAACGGGTCGGGAAGTTTGATTGTCCATTGCTAACCAACAGCCGCAAGCCCGACTCCGGTGCAATCCATGGTTATCCGCCGGTGTCATTGGCAGGTTGGTGTCTGGGAAGCAAGCCACAGCGTTAGCCAAGCAATAGGCGACTGCAAGTTTAAGAGTCGACTCGGTTCTTTCTACCGCGATATGCACGAGTGGCAACTTCTACGATGGATCGGGCAACAAGTCGTCGTCAATCTCGACGAGATCAATGAAGTCGTAGCGCCATTCGTCCTCGATGCGCTGCGACTCGTCGCGGAGTAGGCCGTACAACGCGATCTGGTCTTCGACATCAAGAGAACAGGCCCAATCGAGAGATTCTGGCGACGCTAGTACGAAACCTCCAGTCTTGGCCAATGTGCGAACGAGATCGTCCGCAAATCGGTTGTGCATCATGCAATCTCAGTCGGATAACTAGTGTTTATCAGGAACGATTCTTAACAACGTGCGCACGTTATTAGGAATGGAAACTATCGAAATCCGCAGGGCTGCGAACGCCACGGCCACCACGGTTCAGAACATGGGTGTAGATCATTGTCGTTCTAACATCCTTGTGCCCAAGGAGTTCCTGCACGGTTCGTATGTCGT
>NZ_CFHRBF010000049.1:0-2614 GCF_984380535.1 Thalassoroseus sp.
TACTGCTTGGCCGGGCATCACGCGGGATTAGCGGACGATCGGGATCAGAATCCGGCCGGTCGGTCTGGGTTGCAGGATCGACTGAAGAAAAAGATAGATTCTTACATCAATGCACCGACGGAATTCTTGAAAGCCGAGCCGCCGGACTTTCCGTTGCTTCAGTTTGACGATTTGAAAGATACGAAGCAGACCGCATTCCAATTGGCGTTCTTCACCCGCATGCTGTTTTCCTGCTTGGTCGATGCGGATTTCCTGGCAACCGAGCAGTTCATGAATTCCGCTCAGGCGAGGCAGCGGGTTGGGTCGGGACCATCCATTCGGGCACTGGCTGAGACACTCGCGCAGCATCTGGACGAACTAGGAAGAAATGCCGATCCAAGTTTTGTCAACGCTCGACGTCAGGAAGTGCTCGCGGCGTGTCGATCCGCTGCTGAGTGGGAGCCGGGGTTCTTTTCATTGACTGTGCCCACCGGGGGCGGCAAGACGCTTGCATCCTTAGCGTTTGCATTAGGGCATGCCGAGAAACACGCTTTGGACCGCGTGATTTATGCGATTCCCTTCACCAGTATTATCGAGCAAACCGCCGATGTTTTTCGCAAGACATTCGCGAGTCTGAGTGCGCATGCGGTTCTGGAACATCATAGCAATCTCGATCCCGACGCCGACCGTGAAACGCCTTGGACACGACTAGCCGCCGAAAATTGGGACAGTCGGCTCATCGTGACTACTAACGTGCAGCTCTTTGAGTCGCTGTTTGCCAATCGCACATCGCGGTGTCGCAAACTGCATCGAATTGCCGGTAGCGTAATCGTACTTGATGAAGCCCAAACGCTGCCGGTGGAACTACTCGGGCCGTGCCTGGCGGCGTTACGGGAACTCGTCCGCAACTATGGTTGCACGGTTGTGTTCTGCACCGCCACGCAACCGGCCCTTGCCCGCAACAACGACTTTCGCATCGGCATCGAAGCGGACAAGCTGCGTGAAATCATCCCGGAACCGCAGGAACTTTATCGGCAAATGAAGCGGGTGGATGTCAACAATCTCGGCCAACTCACCGATGACGAATTGACTACGCGACTGAGCAATCACGAATCGTTTCTGTGCATCGTCAACACGCGACCACACGCCGCCGAACTATTTGAATCCCTGCGGAAACAGAATTCGCGTTCGGACGGGTTGTTCCACCTCAGCACGCGGATGTGTGGCGAGCATCGGGCGAAGGTCATCACACATATTCGCAAGCGTCTTGCCAAGAAACTTTCCTGCAGAGTCATCAGTACGCAGTTGATCGAGGCGGGCGTGGATGTTGATTTCCCGGTTGTCTACCGAGCTATGACCGGCATCGATTCCATCGCCCAAGCTGCCGGCCGTTGCAATCGCGAAGGCAAACGCGATTGTGGTATAGTGTTTGTGTTTGAACACGCTGATCGTCCCAAACTCCGCGGGTTATTGGGCAGTACTGCCGAGACGACTCGCGAACTACTGCCGGACGTTGAAGACCTGTTGGCTTTAGAGCCCGTCGAGCAGTACTTCCGTCTGCACTATTGGAAACAAGGTCACAAGAACTGGGACGACAAAGCCGTACTCGATCAGTTCATCGAACCCTACCAGGCCATCTTCCAATTCAAAGAGGCTGCCAAGCGGTTTCGAATGATCGAAGACGAAGCCCAACCGGTCATCGTTCCCTACGGCAAACGCGGACGCCGATTGATCGAACGCCTCGCGAGTGACAAACCACTCGGTCTCAAAATGCGTCGCCGCCTGCAACGATACACCGTGTCTGTTTTTGAAAACATTTTTCGAAATCTACTAGCCACCCACCAAATCGAGATCCGGCACGACTGCTATGCCGTATTGCTCAACGAAGATCTCTACGACGAACAACTCGGGCTAAGAACCGACATGACTGCTCACGAACCGGAATCGCTAATTGTCTAGAAGAAAACCAATACTTGATGCGAAAAGTGGGACGGTAAGTATCGATTACCGCCCCACTCGCGCAGCTCAGCAACCGCACTCACAAACATGTTTCAATCCGCATGTCCGCATAGGACATGAAACTCAACCTCCAGTAGGCGAAAAAGAATGCTACTTCGCGATCAACTGCGGCTGAGGATTACACATTCGGCTTCGATAAATTGGTGCGAACATTCGCGTAAACTCAGCATCGGAAAACCAGTGCCGGAAAATCCGGCAGTACTCATCGTAGATTTCATTTCTCGCTTCTGCCGTCAATAGGTCTTCAGGCCTGGGATATTTTTCGATGAAGAAGTCATCACAGAGCCACTTCAGCGTATCTTTCCGAGTCTTAAGTGAGTGGTACATGGTTATTGCACGATCTAGAGAATGTTGACCTCAAACTACAGGGATTATTTCGCAACCAAATCAATTTGTCAATAGACATCAGATACTCTTCTAACTAACATGAATTGTTAAGTAAATCACCGGCAAAAGCCAAGTGTATTCGATCCCAGGCAAAAACTGGCGATGAAGGGGAAACGGAAATGGCGTGTCAATCCATTCGGCTCCGCGTGCGGGGCGAGTATGCGTGTTTTACACGGCCCGAAATGAAAGTCGAGCGGGTCAGTTACGACGTGATGACGCCCTCGGCGGC
>NZ_CFHRBF010000050.1:0-2397 GCF_984380535.1 Thalassoroseus sp.
CCAGGCATTTCACGAAGCTGCTCTTTCCACAACCTGGGGGCGAGAGCAGTAGCACGCCCTTTGGACGTTTGAGCGGATTGGCAGTTCCCTGACGTCGCATCGTCCGCAGACAAAACTCTTTGAGCGCAGACAGTCCGCCCAAGTCGTCAAAACTTTCCTCGCCGCGATGCAGTTGCAAGAGTCCGTTTTTCTTGAGCGTCTGCGCTTTGTGTTCCCACAGCGTCTCCGGCTGAATCCGGCCTTCCCGAACGAGCGACAACGAAAACGCTCCCTCGGCTTCATACCGCGTTAATCCCGCGGCGGCATCCAGGACTCTTCCGAACTCATCGTCAGCCGGCAGTTCACCCGGTTCGGTCGCCACGCTGTGAGCGAGTTCCGCGAGCTGTTCTCGATCCGGCAACTCGTGATTGAGAACCACGAACAACTTTTCCAGTTCCACGGGAATGTCAACCACCGGCGAGAGGACGACCACGAAGGTGCGAATCTGCTTGCCGATGAAAAACTGCCGAAGCAAAGCCTGCACAATCTCCGCGGAGTTCAGAAACCGATGAAAGTTGGGTAAGACGAGGAGCGTGGTTCCCTGAGGATCGGCCACGCCGCTTAGCGACCGAATTGCCGCCAGCGGATCACTTCGGTTGGCCGGTTCATCGAGACGACTTGGTCCATGCAGACCGCGTTCGATGCCCAGACAAGCAATCCCCACCTCTGCGAGTCGCACAACGCTCCGATCTCGGCCAACGCATCGTCGTGTTCGGCTGACTGAATCCACAGTCCCGTAAAGCAGGCTGCGACGTGTTCGTGCAAATTGTCTCTGAGTGTCTTCTTCATCAAAAGTCTCCTGTGTCAAAGAAGTGAGCCTTCAGGTCCGGGACACGCTCGTCGCGCGGACTTGAAGGCTCGTGTGTAAAGCGATGGGAACGGACTACTCCGTTCGTGACTGCTGTTCGTTCTGCGTCGCCGAGTGATAGTACTCGGCCGTGAGTTGCCGACTTGTCGTTTGTCCGAGGGCAATTTCAAGAAACCGAGTCGCCTGCTGGCACTCCGTTCCCGAGAAGCCCTTTGTTTCGACTCGTGTTTGTCCTTGGGGCGAGACAATGATTTCAATTGTCTTCATACGCGACTCCCAACTTGAACCGTGAGCTTGACCGATCCGTCCGCCAACGATTGTTCAGTCACGCTATGTCCCTGACGTCGTGCCTCGATCCGTGTCTTTTCAATCGCGTAACGTTGTAGAAATGCATCCAAGTAACGTTGTTCTCCCCAGCGACAATTGAAATTGTCATACTGCATTCGCCCGCTCGCCAAATCACAGACCACTGGGTATTTCCACTCGGGCAACTCCACCGCCCAACCGGTGGCCTCGCCACTATACAGCGTGACGGTCCGATGCCTTGGCTCCGGCAATTGAAGCCGCTCGCAAGCCGCCCGCACCGCAGCCACATCCCGCACCTCAGTCTCGATCATCACAATGTGCGACATTCCGAAACTCTCCCTTCTGAAGCAAACCTTGGCCGATACGACATCGACCACAAACAAGAAAAGCCCGGCAACTTCAGGCATAGATGCTTGAAATCAACAGGCGAAACAGCAAACAACTGGCTCAGGGATGGCTAAACATCTCCTATATAACTTGACACGTTTTTGACCAAAATTTAGGTGACTACCATCGTTGCCTTGACAATGTTTCTCAATTTGCAAGGGCGAGCAGCGTTCGTGCTGGAAAAATCCGGATTGCAGACCTTTACACTAGCGAGCTAGAAAATAGGCGGGCTTGTTTCAAATCGGCTAGACAGAAGATCATAAGACTGTCAATCGGCAATGTGTGCAGCAGACCCACGTCTGCTGCAATTTGAGTCCTATGTCAACAGCAGCTTTGTACAGAGATTCTCGACTTCAGTTTGATTCCTTTGTAGCAGTACACCTACTGATAGAGACTGCTTGCTTGCGAGTACAACAATATTTTTTAAAGACATGAGAAACTATCAACTGCAATAGCTCTCGTGCAGCGTTGTTTGGCGGGTCGACCGTTTTGGGTACAGTTGCTTCATTAGTAGATTTCTCGACCATGCACTCCTCCATCTCTTTCTTATAAGTTGGCGCGTGACAAACCCCACGACCAGTTGGACGTGGGGTTGCTGCAGGAATGTTTTTCAACCTTGACTGAATGGATCTCGTATCGATTCAAAATCTGCCCCGCGTCTGGTAGCGGTGCAAAGCGGTATCGTTTGTGTAAATGACGTCGCAGTTTCGGATAGTCGTCTGGAGGTGCAGTCAAAAGTAGATATGGATCGGTGATTCCGAGTTCGTCCATTCGTCGTTGCAACGCCGCCGCACGTTGTGCAGCGGTCGTAGTGATGCCGCATTCATCAGCAGCTTGACGTTCGCTTTTTTCCGACC
>NZ_CFHRBF010000051.1:0-2023 GCF_984380535.1 Thalassoroseus sp.
TGGCTCACAATCGGGACGGCAAGAGTCGTCTTGAAATCATCCGTGAAGCGGCGATTGAAGTTCGCAAACCGACGATGTTCGGCGAACTGATCATTATGATCGTCTACCTGCCGATTCTCACGCTTGAGGGAATCGAGGGCAAGCTGTTTCGGCCGATGGCACTCACCGTCATCATGGCCCTTGCCGGGTCGATGGTCCTATCGCTGACGTTGATGCCTGTCTTGGCAAGCATCTTTCTTCCCAAGAACGTCAAAGAAACCGAACCTTGGTTGATCCGCGTCCTGAAATGGCTCTACGCCCCGGTGCTGCGATTCACGATGCACCACAAGACGTTTGTCATCGGTTCGGCCGTGCTGCTGTTGGTCAGCGTTTTCAGCCTTGTCGCTCCCAACCTCGGCAGCGAGTTTGTCCCTCGGCTTTCCGAAGGTGCCATCACGCTGAACGTTGTGCGATTAGCAGGCACGCCACTCGAAGAATCTATGCGATACAACACGCGGATGGAGCAGGTGCTGCTAGCAAAGTTTCCTGACGAAGTCAATCAGGTCTGGAGTCGAATCGGCACCGCTGAAGTTGCGACCGATCCGATGGGAACCGAATTGACCGACCTGTTCATCACATTGCATCCACGAGAGCAATGGACGCGGGCGGAGACGCAGGAAGAATTGACAACGCTCGTGCAACGTGAACTTCGCGATTTGCCGGGACCGCGTTTGGCGTTGTCGCAGCCGATTGAAATGCGAATGAACGAAATGATCTCGGGAGTTCGTTCCGATGTTGCTGCAATCCTCTATGGCGACGACCTTGACTTGATGAACGAAAAGGCCGTCGAGATTGAGCGTGCCATAAACTCGATCGCCGGTGCCGAGGATGTGAAGATCGAACAGATTTCGGGTCAGCCAGTTTTACAGATTCAAGTAAAACAGGACCAGATCGCTCGCTACGGAATTCCCGCCAGCACGGTGATGAACATCGTCCGCTCCCTCGGAAGCAACCATGTCGGCGAGATCTATGAAGGGCAACTGCGGTTCCCGCTAGTCATTCGATTGCCGGAAGAAGCGCGCGCTGACCCGGAAGCCATTGGCAACATACTGGTAGCCACCCCATCGGGCCAACGCATTCCGCTTTCCCGACTGGCCTCGATCGAGCGTGTAGAAGGTTTCAACACGATCAAACGCGACTGGTATCAGCGTCGCATCACGATTGAAGCAAATGTGCGTGGCCGTGACCTTGGAAGCTTCGTTGCCGAGGCTCAGCGTGTTGTTGATGAGAAAGTTCAGTTGCCTCCAGGCCGCTATCGCATCGAATGGGGAGGTCAATTCGAGAACCTTGAGCGAGCACAGACGCGATTGATGATCGTGGTGCCGATCGCACTGCTGCTTATCCTGGCCTTGCTGTACACGACTTACCGCAATTGGATCGACTCGCTGCGAGTATTCACGGGCGTCCCGTTCGCATGGATCGGCGGAGTGTTAGCCCTGTGGATTCGCGATATGCCGTTTTCGATCTCGGCTGCCGTTGGGTTCATCGCCTTGTCCGGCGTTGCCGTACTTGACGACATGCTGCTGGTTTCAACCATTCGACAACTACGCAGACGCGGTCGTTCACTAGATGAAGCGGTTGAGGAAGCCGCGATGACACGATTACGTCCGATTCTGATGACGACTCTCGTCGCTAGTCTTGGTTTCGTGCCGATGGCCTTCAGCACGGGCATGGGAGCGGAAGTGCAGCGACCCCTGGCGACAGTTGTGATTGGCGGCGTGTGTAGCGCTATGATTATGAGTCTGCTTGTACTACGAGTACTTTACGTGGTCTTCAATCTGCCCACGGAGAGCCACGACGAAGATGGAGGAGACGATGATGGTCATCGTCTTGAACCGGAAGAACCGACCGACCCGGAGGCCGGACTGGGGTTTGATTCTGCGTCAGAGCGAGAGTCACGGCAATTGTCCGACCCAACGACGGTCACAACTTAGAAACTCGGCACTGAGCCGGAGGAGAACGAAATGAATTGGATCATGAGTGT
>NZ_CFHRBF010000052.1:0-2011 GCF_984380535.1 Thalassoroseus sp.
TACTGCTTGGCCGGGCATCACGCGGGATTAGCGGACGATCGGGATCAGAATCCGGTCGGTCGGTCTGGGTTGCAGGATCGACTGAAGAAAAAGATAGATTCTTACATCGACGCACCGACGGAATTTTTGAGAGCCAAACTACCGGACTTGCCACAGATTCAATTTGACGATTTGAGTGACACCAGACGGACCGCATTCCAATTGGCGTTCTTCACCCGCCTGCTGTTTTCCTGCTTGGTCGATGCGGATTTTCTGGCAACCGAACAGTTCATGAATTCCGCTCAGGCGAAGCTGCGGGCTGCGTCGGGACCGTCCATTCAAGAATTGGCTGAGACACTCGCGCAGTATCTGGACGACTTAGGAAAAAATGCCGAAGCGAGTTTTGTCAACGCTCGACGTCAGGATGTACTCGCGGCGTGTCGATCCGCTACTAAGTGGGAGCCGGGGTTCTTTTCGTTGACTGTGCCGACCGGTGGCGGCAAGACGCTTGCATCCTTAGCGTTTGCATTAGGGCATGCCGAGAAATACAGCTTGGACCGCGTGATTTATGCGATTCCCTTTACCAGTATTATCGAGCAAACCGCCGATGTCTTTCGCAAGGTGTTCGCGAGTCTGAGTGAGCATGCGGTTCTGGAACATCATAGCAATCTTGATCCCGACGCCGACCGTGAAACGCCTTGGACACGACTTGCCGCCGAGAATTGGGACAGTCGGCTCATCGTGACCACTAACGTGCAGCTCTTTGAGTCGTTATTTGCGAACCGCACATCGCGATGTCGCAAACTGCATCGAATTGCCGGTAGCGTAATCGTACTTGATGAAGCCCAAACGCTGCCGGTGGAACTACTCGGGCCGTGCCTGGCGGCGTTACGGGAACTCGTCCGCAACTATGGTTGCACGGTTGTGTTCTGCACCGCCACGCAACCGGCCCTTGCCCGCAACAACGACTTTCGCATCGGCATCGAAGCGGACAAGCTGCGTGAAATCATCCCGGAACCGCGGGAACTCTATCGCCAAATGAAGCGGGTGGATGTCTCCAATCTCGGTCCACTCACTGATGACGAATTGACTACGCGACTGAGCAATCACGAATCGTTTCTGTGCATTGTCAACACGCGACCACACGCCGCCGAATTGTTTGAATCCCTGCGGAAACAGAGTTCGCAATCGGACGGTTTGTTCCACCTCAGCACACGGATGTGTGGCGCCCATCGGGCGAAGGTCATCACACAAATTCGCAAGCGTCTTGCCAAGAAACTGTCCTGCCGAGTGATCAGCACACAGTTGATCGAAGCCGGCGTGGATGTTGATTTCCCGGTTGTCTATCGAGCCATGACCGGCATCGATTCCATCGCCCAAGCCGCCGGCCGTTGCAATCGCGAAGGCAAACGCGATCGCGGTCTAGTGTTTGTCTTCGAACACACTGATCGTCCCAGACTCCGCGGATTATTGGGCAGTACTGCCGAGACGACTCGCGAATTACTGCCGGACGTTGAAGACCTGTTAGCTTTGGAGACCGGCGAGCAGTACTTCCGTCTGCACTATTGGAAACAAGGTCACAAGAACTGGGACGACAAAGCCGTACTCGATCAGTTCATCGAACCCTACCAGGCCATCTTCCAATTCAAAGAGGCTGCCAAGCGGTTTCGAATGATCGAAGACGAAGCCCAACCGGTCATCGTTCCCTACGGCAAACGCGGACGCCGATTGATCGAACGCCTCGCGAGTGACAAACCACTCGGTCTCAAAATGCGTCGCCGCCTGCAACGATACACCGTGTCTGTTTTTGAAAACATTTTTCGAAATCTACTAGCCACCCACCAAATCGAGATCCGGCACGACTGCTACGCCGTATTGCTCAACGAAGAACTCTACGACGAACAACTCGGCCTACGAACCGACATGACCGCTCACGAACCGGAATCGCTCATCATTTGAGGTTATCCCTATGTCAAATCCATCCATTCGGCTCCGCGTGCGGGGCGAGTATGCGTGTTTTACACGGCCCGAA